>JAFGAO010000070.1 GCA_016933615.1 Acidobacteriota bacterium
ATATCGTATTCTGCCCGGCATGATGGACGCCGGTCAGCGGGCTATTGTTGGGAAGCAATCGCACGGTATTGAGGAAAGGGGAAAGGCTCGAAAAAGGATAGGAAGGATCAACTGCCGTTTCCGTCAGGGCACCGGGATTCCCTTCCCCCTCCCGCCCATTGAGAATTGCGGGCGGATGCTGCGGGAACACTGGGACCTCGGCCCATTGATTACTGCAACAGGATCCCCTCCGCCAGCGATCCGGCCTCTTCCTCGGTGAATTTGCCGCTGATTATGGCCCGGCCACCCGTGATTTCATCCATGATCCTGGGGGCCGAGTAGACCCGGCCCTCGAGCATAATGGCCAGAATCTCCCCGATATGGGATTTGGTCAGCCGCGCCAGCTTCAGGGAACCTTCCTCCGTGAGCATAAATCCTACACCGAATCCGTCCGCATCCGCTTGAGGCCAGGCGCGGGCTATATCGGCGTTGGTCAGGGCGGCTTCGGGCGAAATCCACACGGGAGTCTTCGGCGGTCCGGGAACGAGGCCGATTTCCCATCCCTCCACTCTTTCATAGGAAGCGAGCCGGAGTTGGAAGTCAATCTTCCCGGGTTCGACTCTGATTTTCCGTTTTGGGTCGCCGGACAATCCCTCCGCTATCGATTCGGCTTCTTCTTCAGAAAAATTGCCGATTATCATTGCCCGTGGACCGGTGATTTCATCCAGGATCCTGGCGGCCATGACAACCCGGCCGTCGAGCATAACAGCCACGAATTTCCCAACGTGAGACCTGGTCAGGCGTGCCTGCTTCAGGGCACCTTCCTCGGTGAAAAGAATTCCCAGGCACGGCTTGCCCTCAGGCGTCCGATCGACATAGGCCAGGGCTATATCGGCGTTGGTCAGAGCCGCTTCGGGCGAGATCCATAAGAAAGTTTTCTCCGGATCGGGCCCGGGAACCATCTTCCACCCCTCCACTTTGTCATGTGAAGCGAGCCGGGCTTCGAACGTATGATTGCCGGTCCTGTCGCCGGACAACCCTGCCGCCGTTAGAGCGATTGTGAAAATAAACGCAAAGGCCAGGACTGTATAGAAGAAAAGATAATGTTTTTGTCGATGCACGCGGACGGTCATAATCCGTTCCTTTCGATAGTGGTCGTGAAATATCTTTCTTCCAGTTCAGCCAGAGGAAGGTCCAGCAGGCTGAGATTGAAGCTCAGCTGAGAAGGACCGGTCCCATAAAGATTCGGAACCACTTTTATCTGCCCGTTGAAATCGACGACAAGGAGTTCGTCCCGATCGGCGCGGGCATAGTCACGCAGCCGTTGGATGGCCTCCGGTTTCAGCTCGATTGTAAGACGCACGTCACGGGGAACGGCCGAATCGGGATGGGTCAACTGTTCTCCCCGGACCACTCCGGCCACGTCTTCCGTTTCGGTCAACGGATCCCTACCGTGCGGACCTATCTGCAGGGTGACGCCGGGAGCGAGCCCGGCATCTGAATATTCCGCCGTTTCAGCCCGGGTGCGGCTGAGGCCCCAGCTTTTCGGTGCGGCAAGGTCAAAAAGGTTTTTATCAAGTGGAACATTCCACCTGAAGTCCGAGTATTCCGTACGCATGTTTTGCCCCTGGGGATCCCGAGACTCCACCTCAATGAGCAGGGGCGTACCGCGGTCGGCAGACGCCCAGAGTTTCGCATGGACCTGCCTTTCCGGATTGACGTACACCCGGTTCGGGATCTCGAATTCGAAGCCGACGGCGGGGATGCCGTTGATTACCCGATCTCCGATACGCCTGGTTTTGTCTGCCGCAGTTTCCTTCATCAGTTCCCAGTTAAACGAAGCGAGATCCATGGGAAGCTGGGAAGGCGGCTTGGTTCCGTCCGTAAGGACGACAGAATCAAACAGCTCCCCCCGACCTGCTCCGGGGTACAGAGTCACCCCCTCATTACGACCCGGTTCTCGTCGGATGATGGTTATCTTCCTGGGTCCGTCTTTTACCGGGCCGGAACCGGCATCCGGAGGATACTCCTCAGATCTTGAAAGCCCGGGGTCCTTATAATAGACCTTGTTGCGTCCGGTTACCTGCATCCCGGTCATGGTAAGGCCATTGAAGGTCAGGGTGTGGACCTGGTCGAGATGCCCCTGCACGTCAGCCCAGACGATACCGGCCGGCGCCCCACCGTTCCAGAATGCAATAAAGAAGAAGACCAGCGCTGCTGCGGCGGCCAGGGCCCATACAGTCCGGCGACCGGGAGGGATGTTCATTTTACGGGGCCCCTGTTCCACTTCGAACAATTTTGACCGGATCCCGGATTTCAGATCCTCCGGCATCCGGGGCGCCGGCTCGCCCAGCCTGAGCAACCGATCCAGGTTTTCGTCCAGGCGTTTCTGATCCTTGTTTGTATCCATGCCGCTCATGGGGTTGCCTTCCCTTCTCCCTGACCTTTGAATACCGAAGCGGATATCGTTTCAAACGCGGCTCGAAAAGCCAGCCTTGCACGATGAAGCAGCACTTTCGCGGCGCCCTGGTTGATCCCTTCCATGGCGGCTATCTCATGGAGCGACAGTTCTTCAAAGTAGCATCTGCGCAAGGCCGTCTGGTACCGTAAAGGCAGGTTGGTCAACGCCATGCGCACCAGTTCCGCAATTTCTTTTTGCGCCAGAAGTTCTTCCGGGAAAATATCCGAGCGCATGCTCATAATCGCCCGGGCGAGTCTATGATCCACGGCATTCCAGAAATCAGGCAGGGCCTCGTCCCTGCCCCGCCTGCGCAGGGCTTTTCGGATACAGTTCCGGGCAATGTGCGTCAGCCAGGGAAACATCTCGCCCCGGCGCGGGTTGAATCGTTCAATGGTTTCCAGCGCGGAAACGAAGGTTTCCTGAGCCACGTCACCGGCCAGATCGGCATCCCGTCCCACGCGGTAGAAGATGAAACCGTAGACCGGATCGGAATAGGCGTCAAACCAGCGCCCGACTTCTTCCTTGTCCCGCCGGCGAAGCCTGCCGAAATCGATCTCCGGTTCGGATCGGGCCGTTGTCCTTTTCACCATGATGAATAATGTCCCGGAAAGGGGAAAAGGTTACAGTGCATCATGGCTTTTCGATGAAGCCTCCGTAAAACCGATGTTCGTACGCGGGAGAACTGGGACACGCAAAGGATAGGAAGCTTCAGCTGCCGTTTCTCTCCGGCAGCCGGCATCCTCTTCCCCCTCCCGTCTGCTGATAACCCTTAATATATTGCCTGGAACTGCTACATCTTGCCTATCGGGGCATTTTGGCTGAAGATCGGGGCGATCAACATGGATTTTGGGCGCAGCGGTATTTATTGCAATATCGGAAAAATAATCTCTTTCCCAGGAAACAGACATGCAAGCCATGCGGCAATCAGTCAAGGCGTATGGCCGATATTCAAACATCTCGCCGACGGAGGCCTTTCATGAATTATAGAAATAAGCTGCATTGGAAATTCCTCACAGGTTGCCTGCTCGGGGCAGCATGCATACAGATGGCACTCGGAACTATGCCATCCGCTCAGGCCGCGGTGCCGATGGCGGCGGAATCGACTCTGACATTACCCAATCACGCGCCTGCAGACTACATCCAGGTCCGGCCGGACATACCGAAGGGCAAACTGGAGACCATCACGTATAACTCCAAAAGCATCGGCGTCGATCGGAAAGCCGTTGTCTACCTGCCGCCCAATTATGATCCCAAACAGAAATATCCGGGAGCGGCGCCGCTCCCGGCAGGTCCCTCAATCGATTTCATGTGAAAAACTCCGCACCGCGGCGATTTGATCCTCATAAGCCGCTCGTGCACGTATAATAGCGGCGAAAGGAACGGGCCATGAACGTCGCCGACGAATTCAAAAACGCATCACTCTGCTACCCGGACAAAAAATCCCTCATTTTCGGCGCCCGAAGCTACACCTACGCGGAAATGCAGCGGATGATCGAAAGAACCGCGATGTATCTCAGCCGCATGGGCGCCGGCGGCGGAGACCGTATCGCGATCTACATGCCGAACCGTCCCGAATGGATCATCGTTTACTACGCCATCGCCCGGATCGGGGCTATTGCCGTCTGCGTGCCCGCGGCGTATAAAAAACAGGAAATGACCGACGTGGTCAGGGACTCCCGCGCTTCAGTCATCTTCACGTCCGAATCGCTCTGTTCGCAGCTGCCTTCCGCCGATACGGTTCCGCTGGTCCGCGCCACCGTTGTCGTCGAGCGGGATGATACGCTGCAGGCGCTGCTGCGCGGCGTATGTCCGCCGGGCGGCCAGCTGCCGCGAACGAAAACCTCGGGCGACGACACGGCTGCCATTCTTTATACCGGAGGGACGACCGGCACGCCCAAGGGCGCCATGCTGACGCACCGCAACCTCCTCTACAGCGCGCAGAATGTGGCCTATCACGAAAGGATGCTGCCTTCGGATACCGGCATCTGCTTTTTGCCGCTCAATCATGTCTTTGCCCAGTGTCACATAATGCACACCTTCTTTTCAGGATGCGGTACCCTGGTCCTCTTTCCCGGCTTCGACATGGACGGCATTCTCGAGGCCGTCAGCACTCACGCGGTCACGCGCCTGTACGCGGTTCCGACCGTATTCATCCGCTTTCTCAACAGTCCTGAAACCGCGAAACAGCTGAAAAGCCTGCGCTATGTCTTTTCGGGCGGCACCAGTATGCCCGCGGAAATCGTGCGGCGATGGGTCGACTCGTTCGGCATTCCCATCCACGAGGCGTACGGCATGACCGAAACCGCGTCGATCGTGACGTTCAACCATCTTTTCCGTCACAAAATCGGCTCCATCGGCGTGCCGGCAGGCATCATCGAACTTAAAGTCGTCGACGGCGACGACAACGAGATGCCGCAGGGAGAGCAGGGAGAAATCATCATTCGCGGCCCCAATATCATGAAGGGGTATTTCGAGCAGCCGGAAGAAACCGCACACGTCATGCGCAACGGCTGGCTTCACAGCGGCGATGTGGGGGTATTCGACGAAGAAGGATACCTTTATATCGTCGACCGGATCAAAGACATCGTCATCACCGGCGGGGAAAATGTATTTCCCAAAGAAGTGGAGGACCTGTTGCACCGGCACCCGGCAGTCAATGAATGCGGCGTCGTCGGCCTGCCGCACCAGGAATACGGCGAAGCGGTCACGGCGTTCGTCACCATAAAACCCGGCATGCATGTCGACGAGAAAACCCTGATCCTCTTCTGCAAGGAACGCATGGCCGCCTACAAGGTGCCGAAGGCAATCCGTTTTGTCGCCGATCTGCCGAAAACCCCGCAGGGCAAAATACTGCGGCGTGAACTCAGGAAAGGCTGATTGCACGGCGGTGGAATACCACGGGGCACGGGAAAGAAAACCGAGCATCG
>JAFGAO010000071.1 GCA_016933615.1 Acidobacteriota bacterium
AGGTGGCCCAGGGTCAGTTCGGACGGAACGATGTCCTGCGGAATCCAGGCCGCGGCGAAATGGAAATGCACGGGCGCTTTCGACCCCGTCAGCCGCCCGACCGTCCCGAGAACCCGGTCCCTGGACACGGCCGGCCCCGGCAAACCGGCGGGCACGATGTGGCTGTACTGGCTGAAAAAGACCGACCCGTGCTCATTCAACAATTGTGGGTGCCGGACGAGGATCGTCTTGCCCAGGAAATCGTCCAGAACGGCGGCGATCTCCCCGTTGTCGACAGCCCGGACCGGGGTTCCCTCGGGAATGGGACGGACCAGGCCGTCCGCGTCGCGCCCTTCGGCGAAATCGATTCCCTCGTGTTCCGCGTAGCGGCGGTTCCCGTCGCCCCACCACTCGGTGTGGGCCCCGAAGAGCCTGCCCGCCCGGAAAACCCAGGATTCGAACCCGCAGTCCTTTTTCATCCGGTCCAGCCAGGCGGGGAAATTTCCCGCAATTGCGGCGGGAGGGACCGCTTCGCGGGCTTTGATGCGCACATGATCCCTGAAGGAAATCCACCGTGCCCCGGGGCCGGGATCCGGGTCCAACGTCAGCTCCACCTTCCGGAAGTACGGCAAAAACCGCGTCCCCTTCACTTCACAGGCAAGAAGCGGCACCCGGGCAACCACGCCCGAGGCGGTTATTCTCCCTCTTTTTTGCAGAACTTCCGCGGAAAGGCGCCCCGGGAAGCTGGTGGGATCGACGGCCATGTAGCCCTGGTCCCGCCGGATCACGCTCCACTGGTCCCGGGAAGGCGCAAAGTAGAGAAATTTCTCCGGGACGCGGTGCAGGGTCCCGGCGTTGGCGTCGGTCCACCTTCGGGCATAGTCCACAAACTCTTCGATGCCGTATTTGCTTCCCTGAAACACCACCTTGATTGCCTCGTAGCGGCGGTTCGGCTGCAGCGCGTACACCAGCACGAAGCCTCTTCTGCCCGTTGGCGCCGATTTGGTGATGAGGTAGCCGCAGCCCGAATTCGAGTGATAGGGTATCGAGATCGCGAATGTTCCTCTGGGGATAGTCGCCATCAGCGGGAGGGCGTCCGGCGGGAATGCCTGGTAGAGAAATTGCGGCTGCGGCGCGTTCCCCGCCCGCCGGGTCCGCACGCGCATCGCGACCATGTCCGCAATCGACACCCGGATCGCGCAGTATTTTGATTCGTTCCCGCTACTGGTTTTTTTCATACACTCCAAGGATTACCGACATAATCCTTGGAGTGCGCAAGCTTGCTTGCGCCTTGATGAGGCGCCTCGATTTATCGAAAGCGGGAGCACTTGTCCGCCGTAGCTTGGCCAAACCTTCGGTTCGGCTAAGCGAAGGCGGAAACTCCCGCAATTTAAGGCTGAAGCAAGCTTCAGCACTCCAAGGACTGCACTCAATCCTAACCGATTCTGGAGAAGTTATAGTAGGATGGCAACCGGAAAAAGGGCGCGCCGCCCGCTAACGATGCAAACGTGCTATCCGGTTAAATCGCCATGACAGTTCCCGCAATGTCCCTGGTCCTCGCTCTGGCAATCGTGCTGCTGCTGGTGCTGGTGCTCAAAGTCCGGCTGCAGGCGTTCCTGGCCCTCGTGATCATCAGCATGGCCGTGGGCCTGGCCGTGGGCATGCCCGCCGAAAAAGTCTTCGAGAGCATGCAGAACGGTATGGGGTCCACCCTCGGGTTCGTCGCCGTCATCATCGGGCTGGGCGCCATATTCGGCCAGATCCTGGAAGCATCCGGCGGCGCCCGGTCCCTGGCCCATCACCTGGTTGACCGCTTCGGGAAAAACCGCGCGCAGTGGGCCCTGGTCATCGCCGGCTTTCTCATCGCCATCCCGATTTTTTTCGACGTCGGGTTCATCATCCTCGTGCCCCTGGTGTACGCGCTGTCCCGCGACACCGGGAAACCCCTGCTCCATTACGGGATCCCGCTCCTTGCGGGCCTGATCGCCACGCACGCCTTCGTCCCGCCGACCCCGGGCCCCGTCGCCGTCGCGCAGATCCTCCAGGCCGAGATGGGCTGGGTTATCCTCTTGGGAATCATCGTCGGCATCCCGACGGCCGTGCTGGCGGGACCGGTGTTCGGCCGTTTCATCAGCACGAAAATCAAAGCGGACAACGCTCCTTTCACGGAGACGTCGGAAGAGCCGGCGGATGCGGCCCGGGGGGAGACGTCCTTCAGGCTGGTCCTGTCGATCCTGATGCTGCCCATCGTTCTCATTCTTCTGCATACCGCCGCCAAATGGATGGTGGAATACGAAATCCTCCGGCCGGGATTCTGGACCGGCCTCTTTATATTCGTCGGGCACCCGTTCGCGGCCCTGACACTGGCGACTTTATCCGCGCTCTATTTTCTGGGCATCCGCATGGGGAAAACAGGGGCCGAACTGCTGGACCTGTCCACGAAATCGCTGGCGCCGGCGGGACTGATCATCCTGATCACGGGCGCCGGGGGAATCTTCAAACAGGTGCTGGTCGACAGCGGCGTCGGCGTCGCCCTGGCCGAGGCGGTCGCCGGATCGGGAATTCCCGTGCTGCTCCTGGCCTACGTTCTGGCCGTCATCATCCGCATCTCGCAGGGGTCGACCACGGTCGCCATGATCACGGCCGCCGGCATCGTCGCTCCGCTCATAGAACATGCCGGCCTCGAGGAAACGGGCAAAGCCATGGTCGTCCTGGCCATCGCGGCCGGCTCGACCATCATGTCCCACGTCAACGACAGCGGGTTCTGGCTGGTCGGGAAATACCTCGGGTTGAGCGAAAAACAGACCCTCTGCTCCTGGACCGCCATGACCACGGTCCTCTCCGTTTCGGGGTTCGTCTTCACCCTGATTCTGAACGCCGTCCTGGGATTTATTTAAAACACAGCATTCGTTGAGGTCAGGCTGTTGCCGCCGGTCACCCGCCATATCGATTTTATGGTTCGTAATTAAAGTGCTGCGCAAGTTCGGCAGGTGAGAATGAATCAGGCTGCCGCCAGCTTCTTGACCCGAAGAGAGCGTCTTTTTTGTTCGGCCTGCGCGAGATCATACTGAAGCTGCTGCTGCAGCCAACTTTCCGACGTCGTGTTGAAGGCGATCGATAACCGGACCGCCATTTCCGGGCTGATTCCGGAGCGTCCATTCAGGATACTCGACAGTGTTTTTCGGCTTACGCCAAGTGCCCGGGCCGCTTCAGTTACGCTCAGGCCCATCGGGGCGATGCAAAGTTCCCGGAGGATTTCCCCGGGATGGGGAGGATTGTGCATTTTCATAGCGGACTCAGTGGTAGTCTTCATAGTCAACCTCCTTAACCTCAGACCCGGAGAATTTAAAGGTCACCCGCCAGTTCCCGCTCACGCGGACAG
>JAFGAO010000072.1 GCA_016933615.1 Acidobacteriota bacterium
ACGTGACGATTTCGTCATGGAAACGCGTGGACGACAATATGATTCCCGCGCGCGGGAAAATATGCGGCTCCTACGTCAATTCGGCTCTTGTCAAAACCGATGCGCAGAGATCGGGCTACGATGAGGCGATCGTTCTCAACCAGGACGGACATATCTCCGAAGGATCCGCCGAGAACATCTTCCTGATCCGGAAAGGCGTCGCGTGCACCCCGCCCGTAACCGAGAACATTCTCGAAGGCATCACCCGCCGCACGGTCATTAACCTCCTGCGGGATGAAATGGGCGTTGAGGTTGTGGAGAGGCCCATGGACCGCACCGAGCTTTACATGGCGGAAGAAGTCTTTTTCTGCGGCACCGGGGTGCAGATCGCGGCCATCACGAGCGTCGACCACCGCCCTGTGGGCACCGGGCGTCTCGGCCCCATAACCGACCGGCTGAGGGGGCTCTATTTCGACATCGTTCGGGGGAAGAACCCGAAGTACCGGGATTGCTGCGTTCCCATCTACTAAAAACCGCTGCAGGTTTAACGTTCAACAGGCAACGGTTTTATTTTGAGGGCAGCCTGCCGTAGATCCTGTTCAATTCGTAAAGCCTGGAGGCGATATCGGAGTCGAGGTGCGACGGGCGCATTCTCCAGCGCCAGTTCCCCTCGACGGTTGCCGGGGTGTTCATGCGCGCGCCGGGCCCAAGCCCGAGGACATCCTGCATCGGCAGGATCGCCCTATCCGCCACAGATGCCAGCAACACCCGAATCAGGCCCCAAACGGCGTCCCCGGCATCGGCGCCCAGGTACCGCTTCGCCCGGGCGATCTCATCGCCGGCGTAAGGGCGGTCCCCGCCGGCGAACCAGCCCGCGGTCGTGTTGTTGTCGTGGGTCCCCGTATAGGCCACGCAGTTGCGGATGAAGTTGAAGGGTTTGTGCGGATTGTCCGCCGCTTCGTCCCCGAAGGCGAAGTGCAGAACCCGCATCCCGGGAAAACCCCAGCGGTCGCGCAGGGCATGGACCTCCGGCGTGATATATCCCAGATCTTCCGCGATGAAGGGGAGCTCCCCCAGCGCCTGCGACAGAGCTTCGAAGAAACGGTCCCCGGGCCCGTCCACCCACCGGCCGCCGGCGGCCGTTCCGCTTCCTGCGGGTATCTCCCAGTACTTTTCAAATCCCCGGAAATGATCCAGGCGGATCCTGTCCACCTGCTGCAGCATGACCTGAATCCGTTCAATCCACCAGCGGTACCCCGACCTTTCCATCACGTCCCAGCGGTACAGGGGATTCCCCCAGCATTGCCCCGTCTCGCTGAAATAATCTGGCGGCACCCCGGCAATGAACCGCGGCCTGCCCTCCGCATCCAGGTCGAAAAGATCCGGATCAGCCCAGACATCGGCGCTGTCGTGCGCCACGAAAATGGGCAGATCCCCGATAATTTCAACGCCCCGGTCGTTGCAGTACCGTTTCAGCAGGCCCCATTCCCTGAATGCCTCAAACTGGATGAACTTCTGCTCGAGGACGGAAGCGGGATTCGCGTCCTTCACCCTCCACTGAGTCCAGGCTGCATTTTTATTCCGTTCCTTCAGCGCCGCAAACCGGGCAAACGGATCGAGCCAGGCTTTCTGGCCCCCGCAAAAACCGTCAAATTCGGTCCGGAGGGCATCGGAATCATTTTGGAAGAACCGGGACGCGGCCTTATGCAAAAGGTCCCGCTTGAAGGGTACTACGCGGGCGAAATCGACCGGGGATTCCGCAAATCCGGGAGACGAGCCGAGTTCGGCGGGGCGCAGCCAGCCCCGCTCGGCCAGGGTCTCCAGGCTGATCAGCATGGGATTGAACGCCACGCTGGAATATGCCTGGTAGGGGGAGTATCCGGATCCGGCGGGCCCCAGGGGCAGGATCTGCCAGAGCTGCTGTCCGCTTTCCACAAGAAAGTCCGCGAAACGATAGGCCCAGCGGCCCAGCTCCCCGATCCCCCAGTCGCCCGGGAGTGAGGTGGGGTGCAGTAAAATTCCGCTCTTGCGCATATGTTCTCTAGGAACAGCCGCTGGTTTCTCCGCAGTTTATGCACTTATAGCAGGAGCCGTTTCGCACCATGATGCTGCCGCACGCGGCGCAGGAAGGGGCGTCGTCGAGGACATACATCGAGCGCAAATCGTCGGAAGGCCCTGTTGCAGGGTTGCCGGCAGCAGCCTCGATTTTGGCCGCGGTATCGGCGTTTTCCACATGGACTCCCGTATGCAGCTGCTCTTCGGTGGTAAGGAACTTCGATGCCAGCCAGCGGAAAATGTAGTCGACGATCGATTTCGCAAACGGGATCTCGCGATTGCCCGTGTGGCCCGACGGCTCGAACCGGACGTGGGAGAATTTGTCGATGAGCACCCTCAGGGGGACGCCATACTGCAGTGCCAGCGATATGGCCGTGGCGAACGAGTCCATCAGCCCGGAAATGGCGCTCCCCTCTTTCGCCATCAGAAGGAATATTTCACCCGGCTGGCCGTCGTCGTACATGCCCACTGTTATGTAGCCCTCATGGCCGCCGATGCTGAACTTGTGCGTGATCGCCTTGCGCACCGAAGGCAGTTTGCGCCGGACGGGCTTGAAGCCGTCGGTCTCAGCCTCGGCCCCGGAGTCCTCCGCCCGGGTTCCCCTGGAGGCGTTGAGCGGCTGCGTTTTTTTCGAGTTGTCCCGATAGACCGCGATGGCCTTGACGCCCATCTTCCAGGCCTGCCGGTAAAGGTCGATGAGCTGTTCGATCGTGATGGTTTCGGGGACGTTCACCGTCTTGGATATGGCGCCGGATATAAAAGGCTGTACCGCGGCCATCATCTTTATATGGCCCATGTAATCGATGGAGCGGGTCCCCCGCTGGGCTTTGAAGGCGCAGTCGAAAACGGCCAGGTGCTCCTCCCTGATCGAGGGAGCCCCTTCTATGGTTCCCGTTTCGTCGATGTGCCTGGTAATGTCGCGGATCTCCTCCTCCGAATAGCCCAGTTTCGCGAGCGCCGCGGGAACCGTATTGTTCACGATCTTCATCATTCCGCCGCCGACCAGCTTCTTGAACTTCACCAGCGCGAGGTCGGGCTCCACGCCGGTCGTGTCGCAATCCATCATGAATCCTATCGTCCCGGTCGGGGCCAGCACGGTCGCCTGTGCGTTGCGGAATCCGTGCGCGGTGCCTTCGAGCACCACCAGGTCCCAGCACTCCTGGGCCGCCTGCATCAGATCCGCCGGCACATGGCCGGAATTGATCTTCTGGACCGCGCTCCGGTGCATGCGCACCACTTCCAGGAAAGGATCCCGGTTTTTCTCGTAGCCCGCAAACGGCCCCTTCACGGCCGCGATGCGCACGGACTGAAGGTAGGCCTCGCCGGTCATGACCGCCGTGATCGCGGCGGCAAAATTTCTTCCCTCGTCGCTGTCGTAGGCCAGCCCGTCGTGCATCAGCAGGGCGCCCAGGTTCGCGTAGCCGAGCCCGAGGGGGCGGTAGTCGCGGCTGTTGCGGTCGATCTTTTCGGTGGGATAGCTCGCGTTGTCGACAATGATCTCCTGGGCCGTGATCATCACATCCACCGCCCGGCGGAAGCCGGTCACGTCGAATTCGCCGTCCCGGTCGAGGAATTTCAGCAGGTTGAAAGAAGCCAGGTTGCAGGCGGAATCGTCCAGGAACATGTATTCCGAGCAGGGATTGGAGGCGTTGATGCGGCCCGTGTTCCTGCATGTGTGCCAACGGTTGATCGTGGTATCGAACTGCATGCCCGGGTCGCCGCAGACGTAGCAGGACTCGGCGATTTTCTGCAGCAGGTCGCGCGCCTTGTATTCGTCCACTATCTGCCCCGCGGTTCTTTCGCGCGTGGCCCACATCCCGCCCTGCTCGACCCTTTCCATGAACTCGTCGGTTACGCGCACGCTGTTGTTGGCGTTCTGGAAGAAGATGCTGCCGTAGGCGTCCCCGTCGACGCCCCCGTCGTAGCCCGCTTCAATCAAGGTCCAGGCTTTTCTCTCTTCATTCGCCTTGCACTCGATGAATTCCACAATATCCGGATGGTCGATATCGAGAATCACCATCTTCGCGGCCCGGCGCGTTTTTCCTCCGCTCTTGATCACACCCGCGAAAGCGTCGAATCCTTTCATGAAGCTGACCGGACCCGAGGCGATGCCGCCGCCGGAAAGCCTGGCCCTGGAGGAGCGGAGCGGCGAAAAATTGGTGCCGGTTCCGGATCCGAATTTGAAGAGCCGCCCCTCGGTGCGGGCGAGATGAAGAATGGAATCCATCGTGTCTTCGACGGAGTTGATGAAACAGGCCGAGCATTGGGGATGCGCTTCAATGCCGCAGTTGAACCATACGGGCGAGTTGAAGGAAGCGTACTGATTCAGAAGCAAAAACGCCAGTTCGTCGTGAAATGCCTTTGCGTCTTCCGCGGCCGCGAAATATCCCCCGTCGACCCCCCATTTCGTCAGCGCTCCGACAACCCTTTCAATCAGCTGCCGGACGCTCGTTTCCCTTTCAGCCGTTCCCAACTGGCCGTGGAAATACTTCGAGACGACGATATTGGCAGCCGTCTGCGACCATTTCTTGGGAATTTCCACGCCTTCCTGGCGAAAAATAATCTCGCCGCTCTCGTTCGTAATCGAGGCCGTACGGATTTCCCACTCGATTTCTTCGTAGGGGGATCGTCCCTCGGTGCTGAAGTGGCGGTGGAATTGCAGTCCGCCGCCGGACTTCGGCTGCTGCTTTTTATTTGCCTGAATAGAAGCGGCACTTTCCATGGGCAACGGCTTGTTACTGCTCATTTGAAAACTCCTCCTGCGCTGGGAAAGATACTCCAAAAAAGAAAACCTGAAAACCGGGAATCAACACCTCTGCAACCTCGTCTTCAATTCTCAATGCAGACCAGACACCCCTCCTGAAATGCGAAATCCGGTGTGAAATGCGGATTCAAGCGGACCTGCAAGGTTACATTTTAAGGTGTTTCGCTTTTTACATGATTCCCGTCTGCCCTGTCAACCAAAATATAACTATATCTGGTACGCAATCGTTATTTTACCACAACATATTGCGATGGGGGGGCTGCGTGGATGCCTTTACCTCCTGAAATATCAGTTATTTGCGTGCTTCCCGTCGGCGGCCGGCTCCTACTGTCTGAATTGCAGGGCCGGGGAAAACTGAGTTTGACATGCAGCGATCTATCATCCACAATGGAGGCCCGTTTTCTACCCGGTTTCCGTGCGGCCCGTTATGATTCGCTACCTTGTATTCGATATCGAAACCAGAGTGGACAAAGAGCTCGTAAAACAAATTTACGATCCCGAAGACGCCCTGACGCTGGAGCAGGCTTACGACGCGGCGCGCGACCAGATTCTGAAACGGAGCAACCAACAGAGCGACTTCTTCCCCGTTCCCTTTCATATCCCGATTTCCATTGCCACGCTGCAGGCGGACGACAGCTACCGGATCGTATCCCTGGGGTGCATGGGTACCGACCGTTATTCCGAAGCCGAGTTGATCACGCGATTCTGGCAAATATTCGAAACCGCACAGACGCTGGTCACATTCAACGGGCGCGGCTTCGACCTGCCGGTGCTTGAAATCCGGGCTATGAAACAAGGGCTTTCCCTGCGGCGTTACTTCGGAGCGGACCAGGGCAGGAGCGCCTACCGCGGCAATCGCTACAGCGACGCTTTCCATATAGACCTGTGCGATTTTCTCTCCAATTTCGGAGCCGTGTATCCGCGCAATTCCCTGAACCTCCTGGCCAAGCTGATCGGCCTTCCCGGCAAATACACCATCGAGGGGGACGACGTAGAGTACCTTTATCGCCAGGGGCGCCATAAGGAAATCAACCAGTACTGCACGACGGATGTCTTGCAGACCTACCTTCTATTCCTTCGCGTGGAACTTCTCCGGGGCAGGCTGTCCGGGGAAGCGTATGAATCGGCGGTTGTTGCCGCGGGCAAAGACTTGATGGAACGGGCCGCGGGCGCGGGAACGGATAACTTTCTCACCGAGTTCCTGCAACGCTGGAATCCGGAACTGGGCCGGGATTCCTGATTCCTCTCCGGGTCCGTTCAGGCTTTGGATTTGTTCCTTTTGCCGATACCCGTAACGAAATCTCTCAGAAGCCGCACGGCCCGCGGCAGATCCGGCCGCGGAACCAGGATATAGGTGTTCTTCAGGGTGGATACCGGGATGGACCTGATTCCGGAATCCTTCAGCGCAGAGCCCATGGTAGCCAGGTAGCCGGGAGGCACGGGGGATTTATTAACCTTGAAATGGATGACCTTCCAGGGGCCGTTCGCTTCGTAATTCTCGAAAATATTCTGCATCCTCAACCATTTGCGGCGGGGAATCACCAGGGTGACCGTCTTCGGCTCCTGGATCACCAGGGCGAATCGCGTCGTTGCGGGGCGAAACCACTCGCCGGAAATGGCCTTGATGTTCTGCGGCAGATATACGACGACGAAGTCTTCAGGGAACACCGCCAGTTCCGTTTCGGTCAGCAGTTCTTTGAGCTCTGCGGAGATCGCCGGCATAGTCCTCCTTGGTTTTTATCTGACAGGTCCGATCATCATATCACCGAAACCCGAACACTGAAAGTTCAAAACCTGCGGGGTTTGTCCGCTCACATCCTTCGACCTCGAACTGAGACCTCAGGCCTGTGATCCTGGATTCGGGTTGAACCCTTTAACGGAACGATCCATCCAATTTAATGTTTGGATGTGTTTATGGACTCATGTAAATTATCCTTAATGAGACGGATCCGCAAGTTCACCCTGGGCGTCCTGTTGCCTCTCGGGCTTGCATTCGAGCCCCTGTGCCGTGCGGAGGTTGCGCTGGTTGTCCCTGAAGGAACCCTGCTCCGGCTTCAGTTGAACAACAATCTGAGCACCGGGGAAAACCAGGAAGGCGATCCTTTTACCGCCTACGTGATCGAACCGGTCTATCGGGGGGACCAGATCGTCATTCCGAAGGGAAGCACCGTTTCGGGCAGCATCGGCAGGATCACGCGTCCGGGCCGCTTTAAAGGGAAAGCGGTCCTGCAGCTTATCTTCGAATCCATCCAGATTCCGGGCCGGGATAAGCTGCCGATACTGGCGTCCCTGGTTGCAGTCGATCCGGACGAAAATGCGGATATCGGCCCTGAGGGGAGGCTGGGAACCAGGCAGTCCCGGGGAGCCGATCTCGGCAGAGTCATCGCCCCGGGGCTGGCCGGGGCCGGCGTGGGGACTTTAGCCGGAGGGGGCAAGGGCGCCGCCATCGGAGCCGGCGCAGGCGCCGCTGTCGGCCTTGCCAATGTCTTCTGGACGCGCGGCAGGGACCTTCGACTCCCACTGGGATCCACGATGGATATATCCCTCGAACAGCCCCTGAAAATACCCGTAAAGCCGTAGGGGCGAACACACCCTGTCCGCCTTCCAATCAAGTCGATATTCCGGTGTGCGTAAAGCTCTCATTCGTTCCCAAGTATCAATTCCCGATTCGGGGCGAACACAAGGTTCGCCCTCCCAATCAAGGCGATATTCCGGATTATGCAAGGGTATCATTCCTTCCGAATCCTAAA
>JAFGAO010000007.1 GCA_016933615.1 Acidobacteriota bacterium
CACAGACATGACAGAACCGAAGACACTCCATGCTTTGCCCGGGCATGGCGTTATACTTATCAATACAATTGTATGACACAGGAGGAACTCGAAATGCACGTCACGGTCTCCGCCAAAGGCTGGATCGTCGTTCCGGCGGAATTGAGGAAAAAGCACAATCTCCATCCGGGCGCCGAGGTGCAGGTTGTGGATTACGGGGGAGTCCTGGCCATCGTGCCCAGCCTCCGCGATCCGGGGGTGGCATCAAGTCCGCCCGCTTCCGGCCGGTGCGAGGTGCAGGGGCTCGGCGCCACCAGCGGCCGCCCGACGCGCGCGTCCCTCGAGGACCTCGGCCTCAAAAAAGTGGCCGACCTCCTGCAGAAGCGGGACAAGCTCGGTTAGGGGCGCCGGCCCCCGCTCGGCAATTCGACCGTTTCCTATCTGGCCGGCGCCGGCTGGCTCAGTTCGGGAACGTATTCATAGATCCTGTATTCCATCTTATCCACGAAACCGACCGGGGAGGGGATATTCGCCGCCTCCATCCCCTTCGAAAAAGCCGGCCCGAATCTGTCGATGTCCGCGTAGGCGTCAAAAAGAATCAGGCTATGGTACTCGCCGGGGTTGCCGCCAAAAAAGATCTGCCCCGCATAGGCTCCCCTGGCACTGGTGTTTTTGATCACCCCCATGACCCCCTTGATCCACCTCTCGTAGTCCTGGTTACGCCCCGGGGGGACCATCACCCTGACCTGGAAACCCAGCTTGGGCACATAGCCCGTTGCAGGCTCGATACCCAGGTCGGAACGTCCCATGTAAATGCAGGCACGCGTATTCCCGACATACTTGTGCATCCTGCCCAGCAAGGTTTTCATTCCGTCCAGGCCCAATGCCTTGATCAGGGGACCCGGCTGGTCCCGTTGCGCCAGGCTGGCAAGAGGCGCGGTGAAGATATACTCGCCCGAATCGCCGACATGGATTCTCCAGCCGCCCCATTCGGTGGCGCCCCCCTTGCGCATGGCGGGAAAGACGTCGCTTTTCAGAAAATCCTCGAATTCAAACGCCATGCCGGGATGAACCTGCATGATCATCATCTCGGTCCATTGGGGCTCCTGGGCACGACCCGCATTCAGGCCCACAGCCGGCAGCAGCGCACACACAACGGTCAAGCATCGCAAAGCTGATCGGAATCCTCGCATGGTTCCTCCTTTGTCCTTGAAAGAACTACGGAAAACCGCCTCGAGACAGGCCGCACGGCCATCGGGGAAACGGGCGCTTGATCTGCACCGGGATAGGTGCAGGGTTCGGCAAAAACCGGCAACGAGGATCAGGGCCGCGTGAAGAATGGATGCCGCGTTCCCTCTTTGAAAGAAAAGCAACAGTTGACAGAATGATTATCCCGGGATCCGATCGATGCAAGAGAAAAGAGTATTCGGACTTTTTGGGTCCCCGTTCCCTGGCTGATCCGGCCG
>JAFGAO010000073.1 GCA_016933615.1 Acidobacteriota bacterium
GGGTGAACCTTGTGTTCGCCCTGGCCCCGATGGACGGCGGGATCCGGACAGTTGTGAATGGAGTGAAGAAGTGCCGGCTCCCACTTTCCGTAAGCGGTCGGTCATGGTTTATTGAGTATTGATTGAGGATCGGCTATCATGGAAATTCGAAAGAATTCATAACGAGGTT
This sequence comes from Acidobacteriota bacterium, assembly GCA_016933615.1. Taxonomy (GTDB): domain Bacteria; phylum Acidobacteriota; class UBA6911; order UBA6911; family UBA6911; genus UBA6911. The sequence goes on from JAFGAO010000073.1 coordinate 170, forward strand.
GTTATGCCGATATTCGAGTTTAAGTGTCTGAAATGCCAGTCGGAATTCGAAAAGCTCGTCTTCGGGCCTTCCGAAAACGGGGTTTCCTGTCCCGAATGCGACAGCAAAGAAATCGAGAGGCTCTTCTCATGCTTCAGCGGCGTCTCCAAATCGAGCGACGGCAGCACGCGCTCCATGTCGAGCGGCTGCTCATCCTGTTCCGCCTCCAGCTGTGCCGGGTGCAAGAACTGAAGCCCGCTAGGGATCCGTCCCCGCAATCTCCCTGAAGCTCCTCTGAACGGGAGGAATCAATCCAAGAGCCATCTCCAGCGCACCGGCGTCGGCCCGGACCCGGCTGCTTCCGGATATCGAAAAATCGGGAATTCCGAATCCCGGATTCCCGTTGAAGTTTTCAAGCCTGGCGACCACAAGCCCCCCGTTTATGGCGCTCCCGGAAGCTTGACGCACCCGGCCGGAGCCGATCGCCAGCACAAGACCCGTGTACCGGCAGTCATCCGTAAACAGGAAATCTCCGGTCACGATCAGAAGCCCCGCGCCCGACACATTCCCCGTCAGGAAAAGGCTGCCGTGAACCACGGTCAGTTTCGGGTCCTGCCCCGGAGCGTTCAGGGGCCTGGTCGAATCATAGCGGCCCAAATCGGGAGCATTCCCCGTACCCCAGCGCTGGTCGTTGAGGAAGTAATTGTCCGAAAAGCGCGGCGCCCTGTTCAAAACAAAATCCGACAGGTAACCGGGATTCAGGATCGGCGCCTTTTCAGGCTCGGAGCCCGCTGAACGGGTGATGTCCCGGACCGCAGGGCTGGGCAACCCCCCGCCGGAGATAACGCCGCGCCCCAGGGGCGCCGCGGTGATGGTTCTTTCGGGACTGTCATTATCGTTCAGGTCCGTATCGATGACGCCGATGCCGGGGAAGGAGTCCCCGGCTATTTCGAAAGTCCCGCTGAATCGCGTGGAAATCCTGGAACCCAATACCAGAAGAGGGGGGCCGAAGTCAAAGACGGAGAATCTGCGGTAGCGCGCTTCGAAGACAACGACCGAGTTCCGGCGCCAGGTCGGTCCGACGGCATTCAGGAAGGTCTCCGCGATCCCCATGGACCGGACGATGATCAGCCCGTCGCCGTCGACAAAGGGATTGTCGGCGGCATCCTTCGCTCTTTCCGGTACGTCGCCGTTGTTGTCGGTAACCTTGACGAAATATCGCGAGATCACAATCTTTCCGGGCCCGGCAGGGTCCGGCGCCTCCTGGGCAATACCCGTCAGCGGGATCAAAGCTGTTCCTTTATTTCCAAAACAGGCGCCCGTGTTGACGAACCCGTCATCCGGTATTCCGGACAGAGCCGCGGAAGGATTCCGGATGTCCACGGAATGCGCCACCGCCACGGAGAAGGGATTGCGGAAACGGAAACTCTTCGCCTCCTTCAGATACGACGGATCCCGGCTGTAAGCACCGTCCATCCCCTGAAGGACGGCATCGTAGTCGAGACCGCGCATCAGGGCGCGTGCGTGGTCTAGGCCCGCCAGGGCGGCGGCTGTAGCCTGAATCCGGCTCTCGTGATTGTCGCTTATGTACAGTCCGTTGACCCCATCCAGCGCCATAAACAGCCCCAGAAGGGAGAATATGGAAATAGCCATGAGGACCAGGAGCAACGCAGATCCTGTTTCCCCGCAAAAGCCGCCGGGTTTTCCCGGCGGACCGCCTTTCCTGCCCGAGGAAGAAACCATAGGAAGTTCTCTCGATGTGCCTGTTTCGCCGGTCCGGGATATATTTCAAAAAAAGGTTCTCCTATTCTTTGGAATCTTCATCGGCGTCGCGTCGCATCGGGATCGGGATCGTTTCCGCCGGTGAAAGAATCGTTCGGTTTCCCGTTCAGGCCATCGAACCCGAAATGATGGATGTCCATAATCCTGTATTTCATATTTCATGCAACCGGCTGTTCGGGTTTGCGTGTTTTATAAAGTTATGATACCAATACTGCTTGCGATGAACCGCCCGCATGCCCCGGCAGACTGCCCGCAGCGCAAGGAGACCCGTCGCAGGAACCGTGTTCGTGGCAACCGGACCGCATCCCGTCGAATCAGCAACCTTGCCGGCCCTTAGACCGGACATTTGGACAATGGAGATCAGCCGATAATGCCGAACGACAATGAAAACGCCCGCATCCGCCGCAAAGACGATCCCGGCTGCTTGCTCTCCCGAAGCGGATACGGACGCAGCGCCATCCCGGCTCTTGCCGTCATGGTCCTGTTTCTGCAATCCGCCTGCCTCCTGAGGGGAAAAAAGGAAGCGCTCATGCCCGCAGCGCCGGTCCGGATAGCCTTCCTGCCTTTTAATATTCCGGAAGGCGATGAGGATCTGAGGTGGGCATCCATGGCGATGCCGGTCATGATGGCCAAGATCAGTGAAAAAGCGAATGGCATGGACCCGGCGCCCCTGTGGGAGGGAATCCGGTTCGCGATCGAATCCACCGGAAGCTCCCGCACAATCACGCAGGAATCCGCAGCTTACGTCGCAAACTGGGTCAATTCAAGGTGGTCCGTCACAGGCAGTCTGAGCCGGGAAAAGAAAGATAAAATTATCCTGCTGGTAGATTTTATTCCGAATCAGGAGGAGGACATTCCATTCCGTTACATCAAGACGATAAAAATGGACGCCGTTGATTATAACGTCCGGAAAGCTTTCAGGCAGTTCCTGAATTATGTGTCGGCAAGGCCTATGGATCCGGAAGGGGACGGCAAGACAAGCCTGGCTTCCCTTCGCCAGCTGGCTGAAGCCCTCAACCGGGAGTACGGATGGACCGTACCCGCCGATCCCGGGAAAGCGGAGGCTATTGTTTCGAACCTGGCCCAATCGGACCTGCGGCTGGCGCGCCTGCTTTTCAATCCGGCCACATACCCGATTCTAGAAAGCAAGTAACGGCTGCACTAAACGTTCCAACCTGCAGCGATGTTTTAATGCCTACATCTCCACCCACTTCCCGTGGCCTTCCCAAACCCTGAGGGTGAGCGGAAAAGGGATGCGCTCGGTCAGCCGGTTCTTGATCGATTCGCAGATGTTCTCGACGGAAGGAAAATCCAGGATGTCATTGAGGGTTTTGTGATCGTAAAGGCTCAGAACTTCCTTGACGGCTTTCTTCAGTTCCGCGAAATCCATAATCATCCGCCCGGAACTGTTGTCCCCCTCTATCACGACCTCCACTCTGTAGGTGTGCCCGTGGAGAACTCCGCATTTGTCATGTCCCGGTATGAAATGTGCACAGTCGATATGATCAATCACGCCCAGCTTCATAAATCCTCCCGTCAAGCCTCTGAATCATTGAAAATATTCATTATGATAAACATATTTCATCGAAGATCCCAGTTCGAACGTAGGGGCGAACCTTGTGTTCGCCCTTTTGCCGTATTCAATGAGGATATCTCAAACCTTCGCATTCCGAGAACGCGTAACCGTAAGGCGAACCAAGCCGGCATTTCTCGCGGGGTACGAGGAAAGCTGGCTCGTGTCCGCCCATTTACCTTAATGAATAGTTATCCACGCTTATCTTTCAATAGCTGTTCAAAAAACAGAAGATCTCGGGTCAGTACGGGCGAAAGGATCGAAACAGTCCAAGGGAATTACGGGAAAGCCCTTCTTTACTAATGCAAAAGGAAAAGAATGACGCCACCGATTTCTCCCTGCGGCACTTCGATTCTTTGACTGAAAAAGAAGCGAATTATCATTGTCCCGGCTCCCGCCGCCTCCCGGGAACGGCAAACTGCCGACCGACCGACATTGACAGATACAACCGGCTTTGTTACATTCCCAGTTTGATAAACCGGCTCGCTAACCCGTATTTGTTAAAGGGTTTCGTACAAGCCAGACGGCCGGAGGGTCCGGAACGGGCAAGGCGGTGGCGATTGGCGCAGGCGCCAGACAGGTGTGGGACGCACCCCGGGAAAAAAGTCGAAACGCAAGACCCGTAGCCGAACGACACGGCAACCTAGAAAAAATGGGATTAATGCCCGCGTTTTTCCCCAGATGCCGTGAATCGGGGATCCCCCGAATCAGCACTTCCAAGTCGGACAACTGCGAAAGTGGCGGAATCGGCAGACGCGCTGGACTTAGGATCCAGTCCCGCAAGGGGTGGGGGTTCAACTCCCCCCTTTCGCACCATAAACATAAAGATTGACCCGGAAGGCGGATTCATGCAGGATGACGGTTTAAATAAAATCCAATCAAATCTAGGAATCGCTATAACTTATCACTATAATCCTCATGGGAATCATCGTGATGCCGGGAATGTAACAATAAATTAAAAGGAAACAGGCGGGGATCAAGTTGACAGTTGAAATCAAAGAAGTCAATAGCTGCAAGAGAGATCTGGAAGTGGAGTTGCCGCAAACGGAACTGGATCAGGAAATCAAAGAACTTTCCCGGGAATATGCCCGAAAGGCGAAGGTTCCGGGATTCCGGCCGGGCAAAGTGCCTCTGAGCGTCATCCAACAGCGCTACGGCAAGGAAATACGCCAGGAGGCGACCCAGAACGTAATCGAACGAAGCTGGAAACAGGCCATTGAAGAGCACAGGCTCCAGCCGCTGGCCCAGCCTGCAATAAAGGATATCGACAGCAAACCGGACAGCCCCTTGAGGTTCACGCTTTCATTTGAGGTAGTGCCCGATCTTGAAGTAAAAGATTACAAAGAAGTTCCGTTAACCCAGGCTCAGGCCCGGGTTACGGACGAAAAAGTGGACCAGGCTGTTGAAACCTATCGCGAACAGCAGGCTCAGTTCACCCCCCTGGACGAAGGCGAAGCCGCCGACGGCCATATTCTGACCGTGACCGCCGACGGTGAGTTCGATAACGGCAGGGAGCCCATCCATCAGGAGGACATTACCCTGGTTCTGGGGCATCCTCAGACTCATGAAGAGTTTACCAAAAACCTCCTGGGCGTGAAACAGGGCGAGACCCGGACATTCGAAGTGGAGTATCCGCAGGACTATCACCAGAAACAGTTCGCGGGCAATAAGGTCCGCTGGACCGTCCTGGCAAAGGAAATAAAGGAAAAACAGCTCGCCGAATTGAACGACGATTTCGCGAAAGATATCGGGTACGAGAGCCTCGAGGCATTCAGGGAGAAGGTGCGCAAGGATTTGATAACGCAGGCGAACCAAAATGCCGAAAAGGAAGCCAGAGAGGCGCTATTAAAATCGATCCTGCAACGCCATACCGTGGACGTGCCGGATTGCATGGTACAGGATGAGGTGGAATCCTACGTGAACCGGATGGCTGCCAGGTTGGCTATGCAGGGGGTCGACATCCAGAAGGCCTCCATTGACTGGAAGAAGGTTGTGGACGAGGAAAGGCCGCGCGCCGAGGAATCGGTCCGCCGCTCAATCCTTCTCAATGCGGTCGCCCGGCAGGAAAATATTGAAATTTCCGACGAAGAAATAAATTCCGAGCTACAGAAAGTTGCAGAAGGGACGAATAAGTCCGCAGCTGCATTGAGAGCCCAGCTTGAAAAGGAAGGGCGTCTGGAGGGTTTCAAGCAGCACCTGCGGGAGAACAAGGCGTTTGATTTCATTTACCGCAATGCTAAAATTACCCTGGAGTGAAGAAGTTGGCACTAATACCGATGGTCGTGGAACAATCGAACAGGGGCGAACGGGCGTACGATATATATTCGCGCCTCCTTAAGGATAATATTATCTTTCTAGGCACTCCGATTGACGACAATGTGGCGAATGTCGTGACCGCCCAGCTCCTTTTCCTGGAAGCCGAGGATCCGGAAAAAGACATCCATCTTTATATCAACTCCCCGGGCGGCCACATTTCTTCCGGCATGGCCATATACGACACCATTCAGTACATCCGGCCCGACGTATCGACGATCTGCATCGGCCAGGCGGCCAGCATGGGGGCCCTGCTGCTGTCGGCGGGGGCGAAGGGAAAAAGATTCGCCCTTCCGAATTCCAGGATCCTGATTCACCAGCCGTCGATGAGCGGCCTCGCGGGTCAGGCCACCGACATAGACATTCACGCGAAAGAAATCCTGAGACTCAGGGAGGCGATGAACCGAATCCTGGCGAAACATACGGGACAGAAACTCGATCGCATCGAAAAAGACGTGGAACGCGACTATATCATGACGGCCGAACAGGCCATGCAATACGGTATAGTGGATCAGGTGATAACCAGAAAACAGTAGAACGGATTCCCTGCATTCCGGAGGGCTGCTTTGAGAAAAGATGACGAGCGCGATGATGTTTTAAGATGTTCCTTCTGCTCGAAAAGCCAGAACGAAGTCAAGAAACTGATTGCGGGACCGACGGTCTATATTTGCGACGAATGCGTCGACGTATGCAACGAGATCATCGCGGATGATGTCGTAACCTCCCCCATCGGAGAAAAACTCCCCAAGCCGCAGGAAATCAAGGAGTTCCTCGACCTTTATGTCATAGGACAGGAGATAACAAAGAAAAAACTGGCGGTGGCGGTCTACAACCACTACAAACGCCTGGAAATGACAAAGAAGCGCGGCGATCTCGAACTGCAGAAAAGCAACGTTCTGCTGATCGGCCCCACAGGGACAGGGAAAACTCTACTGGCGCAGACGCTGGCCAAGATGCTCTCCGTCCCCTTCGCGATCGTGGATGCCACCACCCTCACGGAAGCGGGGTATGTCGGAGAGGATGTTGAGAACATCATTCTCAAACTGCTTCAGAATGCCGGCGGCGACAAGGAAAAGTGCCAGCAGGGGATCGTTTACATTGATGAAATCGACAAAATCGCCCGAAAAGACGAGAACCCGTCCATCACACGGGACGTTTCGGGCGAAGGCGTGCAGCAGGCGCTGCTGAAAATTCTGGAAGGCACAATCGCCAATGTGCCGCCCCAGGGGGGAAGGAAACACCCCCACCAGGAATTCATCCAGATCGACACCACGAATATTCTTTTCATCTGCGGCGGAGCGTTTGTGGGCCTGGAAAAGCTGATCGAGCGCAGGATCGGCAAAAAAAGCATGGGATTCCTGACCAACGAGAAGCCTTCGAAAGTGCTGAAAACCGTCAAGAACAACCCTCCGGCCAATATTCTCGAAGCATGTGAACCCAGGGACCTGATCAAGTACGGACTGATCCCGGAGTTTGTAGGCAGGATGCCCGTGATCGGCCCCCTGTCGGACCTGGACCACGACGCCCTGGTGGAAATACTGACCAAACCCAAAAACGCCCTGGTACGTCAATATCAGAAACTTTTTGAATTTGAAAACGTCAAGCTCAAGTTCACGGACGACGCCGTCAGTGCGGTCGCCGATCTTGCGCTGGAACGCAAGATGGGAGCGCGGGGCTTGAAAATCATTCTCGAAGATCTTATGTTGGATGTGATGTATCAGCTGCCTTCACAGAAGAAAGTGAAGGAGTTTGTGATTACGCGCGAAATGGTTGAAAACAAGAACATCGTCTTTGCGTTGTTGGAAAAGGCCGGTTAAAACCCAGTATGACAAAAGAAACCCCGCAGAAGAAAACCGAACGTCTCCCCATGATTCCGATCCGGGATGTTGTGGTGTTTCCGCACATGATGATCCCGTTTGTGATCGGGAGGCGGACATCCGTGCTGGCTTTGGAATTTGCGCTGGAAGGCTCCAAAAGAATCTTCCTGGCAACCCAGATGGATGCGTCCGTCGACGAACCGAAAGCCTCGGACATATATGCCGTGGGCACCGCCGCGAATATCGTTCAGAGCGTCAAGCTTTCGGACGGTAATATCAAGGTCCTGGTCGAAGGCGTGCAAAGGGTCAAAGCGATCCGTCACTCGGACGAACCCGGATTTTTCGTCGCGGACGTGGAGATACTGGAGGAAACCTCTCTTTCCAGCGCCCGTTCCAACCTGCTGATCAAAAAACTGCAGACCATCTTCGAACAGTTCTCAAAACTCAGCCATCACGTCAACTACGACGCGATACTGAACGCGATGAAAACCCTGGAGCCCTCCAAGCTGGCGGACAACATCTGCGCCAACCTCCCCATCAGCATTGAAGAAAAGCAGCAGCTCCTGGAGATGGTCGATCTCGCCGAGCGCATCGAGAAGATCAACGAAATCATCGAAGTGGAGATGGAAAAGATCAAGGTGGACCGCAACATTCAGGGACGCGTCAAGCGCCAGATGGAGCGCGCGCAGAAGGAATACTACCTGAATGAAAAGATGAAGGCGATCCAGAAGGAACTGGGCCGGAAGGATGAAAAGAGCGAGCTGGACGATCTGAAAAAGCAGATCGAAGAGGCGAAGATGCCCAAGGACGCCCACGAAAAAGCCATGAAGGAGCTACAGCGTCTGGAGATGATGCCGCCCATGTCGGCCGAGTCGACCGTGTCGCGCACCTATCTCGACTGGCTCATCGCCATGCCCTGGAACAAGAAATCGCGCGAGATCCGGGATATCAAATGGTCCGGAAAAGTGCTCGAAGAGGATCATTACGGCCTGGAAAAAATCAAGGACCGCATCCTGGAATTCCTGGCCGTCCGGAGCCTGGTCCGAAAACCGCAGGGGACCATTCTCTGCTTTGTCGGCCCCCCGGGCGTCGGCAAAACATCCCTGGGGAAATCCATCGCACGGGCCACCGGGAGGAAATTCGTCCGCCTCTCGCTGGGTGGCGTGCGCGACGAGGCCGAGATCCGCGGGCACCGCAGAACCTACATCGGGGCGCTGCCCGGGCAGATCATCCAGTACATGAAAAAGGCGGGCACCCGGAACCCGGTGTTCATGCTCGATGAAGTGGACAAGATGAGCATGGACTTCCGCGGGGACCCCTCATCCGCCCTGCTCGAAGTCCTCGATCCCGAGCAGAACCACATGTTCGTCGACCATTACCTGGACACCGAATTCGACCTGTCCATGGTGATGTTCATCGCGACGGCGAACGTGCTGCATACCATTCCAAGGCCGCTGCAGGACCGCATGGAAGTGATTCAGCTATCGGGCTACACAGAAAACGAAAAGCTCGAAATCGCAAAAAGGTTCCTTGTCCGGAAGCAGATCGAAGCCAGCGGGCTGAAGGAAAAACAGATAAAGTTCGTCGACGAGGGCCTTCTGGAAATCATACGCAAGTACACGCGCGAATCGGGCGTCCGGAACCTGGAACGCGAAATCGCCAACGTCTGCAGGAAAACGGCGAAGAAGATCGTCACCGGCGAAATCAAGAGCAACGAAGTTACCGCCGAAGAGGTGGAAAAGCTGCTCGGCCGCCAGAGATTCAGGCTGCAGGGAATCAGCGACAGCAACCAGGTGGGTTTGGCCACGGGCCTTGCATGGACCGAAGTGGGCGGCGAGGTGCTGCAGACCGAAGCCACCCTCATGCAGGGAAAAGGCCAGTTGACGCTCACGGGAAAGCTCGGGGAAGTCATGCAGGAATCGGCGCACGCCGCGATGTCCTTCGTAAGAAGCCGCGCCGCGGTATACGGCATCGGCCGCGAATTCCCGAGGAAGATGGATCTGCACATCCACATACCGGAAGGCGCGATCCCCAAGGACGGCCCGTCGGCCGGAATCACGATGGCGACCACGATCGTTTCCGCCCTGACGAAAATACCGGTCCGCAAAGATGTCGCCATGACGGGGGAGATCACTTTAAGGGGCAAGGTGCTCCCTATCGGGGGGGTCAAGGAAAAACTCCTTGCCGCCCATCGCGCGGGCATCAAGAACGTCCTTTTACCAAAGGATAATGAAAAAGATCTCCAGGACCTTCCCCAGGATATCCTGGAGGCATTGAACGTAAATTTAGTGGAAACGATGGACGAAGTTTTGCAGGCAGCTCTAGAGAAGATGCCTGTCCCCATTCGAGTGTCCGAAATATCCGAGATCAACGACATTCTGCCGAACGAGAATGTCGCTCACTAAGGGATTCTGTTGCGGGCTGCCGTCCGGGCCTGCAGCGCATTCCGATACAATCCGGTGGTTCAAGCTGAATTTGTAACAAGTGCCGTCTCGGAACGGGATTTTCCTAGAGAAGGGATTCCCGAGGTGGTGTTTGCAGGCCGGTCGAATGTCGGCAAATCAAGTCTGATCAACCGACTGGCTGGCAATGCAAGACTGGCCCGTACAAGCTCCACTCCGGGGAAAACCCAGACCATCAACTACTATCGCCTGAACCGGGCTTTTTTCTTCGTGGATCTGCCCGGTTTCGGCTACGCAAAAGCTGGTAAAGACGCTGTTCGTAACTGGAAAGATCTTGTAGAAAGGTACTTTCGTAAACAATCAACCATTGCCTTGGTAATCCAACTGGTAGACTCCAGAATGCCGCCGACAGGAACGGACATCCGGCTGTCCGAATGGCTGGATGAATTGCAGCTCCCCCGGATCCTGGTTGCGACAAAATCCGACAAGCTGTCGAACAGCCAAAAGAGTCTTCAGTCGCGCCTCATCTACAGCACATTGGGAGGCCGATCCTGTTTGATGTCCTCGGCTAAAACCGGAGAAGGCTGCAGGGAAATATGGAAGCAGGTGCAGCGGGCCACGTCAAAAACCGATGCATCGAAAACCAAATGATCCTCTAACCTACCCATTTCTCCCCCTGGAGGGAGCCATCCATGCCTGAAACGACGCAAAGTCGCAAAACCAAGAAACGTGAAAACGGGGATAACGGAGGCAACGGCAATAACGGCCATCTGAATATTCTCGAATTGAAGGATATGAGCATCTCCGCCCTGATAAAGGTCGCCAAAGAGCTGAATGTCGAGGGCTACGCGGGAATGCGGAAGCAGGAACTGATGTTCGAGATTCTCAGGGCGCAAACCGAGCAGAGCGGCCTGATTTTCTCCGAAGGCGTCCTGGAATGCCTGCCGGAGGGTTTCGGATTTCTCCGTGCTCCGGACTACAACTACCTTCCGGGTCCTGACGACATCTACGTCTCTCCCTCGCAGATCCGCAAGTTCGCCCTGCGCACGGGCGATACCGTATCGGGGCAAATCCGCCCCCCGAAAGAAGGGGAACGCTACTTCGCCCTGATAAAGGTGGAGGCCGTCAATTTCGAGCACCCGGATGTCGCCAAGGACAAAATCTTTTTCGACAATCTCACCCCCCTGTACCCCCAGGAGCACCTGAAGCTGGAAACGATTTCCAAAAACCTTTCCGGAAGAGTCATGGATATGCTGGCTCCCATAGGGAAAGGCCAGCGCGGACTGATTGTCTCCCCGCCGAGAACGGGCAAAACCATGCTGCTTCAGGCAATCGCCAATTCCATCTCGAAAAATCATCCCGAGGTGGTTCTGATCGTTCTTCTGATCGACGAGCGTCCCGAAGAGGTCACCGACATGCAGCGCTCGGTGCAGGGGGAAGTCATCAGCTCCACTTTCGACGAGCCGGCGACCCGCCACGTCCAGGTCGCCGAAATGGTGATGGAAAAAGCCAAGAGGTTCGTGGAGCACAAGCGCGACGTGGTCATCCTGCTCGACAGCATCACCCGCCTGGCCCGCGCCTACAACACGATCGTCCCGCCGAGCGGGAAGGTGCTCTCAGGCGGCGTGGACAGCAACGCCCTGCAGCGGCCCAAACGCTTCTTCGGCGCCGCCCGCAATATCGAAGAGGGCGGCAGCCTGACCATCATCGCGACCTCGCTGATCGATACCGGCAGCCGCATGGACGACGTCATCTTCGAAGAATTCAAGGGGACAGGGAACATGGAGCTGCACCTGGACCGCAAGCTGGTCGACAAGCGCGTCTTCCCCGCCATCGACATTGCCAAAAGCGGCACCCGGAAAGAAGAGCTGCTGATCGAACAGGCCGACCTGAACCGGATCTGGGTGCTGCGCAAGGTGCTCACCCCGCTTTCGGTCACCGAAAGCATGGAACTGCTGCTGGAGAAGCTCTCAAAAACCGAGTCCAACGCCCAGTTTCTCGCTTCCCTGTCCGGATAAGAATTAAAGCTTCGTTGCGCGTTGGAACGTTAAACGTTGCACGTCATGGAACGGGGGCATAATACTTATTTCTTAATAAGAAATATCATTTTCCTCAGATTCGGCACGTACAGTTGGTGTGTAGAGGAATTTCGGGAGTGTAAGTGTTGAAAAAAGAAGAAGCATAAACTTAGCAACTGGAGCTATGGTCCGATGTTGCATGGTTTGTACTCCTTTTAAATAAACGAATGGGGGCGCTATTCCTTTATAGCCCATGTCATGGAACTGGCTCGGGCAAACTTGATGTTGAAGTCCGGAACGGAGGCTAGTTCGATATACCCGTCCCTCGATGCGATCCGCTGGGCCGCCCGGCGCCGGCTTTTGGAAATGAGCGCCAGGCGGGCGCCGGCCCCCGCGGCGTTTCCGACCTGCTTGAAGCGCTCAAGCGGGAGAGGCGGCAGCATCCCGATGGTCACGGCGCTTTCAACATCGATGAAGGTGCCGAAAGCTCCGGCGATGACGACGCCGTCAATATCCTTTTCCCGAACGCCGGCATCTTCCAGCAGGGTTTCAATGCCCAGCCGGATCGCGGCTTTGGCCAGCTGAAGCTCCCGCACGTCTTTCTGGGACACTGTGATCGAACCGTCTTCCGGCCTGTCTACAAGGACAAACTCCTTCTGGCCGTCGCGGCGGCGCACAAGAGGGTGTGCGTTCATCCTTCCCGTGGCGTCGATCACTTTGTTCTCGAGCATCTGCGCAATCACGTCCAGCAGCCCGGACCCGCAGATTCCGACCGAAGGCTTCCCGCCTATCGTCTGGATTTCTACATGGTCCCCCGACAAGCGGACATGTTCGATCGCACCCGAGGCGGCGCGCATTCCGTGCTGGATATGGGCGCCTTCAAAGGCAGGCCCGGAAGCGCAGGAGACGCTGGTCATCTTGCCCCGGCGGTTCAGGCAGATTTCCGTGTTGGTCCCGATGTCGATGCCGAGCCTGACGCCGTCGGTCCGGTCCATGCCGGTGGCCAGAATCATGGCCACGTGGTCCGCCCCGACGTAGGCCGCTACATTGGGCAGCATGTGCACGTACGCGCCCGGGGCGATATGCAGGCCGATATCCCGGGCTTTGATATCCAGGGCCGACCGCACGGCCGGCACGTAGGGCGACACCCCCAGCTGGTGCACCGGGAGTCGAAGAAACAGATGGTGGATGGCCGTATTGGCGACCACGACCGATTCGACGATACGGGACGGGTCCGCACCCGCTTCCCTGCACAGGGAATCCGCCGTCTGATTCAGGGCATCCACCAGCAGCATCTGAAGCTTTTCGGCATTTTCCGCCGATTTGCTTGCGAAATAGATCCGGGATACAAGGTCCTCCCCATAGGATATTTGGGGGTTCATCAGCCCCCTGGCCGCCAGGGTTTCGCCGCTTTCCATATCGACGAGGTAGGCGGCTATTTTTGTCGTCCCTATGTCCACCGCCATGCCGAGCCAGCGTGTGTGGGACGCGCCCAGGGCGACAATTTCCGAATCCCTCAAGGCCACGCTTGCCTTCCAGTTCTGATTCCGCAGCTGCGTCGACAGGTCCCGTTGAACGGTTATGTCCATCCGCCCGGGAGAAATGTCGTATTTCTTTTTCAGCGCGGACCAGAGATTCTGATCGTCCGAATCCGGGGCATCGAGGGAGGGGGGGGTCATCTGCGCTTCCAGGCCGCACACGGGGGGCTCGGGCTCGACATGCAGGTCCAGTCCTTCGACCTGCGTGCGCTGCGGCGCCGAAAGCGATTCCGGAGGGACCAGTATCTTGACATCGCTCTGCGGATAGGCCATACAGGCCAGGCGGTAATTCTGCTTCAACTCTTCTTTGGTAAAAGCTTCCCTGTCCGCGGGTGTCGGGGGCGATACGAGTCCCGAAACGATCTGCACCTTGCAGCGTTTGCACTTGCCCATCCCGCCGCAGATGCTGACGATATCCACATTCAGGCGGCGGGCGCAGTCCAGCAATGAAATCCCCTTGGGGCATTTCCGGCGTCTTCCTACGGGCTCGAAATCGATGGTATACAAGTCCACTCCTATTGGTTGCAGGCCCATCACAAAAACATCCCGGACCCGCGGGACATTTTGCCGGCCCCCATCATCCTAAATCAAGCGCTCACAAATGAGAATTCTTTTTGCCGGTAAGCCACCCGCAGAATTCCCCGACTTCGGGCAGCAGCCGCGAGGGATCCCGGACCTTTTCCATCGCCCCGACAATGGCGCTCCCGACGACCGCGCCTTCACAGACCTGCCAGACCGCCCGGACCTGGTCCGGGTGAGAAATGCCGAAACCGACGGCCACGGGAAGCTCCGTATGCCTGCGGACGCGCTCCACGGTCGGGCGAACGGCGCCTGAAAGCTCCTGCTGCGCGCCGGTCACCCCGGTGCGCGAAACGACATAGACGAATCCCCGGGAACACGCCGCTATTTTTTCGATGCGCTCCGCGCTGCTGGTCGGGGCGGCCAGAAAAACGGGATCCAGGCCGTTGCGTTCGAGGCAGGCGCAGTACTCTTCCCCCTCTTCGGGCGTGATATCCGTAACGAGCACTCCATCCGCTCCGGCCTGCCGGGCATCCCGCGCCAGCGCCTCGAGCCCATAACGGTAGATGGGATTGTAGTAGCTGAAAAGCAGCAGCGGCACGCCGGTTTGCCTGCGGATCCTTTCAACGGCTTTCAGGTAATCCTTCATTGCATACCCGTGGCGCAGAGCCCGCGCCCCCGCGCGCTGTATCGTAGGGCCGTCCGCGACGGGATCGGAAAACGGGATCCCCAGTTCGACGATGTGGGATCCTGCCCGCTCCAGCTCGGGAACGAGGCGCACGGTGCTTTCAAGGTCCGGGTCCCCGGCCATGATGAACGGGATGAAAGCCTTCCCGCCGCCGGCCTTGAGCACCCTGAATTTTTCGCCTATTCTTCGGGGCATGTGTGCCTCGCATTCCGTAGGGGCGAACCTTGTGTTCGCCCTTTTGTTCATTTTTTGTGCCCGTTCCATGGCGAACCTTGTGTTCGCCCTTTTGTTCATTTTTTGTGCCCGTTCCATGGCGAACCTTGTGTTCGCCCTTTTGTTCATCTCCAGTATGCGTTACAGGGCGAACACAAGGTTCGCCCCTACGTGCATGGACATGGAACCCGTGTTTCAATCCGCGGAATTACCCGAATGGGGCCGAGAGGGCGAACACAAGGTTCGCCCCTACAATTATTCCGATCGACCTTTAAGATCGTCCTGGTTCAATATTTCGGCGACCTGGTTGACATCCTTGTCTCCGCGCCCGGACAGGTTCACGATAACCAGGGTGTCCGGCTCCAGTTCGGGACCCCGCCGCAGCAGCTCGGCAATCGCGTGCGCACTCTCCAGAGCCGGGATGATCCCCTCCGTGCGGCTCAGCAGCCGGAAAGCCTCGAGGGCGGCTTCGTCCCTGACCGACGTGTACTGCACGCGGCCGCTGTCGTGCAGGGCCGCGTGCTCGGGACCGATGGCCGGATAATCGAGGCCCGCGGATACGGAATGGGTTCCGGCGATCTGGCCGTTTTCATCCTGCAGAACATAGCTCAGCGTTCCCTGAAGCACCCCCTTGCTTCCTCCCTCGAACCGTGCGGCATGATCCCCGAGAGCCGGCCCCCGGCCGCCGGCTTCCACGCCGATCATGCGGATGCCGGGTTCGCGCAGGAAGTCGTAAAACAATCCTATGGCGTTGCTCCCGCCCCCTACGCAAGCCACCAGGAGTTCGGGCAGCCTTCCTTCCGCCGCCAGGATCTGCTCCCGGGCCTCCCTTCCGATGACAGCCTGGAAATCGCGCACCATCCAGGGATAGGGATGCGCTCCGAGTACGGACCCGAGCAGATAATGGGTGTCGGCGACATTCGTCACCCAGTCGCGCATCGCTTCATTGATCGCGTCTTTTAGGGTGCGGCTCCCGGAATCGACCGGCCGGACCTTCGCGCCCAGCAGCCGCATCCGAAAAACATTCAGCGCCTGGCGCCGCATGTCCTCCGTTCCCATGTAAATTTCGCACTCCATCCCGAAAAGGGCCGCCACGGTCGCGGTCGCGACACCATGCTGCCCCGCCCCGGTCTCCGCGATGATCCGGCTTTTGCCCATCCGTCTCGCGAGCAGTATCTGCCCGAGCGCGTTGTTGATTTTGTGGGCCCCCGTGTGCGTCAGATCCTCCCTTTTGAGATAAATGCGCCCCTTCCCGATATGCGCCGCAAAGCGGCGGGCCGGAGTCAGGGGGGTCGGCCGCCCGGCGTAGGTTCGAAACAGCCGGTCCAGCTCCTTATGGAAACCGGGATCCAGGACCGCGTCCCTGTACGCCTTCTCGAGCTCCTCGAGCGGTCCCATGAGTGTCTCGGGGACAAAGCGGCCCCCGTAGCCGCTGAAACGGCCCCGCGCATCGGGCCCGTTGAAAGGACCCGCCTTAGCTGCCGGCATTTCTCACCTCGTTCATGAATTGGGCCAGTTTTACGGGATCCTTTTTCCCGGGCTCCCGCTCCACGCCGCTGCATACGTCCACGCCATAGGGCCGCACCGTGCGGATCGCCGCCCGCACGTTGCCGGGGCGAAGCCCCCCGGCCAGGATAACCGGCCGCTTCCGGTCTATGCCCTGCGCCAGGCTCCAGTCGAAGGTCCGTCCCGTGCCGCCGAAAAGGATATCGTCCCTGGCATCCAGGAGAAATGCCCGCACGGGATAGGAATCCAGATCCTGACGAACCGGTCCGCCGCCGATGCGCAGCGCCTTGATCAAAGGGAAGCCGGCCAGGCGGCGGCAGTAGGCGGGATCCTCATCCCCGTGCAGCTGCAGGACCTCGACCCCGGCCGCCCCGGCGGTGCGAAGCAGGGCATCCGGCTCCGGGACGTTCACGAAAAGTCCGACGGTCACGGCAAACGGCGGGAGGCGGCGAAGAATGGCCCGCGCATCCCCGGGATCGATGTAGCGGGGACTGGGGGGGAAAAAATTGAACCCCAGCGCGTCGGCCCCCGCGTCCAGGGCCAGCGCGGCATCCTCGTAGCTCGTGATCCCGCAAACCTTGACCTTCATGAATGTCTCCGCCCCGAATGGACGGCGCCGGACCGCAATTCCCTGAGAGCGGCGCCGGGGGAGGCGGCGCGCATCAGGTGCTCGCCGACGAGGAATCCCTGATAGCCGGCATCCGCCAGCCTGCGAATGTCGTCGGCCGTGCGGATGCCGCTTTCGGCGACCGCCACGACCTTCGCCGGGATTATGGGCGCCAGGTCCAGGGAAACATCCAGGGAGACTTCCAGGGTGCGCAGATCCCGGTTGTTTACGCCCACCAGCCCCGCCCCCGCATCGAGGGCTTTGCGCAACTCGTCTTGGTCATGCACCTCGACGAGCGCGTCCATCCCCAGTCTTTCCGCCTCCAGGATCATCAGTCTCAGGTCCGCCGCATCCATAAGCGCGGCAATAAGAAGAACCGCATCGGCCCCGACGCGGCGCGCCTCGATAAGCTGGTAGGGATCGATTATGAAATCCTTGCGGAGCAGCGGAAGGTCGGTATGCCAGCGCAGCGCGGCCAGGATCTCCAGGTTGCCGCGGAAATGATGCACCTCGGTCACGACCGAAAGAGCCGCGGCCCCGGACTGACGGTATTGCCGCGCGATGCCTTCCGGGTCGAAATCCTCGCGAAGGAGCCCGGCGGAAGGGGACGCTCTTTTGATCTCCGCGATAATCGCCGGAACATCCCCCGACACAATCGCCCTCTTCAGCGAGCGCACCTCCGGGGCGCGTTCCAGGGCGCCCTCTATGGACTCTGCGGGAAATACCTTTATTGCGGCTTCAATTTCCCGAATTTTGGTCGATACGATTTTATCGAGGACGGTGCCCTCGAGGTTTTTGGGAAGCCTGTAATCACTCGCCGTTTGAATCATTTCTTTTCCCTCGATTCTGCAAGGTTTACGAAATTCGACAGCAATTTTTTACCGACATCGGTCAGGATCGATTCCGGATGAAACTGCACCCCTTCCACCGTCATTTCCCTGTGGCGCAGGCCCATGATGACTCCGTCTCCGGTTCTGGCGCTCACTTGCAGGCATTCGGGGAAGCTCGAGGGTTCCACGACCAGCGAATGGTACCGGGTCGCCCGGAACGGATCGGGCAGATCCCGGAAAATGGTACGCCCGTCGTGGTGTACGTCGCTTGTTTTTCCGTGCATGATTGTCGGCGCCGAAACGATCCTGCCGCCGAAAGCGGCGCCGATGGCCTGGTGGCCCAGACAGACGCCCAGGATGGGGATTCTGCCGGCGAATTCCCGAATCGCCTCTATGATGATGCCGGAATCCTCGGGACGGCCCGGCCCGGGAGATATGACGATGCTGTCGGGCGCCAGCTTTTCTATCCCGGGTACGGAAATCTCGTCGTTGCGAAAAACCTTCAGCTCCCGGCCCATCTCCCCCAGGTACTGGACCAGGTTGAAGGTGAAGGAATCGTAGTTGTCTATGACCAGAATCATCGGCCGCTCCGTACAGGATCCAGCATGGAAATCTTTTAACTGCGCGCCCCGAGGCGCGGATGCGTCACTTCAGGCCTTCGTGGGCGAATTTAACCGCCCGTATCAGGGCACCCGCCTTGTTGAAGGATTCGTCCCGCTCCCTCGCGGACTCGGAATCCGCAACGATACCGCCGCCCGCCTGTATGTAGGCAACGCCGTCTTTCACCACAAGCGTCCGCAGGGCGATACAGGTATCCAGGTTGCCCGAAAAATCGACATACCCCACCGCGCCTCCGTAAACGCCCCGCCTGCATGGTTCGAGGCCTTCAATAATCTCCATGGCGCGCACCTTGGGGGCGCCGGACACCGTACCGGCCGGGAGGCACGCTTCCAGGGCGTGGAAGCAGTCCAGGTTGTCGCGCAGGGTCCCTTCGACGCTGCTGACGAGGTGCATCACGTGGCTGTACCGTTCGATGCGCATCAGATCGGTCACCTTCACGGTCCCGTACCTGCATACCCGGCCCAGATCGTTGCGCCCCAGATCCACCAGCATGACGTGCTCCGCCCGCTCCTTTTCGTCGGCGAGCAGTTCCCGCTGCAGGGCGGCATCCTCATCGGGAGTCTTCCCGCGGGGGCGCGTTCCGGCTATCGGGCCATACTCCACCCGGCCTTCCTGGACCTTGACCAGCATCTCGGGAGAGGCGCCCACGAGATGCAGGCCGTCTATATGCAGGAAAAACATATAGGGAGAAGGATTTATGAAGCGCAGTGCGCGGTAGATGTCGAAGGGATCGCAGCTTATTTTCATGGCGAAGCGCTGCGACAACACCGCCTGGAAGATATCCCCGGCGAAAATATGATCCTTGGCGATTTCTATATTCCTGTTATATTCTTCGACGCTCAGATTGGAGACGGGTTCGGGAACCGATTCTTTCGGAGCCGGGGACGGCAGGGATATCGGTATCGCCAGGCGCTTTTCGGTCCGCTCGATGCGCAGCAGCGCGTCCCGGTATTTGGCTTCCAGTCCCCGGCCGCCGCGGTCGTTGAAAATATTGGCGATGATGTGAATGCGGTGCCGCAGGTGATCGAAAGCGAGCACGTTGGAAAAATACATGACCTGGTAGTCGTCGATGCCGAGATCGTCCTTTGCCAGCTCCGGCAGCTTCTCAAACCGGCGGATGACATCGTAGGCAAAAAAGCCCACCCCCCCGCCGGTAAACGGGGGCAGGCCGGGCAGGGGAACCGCCCTGAAGTCTTCCGAGATCCGGCGCAGTTTTTCAAATCCCCTGGTTTCCTCCGAGACCGTCTCCCCCCGGCTTTCGATCCAGACACTGTTACCCTTTGCGCGCACCATAAGGAAAGGATCCCAGCCGATGAAGGAATACCGGGCAAGACGCTCGCCCCCCTCCACGCTTTCAAGTAGAAAAGCCCTCCGGCGATCCTGGGCGATGCGCAGAAACGCCGCGGCCGGAGTGAGCAGATCCGCGAGGATATCCTTGCATACCGGGATAACGGTTCCCTGCTCTGCTAACCTGAGTGTTTCCTGAAGCGACGGTTGGATCATTTCCGACTCGCAAAAATCAGGGTTACGGCCTCGTATTGCGCACTGCCGGGGGTGAGGCGTCTCCCCCGCGGCGCCGAAAACAACGGCGTTAAAAAAAATGCCGTGAACGCCTCGAGTCGTTCACGGCATGACCACCCCTTTTGGTTTCAGATTCTAAGGAACCGGCGGCGAATCGACTCGGGCATCGGCAGCCATCCTTCGCCAACTGCAAAAAATGAACGGAAACATCCATAGGACCTTCATATATCCACTCACCGGAGAACCCATAATTTTTACCACAAGCTTAGGGCAACCGCAATTGGAAACCCGTTCAAGGTTATCCGTTGCCTGTTTCCAGTTCCCGGGTCAAAGACGCGTTGAACCCGGTTACCCACGCCCGCGCCGGGATTGGATGAATAAAGACAATGGCCCGACAATGGGGATCCGTCGACGGCAAGATGTATCATTTTTACCACAGCGGCGCATTCAGGTGAAAATCAAATGAAGAAATTCAACAGGGTATTTTATTGTTTAAATTAAGTTTATGAGATTTTACCCTCCTGTGGAAAAGTTGGATCATAATTTGCATATGCAACGTCTTTAAACTTTTTTAACGATTTTTCGGCTTTTGGGACTCATACATGATCAAACTGCAGAGAACACTGAAAAGAAAAATCCGCTTCGAGGGAGTCGGGCTTCATACCGGCTACAACGTCCACCTTACCCTGGTTCCGGCGCTTCCGGACACCGGCATCCGTTTTCGCCGAACGGACTTGAGGAATTTTGAAATCGAAGCGGTCCGTTCGCACGTCGCCAAAGTCAGCTACGCCACCACTCTCATGAAGAAGGGCGTCATGATTTCCACCGTGGAGCACCTGCTTTCAGTGCTCTACGGGCTGGATATCGACAACCTCTACCTGGATGTCGACTCCATGGAAGTCCCCATACTGGACGGAAGCGGAGCTTCCTTCATCGAGGAGATCGTAGAAGCCGGGATCGTTGAACAGGACGCTCTGCGGAAATACCTGGTGGTCGAAAAACCGATCGAAGTGCGCTCCGGGGACAAGATCGCGGGCGTGTATCCCGATCCCGGCAGGAAGGCGACCTATATCATAGATTTCGAACACAAAGCGATCGGGCGCCAGGAAATCCGCATGGAATTGACGCCCGAAACATACCGGCGAGAAATCGGGCAGGCACGAACCTTCGGATTCGTTTCGGACGTCGAGTGCCTTAAAAGCCTCGGCCTGATCCGGGGCGGCTCGCTCGATAACGCGGTGGTTCTGGACGATTCCGGCATTGTCGGCAACCATCTCCGCTACCCGGATGAATTCGTCCGGCACAAGCTGCTCGATCTGCTGGGCGACATCTCCCTGACCGGATATCCCATCATCGGGCACCTGGTCGCCGAGAAGGCCGGACACGCCATCCACACGGCCCTGGCGGACCGGATCGTGCGCAGCAAGGACCGCTATCGAATCTGCACAACCGAAGAACTCGAACTGCGCCTGGCAAATGCCGTTTAGACCGGAAACAAATATCTATTGAAGGAAACCCGATCGGCAATGCGCCGTAATATCCCACGGGAGGAATGCATGAGTCCGAATCCGGTGACCCGGAACAAATTCGACGCGGTTCTTTTCGACCTGGACGGCGTTCTCACGGCCACGGCAAAAGTGCACGCCGCATGCTGGAAAGAGATGTTCGACGCATTCCTGCTGCGTTATGGAAAACGATGCGCCAGAGAGCTTCCCTCCTTCGATATCGCGACCGATTACCGCCTGTACGTGGACGGGAAACCCCGGCTGGACGGGGTACGAGACTTTTTGAAGTCCAGGGAGATCGACCTTCCCGAAGGGGAACCCGGAGACGGCCGGGACAGGGACACGCTCCACGGACTGGGCAACTACAAAAACGAGCTGGTTAACGAAGCCATTGAAGCCAACGGAGTCGAAGTCTACCCGGATTCGATCGAATGCGTGCGCCGCTTTAAAGCCGCCGGATTGAGAATGGCCGTCGTCACCTCGAGCCGCAACTGCGACACGGTGCTGCATTCGGCCGGAATCGGCGGATTTTTTGATGTCCGTGTGGACGGCAACGTCATCCGCGAACGAGGGCTGCGCGGGAAACCGGAGCCGGACTCTTTCCTGTTCGCGGCGGAACTGCTGGGCGCGGAGCCTGCGCGAGCCGTCGTCATTGAAGATGCCATCTCCGGAGTTCAGGCCGGCCGCGCAGGCGGATTCGGGCTCGTGGTGGGAGTCGGCCGTCACGGAAATCTGCAAGAGCTGAGAGCCAACGGAGCCGATATTGCGGTTAGGGACTTGAGCGAACTGCCCGCCTGAACGAGCCTGTTAATCAAGGAGACAGGAATGATACATCACGAACGTGTAAGGCCGGATCCGCACGTTTACCCTCCCGATGAGTGGAACGTGATAGAGAAGAAATTCAATCCCCGCATTATCCCGCATACGGAAACCATCATGGCGGTCGGCAACGGATACCTGGGCCTGCGGGGCTGCTTCGAGGAGGGCGGCCCCATCGGCCAGGACGGAACCTTCATCAACGGGTTTTACGAAACGTGGCCCATCGTCTATGGCGAAACCGCGTTCGGATTCGCCAAAACCGGGCAGACCATCGTCAATGCCACGGACACGAAAATCGTCAAACTGTTTGTCGACGACGAACCCTTCTGGCTCCCCAACGCCAGCCTGCGCAGCTACGACCGCAGGCTGAACATGAAGGCGGGCATGCTGGAACGGGAACTGCTCTGGGAAACCCCGTCGGGGAAGCTGGTATGGATGCGGTCCAGGAGGCTGGTCTCGTTTCCGCACCGGCACCTGGCCGCAATTTCCTTTGAAGTCGAGGTGAAGAACGCCGAGGCTCCCGTCGTGATCTCGTCCGAAATCGTCGCCATACACAGAAAGAGCATAACGCCAGAAGGAGGGGATCCCAGGCAGGCCAAGGTTTTCCACGACCGCATCCTGATGCCGCTGACCCAGATCTCCCAGGGGCAGAGGATCGTGCTGTGCCATGAAACCAAAAGCAGCAAGATGCACCTGGCCTGCGGCATCGATCACGATTTCGAGACGGAGAACAGCTACACCGTCAAAACCAAGCATTCCGAAGATTTCGGTCAGGTTCTCTATTCCATGAATGCCGTTCCCGGGATCCCGGCCCGTCTCACAAAGTATATGGTATACCACACGACCGCGACCGCATCCCCGGAGGAGATGTGCGACAGGGTGGAGCGCACCCTGGACCGTGTGAAGGGCCAGGGCTTTTTGCCTCTGCAAAAAGCCCAGCAGGAATTCATGGACGATTTCTGGAGGCGCAGCGACGTGCGCGTCACGGGCTTGAGCCAATACCCCAACGGGCGGTCGGACATGGAGATTCAACAGGCGGTCCGCTTCAACCTGTTTCACGTCCTGCAGGCGTCGGCGCGGGCAGAAACTACGGGAGTGGCGGCCAAGGGACTGACCGGGAGCGCCTATGAAGGGCAGTATTTCTGGGATGCCGAAATATACATCATGCCCTTCCTGATCTACACGGCGCCCCGGGTCGCCAAGAACATGCTGACCTTCCGCTACCAGATGCTGGAACAGGCGAAGAAACGGGCGAAAGAATTGGGAATGAAAGGGGCCATGTTCCCCTGGCGGACGATCAACGGAGAGGAAGCCTCCGCCTACTATGCGGCGGGCACGGCCCAGTACCACATCAACGCCGACATCATGTTCGCCATGAGAAAATACATCAACGCCACGGGCGACGAGGAGTTCCTGGTGAACTACGGCGCGGAGATGCTGGTGCAGACCGCCCGCATGTGGAACGACCTCGGATTCTTTTCCGAAAAAAAGGGCGGAAAATTCTGCATCAACGGCGTGACGGGGCCTGACGAATACAATACCGTGGTGGACAATAACCTTTACACCAATCTGATGGCCAGGGAAAACCTGAGATACGCGGTCCGGACGGTCGAATGGCTCCGGGAGAAGGACATCCGGTCTTTTGAAATTCTCTCCAGGAAGCTCCGGCTCGATCCCGGAGAAATCGAAGACTGGAAGACCAGCGCCGAAAATATGTTCATTCCCTACGACGAGGCCCTGGGCATCAATCCCCAGGACGACAGTTTCCTGAACAAGGAGCCCTGGGATTTTGAAAACACGCCGCAGGACAGGTACCCGCTCCTGCTGTTCTTCCACCCCCTGACCATCTACCGGCACCGGGTCATCAAGCAGGCCGATGTCGTCCTGGCAATGTTCCTGCTGCGAAAGGAATTTTCTCTGGAGCAGAAGAAACGCAACTTTCAGTTCTACGATCCGCTCACGACCGGGGACTCTTCGCTGTCCTCCTGCATCCAGAGCATCTTGGCCCTGGAAATCGGCGAATATGAAAAAGCCACCCGGTATGCCCGGGCGGCCCTGCTGATGGACCTTGCCGATGTCGGCGGCAACGTCAAGGACGGCTGCCACATCGCCTCCATGGGAGGCGCCTGGATGATCCTGGCATACGGCATAGCCGGCATGCAGGACTGCAACGGGACGCTAGATTTCCATCCCAAAAATATTCCGGACGCAGACATATCCATCAGGATTCCCCTGACCTATAGAGGCCGGCTTTTTGCCGTGGAAATCGAAGGCCGGACGGCAAAGTACACCCTGATGGAGGGAGACGACTTGACCCTTTTCCATTACAATGAAGAATTCACACTGACGAAGCAAAATCCGGTTGCCGTGCGGCCGGTGAAGTGAAAACCATCCAAGGGAGCGCAGCCGCGCCAAAGGGAATTCGGGTGAAGAAACGTATGTCCGGCAAAAAGAGGAATACGTCCCGAGGGCGATTGAACCAGATTGAAGAACTCGTGCAGAAAGCGGGCATCCGGTTCAAATCTCAGGCGGGATCACCCCCCCCGCCTGCCCCGGGTTCGGAACGGCCGGTTCCGGACCCCGGACAGCCGTCCGTGGAGGCGACCGACGAAGAAATCTTCTCCGAAGCCATGAACGGGATCGAGCGGGCTTCCTGGAAACACAGGCTCCATCCGGCGTCCCGACCCGGCCGGCCGGCCAAAACGGATCCCGGCGAGGAAGAGCGGATGATGATGCAGGAGGCGATGAACCCGGTCACGCCCATACCGACCCCGGAGCACCCGGAGTACATTGAAGGATGGGTCAGTGTGGCGGGGAAAAGGTATCTGCCGAATCTGCGCAACGGGCTCTATTCGATCCAGGGGCAGATCGACCTGCACGGCATGAACCGGGAGGAGGCCATGGCCGCCGTGGAGGAATACGTCGCCCGCATGGCGCGCTTCCGCTCCTGCTGCGTCAAGATAATCCACGGACGCGGCATCAATTCGCCCGCCGACCGGGCGACCCTGAAAGAGAGTCTCCAGCGTTTTCTATCGACCCGCAAGATGGCGCGCCACGTGGTGGCCTACGCTTCGGCGCCCGCGCTCGACGGCGGCGTCGGCTGCGTCTACGTTCTCCTCAGCCGCCGCAACCATTGATCCGCCGTAAAGGGATCACCGGCCCGGCTTCTTCACCGATAGTACCGTTGATTTTTTCCTGTAGGGGCGAACCTCGTGTTCGCCCGTCTTCGCCCCAACCGATTCGTTTCTCAAGTTCATGAAACGGTTCCGCTTCATAAGGATGCGAGGCGAACCTCGTGTTCGCCCAAAAACTTTAAAACCGGAGTTCTCCGCAATTCCCGGGCGGCTCAGTGGGTTTCATCCAGGAGTAATCCCCGTCCGGCGTGGATATGGGTGAGCCAGGTCGTGAACTCGTCGTAGGTGATTTTCTTTTTTTTGATATCTTTGATCCGGCCCTCTTCATCAAGAATCACCACATCTATGAAGACATCCTCTTGCTCCCGGTACACGCAGAACCGGTAGGGGGATTTTTCCTTGAGCAGAATGGCATGCGATTCCTCGGCAGCCTCGGCCAGATGTTCGAAGTTGTATTTGGCCAGATTCGAGAGGTTTTCCCGTTGTTTTTTCTGTTTTTGAGCATCCACGATGCCGGGCGGAAATTTGTAGGGTATCGGATAAATCTTTTTAACCTTCAAATCATCGTCCATGCCGGCTCCATATAATTCCGGTGACAGTCACCATAACCTCGAAATTCATTTTGAAAATAATAACTTTCTTGA
>JAFGAO010000074.1 GCA_016933615.1 Acidobacteriota bacterium
CCGAACACCGGCGCCAGGACGTTGTCGCGGGCGGGGGTCAGCGCATGGGACAGCGCGGGCATGGCGGTGTCCATGGAGTGAAGCAGAGACATGATTCCCGTGCTTTGAAGAACGCTGTTCAGAATGCCCGCCGTGGGATCGAAAAAACTTTTCCAGATCAGCAGCGTTACAATGCCCGGCACGACCATGGGTATGACTAACAGCACCCGATAGAAGTATTGCCACCTCTCGCTTCGCAGGCGGTGCAGCACGACGGCGGCGAAAATGCAAGGCCACATCTTCACCAGGTTCGAAGCCAGGAGAATTCCGATGAGTTTGAACGTATTCCAGAACAGCGGTTCATGCCAGGCGTCCCGGAAGTTGTCCCACCCGCGGAATTCCTCCACGGTGGCCATGTCCCAGCGGAAGAAGCTGTACTTGATCGTTCCCCACTTGGGGTAGTAGTTGAATATCATCATTCCGACGTACGTCGGAAGAATCAGAAGCAGCAGGGCGATGTACAGCCGGGACTTGTTCTGAATCTTGGAGAAAAGCCGTTCTTTTAACGCGGACATGCGTTCACCTGTGTCTCTTTTTCCCGTCGGGTTCCACGGAATCGCGGACGACTTAAATGTCCGGGATTTCCTTCTTCCGTAGCTGTTCGAATCGATAACGGGATTCCTGCCCGTTATTATTTCGTATCTGTTGCAGCAGGGCGCGGCGGTAGTTTTTATACGCGTCTTTGGCGCCGGGGTCCATCAGTTCGCGGACCGATTGGACGGCCAGGACGCGTTCCTGGTTGCGACACCAGCGCCAAGCGCCTTCATAATCCTGCGCCCAGGCGTAATCCCCGCCGCGATCCTTGTTCATCAGGGCCTTGGCGATCTGTTTGGCGAACTGATCGTACGAGATTTCCCCCTGGATGTAGCGGCTTTCCTGTCCGCCGTAGATGGTCTGGACGTAGTTGCCGAACTGGAAATTGACGCGGGAGCTGAATCCCTTCGGATCGGGCACAAAGGGCATCATGCGCTCGGACGGAAGGGCGCCCAGGACCACGGGCAACCAGTCGGCCTTCTGGTTGAGGATCTGATTGGCCGGCTGGGAGGTGATAAAGCGAAGAAAGTCGATGGCAAGCTCCTGGTTTTTACCGAGCTTGAAGATACCGTACAATCCCCCGCCACCGGCGCCGGCTTCATTGACCCGCCCGGCGATGAACTCGCTCCATCTCTCGCCTTCGGCGGGAAGCGGGAAATCCATGATCCCCACGTCAAACTGCGCCTGGGCGAACAGGCTCATGGCGTCCCAGGAACCGCTGGCGATCATGCCCGCCCGTCCCATGACGAAATTGAACGCCGCCTCCATGCGGTCCTGCCCCATGAATCCGGGCGAAAACTGATCGCAGATGAGCCTCATGCATTCATACTGGGCGCGAATCGCCGGTGTCCGCATCGTGGTGACGCCCCGGAGAAATCCCATGTAGGATTCCGGGGAGGAAATGCTGCCGTCCAGCCCCTCGTCCAGTTCCGGTTCAAACGAAGCCGTGAAGGCCACCTGGAGACGTTCTCGAAAGAAAGGAATGCTGTATTTGCTTCCGGCGATGGGAATCAGATTCTTTCCCTGCCTGTCTTTCATCTCCCGGATTTTCCGGCAGGCGTCCAGGAGTTCCTTAAACGATCCGGGTCCCTCAGGATATCCCGCCCTCGCCAGGAGTTGCTTGTTGTAGAATAACCGTTGCGTGAACATGGACGTCGGAGCGCTGAAGTAGTCCTGCAACTGCTCGCGGTACCCGCCACGCATCCCATCGATGAACGTTTCCCGCCAGGGCAGCTTTTTGAGTTTTTCGAGCTTGGCCTTTTCCGCTTCCGACAGGTCAAGCCAGTACTTCGGGTCGTTGTAGGGATTGGGGGAATCAATCAGTTCCGTCAGCGGAAGAAAATAGCGGGCGAGGTATTGGTCGTCGCTGGCGAGCTTCGCGAACCCCAGTTCCGCGATGTCCGGCGCCGTCCCGCTGATCAGATGCGTATTGAGCAACTGCCCGTACACCCGCTCCGTGACGGGAATCTGGATGATCTCCACATCCTGGCCGAAACGCTCCTTGCGCATTTGGACGTATTTGTCGATCACCGCCTGCATGGCGTTGCGATAACCCATCTCCAGCTGCCAGTGCGAGATGCGGAGGATGGTCTTGCTGGGATCGAAGAGCTTTTCCCGGATGGATAAGACCCGCGCGATGCTCACCCCGAACGAGGCGACCAGAAACAGCACGCCCAGCGAGGTCGTGTTGAGGTATTTCCAGACTCCTTTTCGCGCCTTTTCCGGACGTTCCTGGGTCATTTTCGGCCCTCCTTGTCGCCGGCAGGGGTTTGCTTCTTCTCGTCAGGCGATCCGAGGTCTTTCGCCCCCGCCGGCGCGGCGGGGGAAAGCGGCGTCTTGTCGTCCGGGACGGGACTGCCCATCATCGCTTCAAACATCTCCAGCTTCGGCGCCGGCGCGCCCAGCCGTTTCAACGCCAGTTGCGACTCATACGCCTTTCCGCTGGTGGGAACCAGCGTGATGATCTTCGTGTAATACTTCACGGCGTTTTCCCGATCCATCGGTTTTATCCGTTCGGCCATCACCGCCATGCGCCAGTACACCGGACCTTCGCGCCCCTTCTCCAACAGACCGATGTCGTCGGCGTGGATGTAACAATCGAGGCTTTTGCGAAGGTCGTTCAGGGGATAGAAGTACGTGTCGCCCAGGTACTGCCACATCCCCGACGCCATCGGGTCGTCGGGATGTTTCTTCAGCCAGTCCTCCAGGAGTTTGACGCCCTTTTTCACCTGCTTCAGGTCATACGTCTGAATATACGTGGAGGCGACGCGGAACATCGCCTCGCCCGCGATTTTATCCTCGGGGAAATGGTCCACGACCCGCTGATACCAGCTCCGGGCCAGTTTGAGATCGAAGGTGTCGTCGTGGAAGTCCCGCAGTTCCGCCATGCGCCCCAGGTTCATCATGGCGCGGGGGGTAAAGCGGCTGTCGGGGATTCGATCAATCAACCGGCGGTACAGTTCTTCCGCCTTGGCCAGATTGTCCGTGGAAGGCGGAACGATATGCTGCATACAGACCCCCGCCCCGAAGACCGCCTGCTGCCAGTCCTCCGATCCCTCCTGGGATTGCTCCATCGCTTTGGAGAACAGCGCGTAACCCTTGTCAAAACTGAACACCCGCACTTCCCAGGCGGCCTGGGCGAGAAGCTCCTGATTCGTTTCCGCGAAGGCGGGACGGACCAGAAGCATCCCGATCAACACCACCCATGGGCCGAGGGTACCGGCGGTTCGCCGAGGAAGGTTTGTATCCCGTTTTATGGTATAGTTTGTAAATGCCCGATGCATATTTGCTCCCAAGGAACCGGTTTATACGATTCGATCCGCCAAATACCAAAAGAATAATCACTGTGCGAAAAGACAAACGCAAACAGAATGGTCTTTCTTGCACAGGAAAGGGAGATATCCTACGCAGAAGGCTGAAAAAAAGCAAGTCCAAGGAAAATTCGCGGACATGCCTAATTGTACTGTGTAAATTTCTAAAGATTTTTAAGTCATTTATACGATTATCTTTCCATGGGAATAGTCCCATGGAAAGGAAGCG
>JAFGAO010000075.1 GCA_016933615.1 Acidobacteriota bacterium
AACCGGAACCGGACGTAGGGGCGAACCTTGTGTTCGCTTCTACGAGCCAACCGGAACCGGACGTAGGGGCGAACCTTGTGTTCGCCCGTGTAAAGAAAATATATATGGATTCGGGTTTTCCCGAACTGGTGTATAGGTATCTCCATGTATCTGCCGTTGTTTTTCAAAAGCGGCTGCCCCTGCCTTGTCGTCGGCGGCGGCCGGGTGGCCTCCCACAAGATCGGCATTCTTCTGGATGCAGCCTGCCGCGTCGTGATCGTAGCGCCGGAAATAACCGGTTTTGCGGCCAAAGCGGTTCACAAACATTCGGTGCGCTGGCTGGAAAGGGACTACGCCGCAGGGGACTGTGAAGGATACCAGCTGATCATTGCCGCAACTCCCTCCAGAGAAGTCAACCGAAGCGTCTCCGAAGAAGCCCGGGAGCGCGGCATCCCGGTCAATGTCGTCGACGACCCCGAACTGAGCACCGTGATATTTCCGGCGATCTGGCGGGAAAGGTCCCTGTCCATTGCCGTCAGCACCGGCGGCGTCGCACCTTTTATGGCGGCGGAAATCCGGTCGCGGCTGGGCCGTTATGCCCGGGGACTGGGAGATTGGGTCGAGACGGGCGCAAGATTCCGCGAAACCGTCAAGAAATCGGTACAAGGAGCCGAAAACCGAAATTCCCTTTACCGGAAGTTTTTAAGAACCGTGCGCCCGGGCAATCACGGCGCCCCGCCCGATTCGTTCCTTCTCGACGATTGGACGGAATGGATGGGAAAAATCGGGAAGCCGGACGGGTAATTCCCCTCATCCGCCCCGCCGTTCCCTGTAAGAAATACAGGCGAACCTTTTGTCCTCATCCTTGGCCTTCTATGATATTCTTTACGGAAAGTTTGAGGTGACGAATGCAGGATTTGGCAAAACATAAATAACAGGAGAAGATTTATGGCGACTGGAAAAGGACAGGAACGGACCGAAAAATTGTTGAAGACCTTGCGGGACTGGCAGGGCATCGAACGGCACGCCATCGAGACGACGACCAAAATCATGGAAAAAACCGACAACCTGCTGATACGGCAGTTCATGGAAATCATCCGCAACGACTCCGTGCAGCATCACAGGGTGCAGCAGTTTATAATCGACAGCCTCACGAAACAGCCTATCAGTCTGTCCCACGAGGAACTGGCCCAGATCTGGGAAGAAATTGAAGCCCACGACAAATTGGAAAGAAAAACCATCGAACTGGCGAAAGAATGCAAGAAGGACTGCCGGTTATTCGTGCAGGAATCCCTGCTGGCATACCTGATCGCGGACGAAGAGAAGCACGACCTGATTCTGCAGGGACTGGAAAATTATAAGAGAAACATGTCGAAACTTGGATAGAAGTTTTTTTGTTTGTCCGATATCAATTCTTATCGCCCCCCCCCCGGTGGGCCCAGGCGGCTGAACCGGCGGCAAACCCGCCGTCGAGCGGGCGCGGACGGCGGAGGGATTCCTTGAAATCAGAATTGAGATCCTGGCTGGTTTCGGCGGATTTCCGGAAAGTGCTGGATGCGGCTTCAGGCAGCAACAGCGCCATCGGCGCCCTCATCAACCTCACCTATTCTGACGACGCCCTCCTCAGGTGGCGCGCCATAGACGCCGTCGGCCGGTGCGCGAAGCATCTGGTTCCCGAACGGTCCGGAGTTTTCAAAAAATACCTGCGCCGTTTGTTCTGGATGATGACGGACGAATCCGGAAGCATTGCGCCCCACGCCCCGGAAGTGATCGGGGAAATTGTCCGGTCCGATCCCGATGCATTCTCGGAATTCGTTCCCCTGGCGCTTTCCCTGATGAATCTGGAGCCCGAAGACAGGCCTATGTTTCTCTCCGGGATCCTCTATGCGTTGGGCAGAATCGGAGAGGCGTCACCCGGCGCCGTGCAAGCGGGCGTGAAAGGGATGGAAGCCTGCCTCTCGGAAGCGGATTCCCAGGTCCGCGCAATGGCGGTCTGGTGTCTTGGCCGCACGGGCCAAGGCGACATCCTGCTCCGGCGCCCGGAACTGAGGCGGGACGGCGGGAGGGCGCAAATCTACCTCGAAGAATCCCTTCAGGATACGACCGTAGCGGAGCTCTACGAAACAACGTTGCGGGTTACAGGTTGAACGTTGAAGGTTAAAAACAAAAGATCGTTGCAACGTTGCCGTCAAAGTATCTTCACATCAATAATCATAAACGTGCAACGACGCTTTTTGCTTTTAACGTGCAATGTTTGAACGTTCAACGTGCAACAACGCAGTAAGCCCTTATGCCCTGGACAGGATGTATTTCAGGGCACAATCCCTCAACGCTTTATCCCGATGTTGGGCCCAGAAACCGAACAGGTCCTCCGGAAGCGCTTCGGTCCAGTAGAATATTCGCGCTATTTTCAGGTCCTGGTTTTCGTCGACAGACAGATGGTAATGGGCGCTCGCCTGAATGGGAGGCCAATGGGTGCCAGTCGGCCTGTCCGAAAAACGGATTTCGAATTGCACGGCAACGATCATTTTCCCGACATCGATCGCGATGTGCTCGGGCGCAATGTCTTCCTGAAGGCCGGGATGCACGAACGAGATCAGGAGTTCATCACGGGTCATGGACAGGGCGGGGGGCGTCGACGGGGCGTTGTAGAGCGTCAATTCCATTCCGGCCGAAAAATATTTCCTGAGATTCGGCACCGATTCCAGGCTTCCCTGGAATCGGCATACGTCTTCGAAATAGCCTTTAAACCATCGAGCGATCTTGTCGTAGGTCCATTCCATTCGATTTTTCCCCAAGGTGATTATGGTTGCTTCAATGAATATAGCACCAATTCAAAAAAGGCTTGCCCTGTAATACTGCGGCGGACCAATATGGTTGCGGCAACATCCGGGAAGCAGGCACGAAATCATCAAGCCCTTATAGGAGAAATCTGCAATGACCTTTAAAAATGCGGCGGCGGAGCTGGTGGTCGCAGGAGGAGGCGGAGCCGGCCTGGCGGCGGCTTTAGCGGCGGCGGAGCACGGGTGCCGGAACATCCTCGTGCTCGAAAAGGCGGGATCTGCGGCGGGCAGCACGGCAATGGCGCACGATATTTTCGGGGCGGAAAGCCCGGTTCAGAAACGCGAGGGGGTCGACGCCTCAAGGGACGCGCTTTTCAAGACAGCCATGGAGTGGGCGCACTGGACAAAAATCAACCCGCGGATCGTGCGGGCCTTTATAGACAAATCCGGCGACACGATCGGGTGGCTGGAAAACAAGGGGTTGCGTTTCGAACTGATCCAGTACTACCCGAACCAGGTGCCCCTGGTCCGGCACTCCGTCAAGGGGCATGGACACGCCCTGATGAAAACGCTCCGGGAAAATTGCCGGCAGCTGGGCGTGAAGATATGGACCCGGACACCCGCCAGGGAAATCCTGCGCGACGGAAAGGGCGCGATCACGGGCGTCGTTGCGGCGGCCGGGGAGGGCGAGGTCAGGATCGAAACCGCGTGTGTCGTCGTCGCCACCGGCGGCTACGGCAACAATAAGGAAATGCTGAAGAAATACTGCGCCCGCTACCACGACACCATGACCTACGACGGGCCGCCCGGCAACACGGGGGACGGCATCCGGATGGCGACGGCCGTCGGCGCGGCGACGGCCGGCCTGGGCACGGTCAACCTGCACGGACCCTTCATCAAGCCCAAATCCGATTCCCACTGGATGAAAATGGACGCCGGAGGACCGGGAGGCTCCCCGATAAGGATTTCGTTATGGTTCCTCGCCTGGGAGCCGGAAACGCTCTGGGTGAACAGCAACGGCAGGAGATTCATCGACGAAGGGTACAACCTGGCCTTCTTCGCATTCGGAAACGCCGTCGCCATGCAGCCCGACGGAATCACCTACACCCTTTTCGACAGCTCCACGCTGCGGAAGATTGAAAAGGAAGGATTGATCCGGCCCGGAGCCGCAAGCCGCGCCAACTGGCTGCCGGTCTCGGCGGCCGCCCCGCTGCCCGGCCTGGAGAGGGAGATCCGGAAGCAGGCGGGCAAGGGCGACCTCGAAATATCCGGGTCCTGGGACGCGATCGCCGGCTGGATGGGAGCGGATCCGGACGTCCTGAAAGCCACGGTAGCCGAATACAACCGTTTCTGCGACGACAGACACGACGCTCTCTTTGCCAAGGACCGCCGTTATCTGCTGCCCCTGAAAATCCCGCCTTTCTATGCCGTGCGGGGGCACCTGGGCCTGTGCGACGCCTACGGCGGCATCAAGATCAACGAAAAAATGGAAGCTCTCGACTCGAAGGACAACCCGATTCCGGGCCTGTATGCCGCGGGTTCCACCACCGGCTGCTGGGAATCGGAAAGTTACTGCTACCGTCTCACGGGCCACCTGGTCGGCTTCGCGCTGAACTCCGGGAGAATAGCCGGCGAAAATGCGGCCCGTTA
>JAFGAO010000076.1 GCA_016933615.1 Acidobacteriota bacterium
CGTTTCTCTCCACGTTGCGCTACAAGGCGCGATCTCGGAGAGGCTTGAATGATTCCCCATGCTCAATTACAATCACCGCCACAGGGGGCAAGCCATGAAGAAACCAGGCCATCCGCAAGCTGGAGCTGGAGCTAAAAACGATCGGCTCCCTTCCCTGGAGGTGCTGCGGAAATTCTACGGACCCGCGCCCCGCCCCGCAGCGAAGCCGGCCAGGGCGGACCTGCAGAAGCTCTACGTCCGAGAGGGCAAGTCGATCCGTGAGGTTGCCGCTCTCCTGGGTTGCACCCGGGACATGGTGCACCGGGCGCTGAGGGAATACGGCATCGAGGCCAGGCCGGTTGCCCGCCGCTCCCGGCTGCAGGAGATCCCGCTGGAAAAGCTGGAGGCCGAGATCGCAGCTCAGGGGCTCAGGGGAGCCGCCCGAGCCTTCGGGGTGGATCACTCGACGCTGGCGCAGCACGTCCGGGGCCGGCGCTCATAGCGGGGGATGGTGGGCAATGTCTGATAAGTACTATTATGTAAACCAATAAAACGCAGAATGGACAAGGGTTTTCGTATTTTGGGGGCAAAATGAACGTACAGCTTAAACGGCGGCCGGGGAAGCGGGGAACGTCCCTATTCCTGGCATGGTGGGCCGGCGGCCGGTGGAATTATGAATTCCTGAAACTACGCCTGACCGGCGACAAGCAAAAGGACAAGGAAACGGAACGCCTGGCCGAGCGCCTACGCGCAAACCGCGAGGAAGAGCTGGAGAGCATGGCATGGGGAACGGCTCCGAAGCACAAGCGGAAAATGTCATTCATGGATTATTTCGAGAGCCTGGGAAAGAACAACCGGAACTGGCAAACACTCAGGCATAACTTGAAGCAATTCCCGGGCGCCCATGTCCCCATAGGCAGCATTGGCGATTCATGGGTAAGGAAATTCCGCGACTATCTTTTGGATCACATGACGGCGAATTCCGCCTATGTCATTTTCAGCACGCTAAAATCGATGCTGGCCCGAGCCGTCCGGGAGAAGCTGCTGACCAGCAATCCAGCGGAAGGCATTGAGCCGATAAAACGAACAGAGGTTGAAATCGCATATCTCACGGCCGCAGAGGTTCAGATGATGGCCGCAACTCCCTGCTCGGATCCCGAGCTGAAACGTGCTTTCCTGTTCTCCTGCTATACCGGGATGCGCTTCTCTGACGTGGCCCGGTTGAAATGGGAAAACTACCAGGACGGGAAACTGAATTACCGGCAAAAGAAAACAAAGGGCTTCGAATATATCTCGATCCCACGGGGCGGACCGGCGGAAAGGCTGCTGACCGCGAATAAGTCATTCGTTCCCCATGTTTTCAATTTGGGCCGGGCCAGCACATTGAGCAAGATCCTGAAGCGCTGGGCCGCTGCTGCCGGCATTAAAAAGCATATTCACTATCACGTTTCCCGGCATACGGCCGCGACACTCATGCTGGAAAATGGCGTCGATCTGTTCACGGTGAGCAAGATTCTCGGGCATAGCTCGATTGCCATGACGCAGCGCTACGCAAAAGTTAC
>JAFGAO010000008.1 GCA_016933615.1 Acidobacteriota bacterium
GAAACGGGGAACCGTTTTTTATGCCTTGCCCAAAGCCTTGAGAACCTTGTCCGGCGTCGCCGGCGGATCGACCCATTTGCCGATCGCGTTGTGGATGGCGCAGACGACGAGATGGGTGTTGGCCAGAGAATGGCTGATGCCGTTGCTGCCGTAGGCTGCATTGCCGGCGCGCGTTTCCAGAAATTTCATGTCGACGCGGGGCAAATCAAGCATGGAAATCTTCTTGTAGTCGAACATGTTTGCGTTCAGTTTGACCCCGGTCTCCCGGTCATAGAAAAAGTCCTCCTGGAGCTGGCACCCGGCGCTGAAATCCATCACCTGGTGAATCTGGCTTTCGAGTGAGGTGAGACGGATCACTTTGCCGGGATCGGCCACGACCCCGAACCGGATTATTTCAACCAGACCGGTTTCCGTGTCGACGGCGACCTCGCACATCGCGATGTTCATGGTGTCGAGATATCTCCCCATTCCGGTTGCCCAGAGCGCCGTCGGAGGCCGGCCCGAGTAGGTCGCAAACAGGTGCGCCTGCCCTACGGCTTCGGCGAGCGGAACCGCTTTGCCCGGATCCCGTTTGACATAGACATTCCCGTCCGCCATGTCCAGGTCTTCGGGCCGGCAATCCTTAAGCGGACTGGGCGCCGGTTCCTTGGGAGCTCCGAAACCGAATCCACCCGGGGCCGGAGGATTGTTCGCGTTCCCGGCGGCGGCTTCCAGGATCCGCTGTTTCAGGATGTTGGCGCATTCTTTCGTGACCCACGCGGAAGCCGTGGTCCCGTCGCTGCCGCCGCCGACAGGAGCGAACGGTTCGGTGTAGTCGAAATCGATGTCGACATCTTCGTAGTTGAGGCCGAGCTCCTCGGCAACGACCATCGCATTCCCTTCAACGGCGTAGATGCCGGTGCAGCAGCCCTGGGTGCCCATGCGCACCCTGCCGTTGCGGAGCTCCAGCTTGGAGTTGTAGCCCGAGAAGGAATGCCGCGGGCACATCTGATAACGGAAGCTTGCGCCGTGCATCCTCCCGTCGGGGAGCTTTTTCGCGCCGGTCGCGTGCCATTTCCAGCCCATCAGCTTCTTCCCCTCATCCACGCACGCCTTGTAGCTGGGTACCGGATCGGGGTCCGTATAGTCGGTCGGCCCATGGAGGTTCCGTGTGGCGATTTCGATCGGATCCTTCCCCAGTTTTTCCGCGATCAGGTGTATCGCCATCGTCAGCGAATCCCAGTTGAACGGGCAATGCTGGCCGCTGGTGTACATCTTTCCCCTGTTGCTGTTGACGACTTCCATCGACTGCTTGATGTTCAGGCACCGGGTCGTGAAGTAGGGGCCGTAGCTCTGGTCGCCGCTGGTGCCGAGAGTGGAAACGGGAGGGACTCCGGCATCGGCGATGGAGAAATCGTCGATGGCCGTGATCAGGCCGCTGCTTTTGAATCCGACCTTCAGGCGCGAAAAGCGCTGATTCATGTTGAAGTCGTACATCTCTTTGCGGGCCAGCACCATCCGGACCGGCTTTCCGGCTCTTTTGGCGAGCAGGGGCGTGATCTGCTGCACTTTCCGGAATCCCCAGTCGCAGTACTTGCCGCCCTGGAAATAGCCATCCTGCCTCACTTTCTCCGGGGGGAGCCCGTACATGCCGCCCACGGCGTTTTTCCCCTGGTTGGCCGTCCAGACGGCCCCCTCTATATGCAGGCTCTGCCGGACGGGATCGTGCCGCGGATCGTCGTACCAATAGGCAACCGATGCGTAAGGGTTGGGAACGTGGCCGGAGAAGGCGGGCATGTTGAAATCGTATTCGATGATATGGTCGGCTTCACGGAACCCTGCTTCGATGTCCCCGCGGTTGTTGTCCGCGAGAGTGACGTTGCCCCGGCCCTGCCGGTTCTCCCGGATGACGGGAGCGTCGGGTTTCCTTCCTTCCAGGATGTCGACAATGTGCGGCAGCACCTCCCATTGCGGGTTGAGGGCTCTCAACGCCTCGTCGCAGAGTTCCTCGGTCTCGGCGACAACGATCACGGCCACTTCATCGTCTTCCATATCGGCCGCAGTGTCGACGTAAGCGCTTGGCGGGCCGCCGGAACCCCTTCTTCCGCCGCCGCCGAAGTTCTTCAGATCGTCGTCCTCCCAGGTAACGACATCGACGACACCCGGGATCTTTTTTGCGGCGGCGACATCGACGCTTTTGACGACCGCGTTCGCATACGGGCTCCGGAGGAATTTCGCGTGGAGCATTTCCGGGAAAACATAGTCCGAACCGAATTTCGCCATTCCTGTCGCCAGCGAATAGGACAGCTTGCCCGGAATATTGGGTTTCCCGAC
>JAFGAO010000077.1 GCA_016933615.1 Acidobacteriota bacterium
AAGGTTCAGGGCGAACACAAGGTTCAGGGCGAACACAAGGTTCAGGGCGAACACAAGGTTCAGGGCGAACACAAGGTTCGCCCCTACATGGGGGCCGAAAGGCACCAGGCGTGGGTTTTTGGGGCGCGGGCGGCCGGCTTCAGGCAATCCTGTGATTGATCAGGTAGCTGACCCAGGCGACCGCTGCGCAAAGTACCGTTCCCCAGATGAGATCGACCACGGTAACCGATAATGGCCAGTCCCTGACCGTCGCGAGATTGGTCAGATCGTAAGTGGCGTAGGTAAAAAACCCGAACAGTGCGCCGTAAAAAAGGGCCCGGGCCTGGCTTTGGGCCTCCAGGCCCGGTTTCACGGCGAAAAACACGATTCCGACGATGAAAACCAGGTAGAACAGGACGGCCGCGGTCCAGTTCACATCGGGACGCAGCAGATGCCCCAGGCGCTGCCGGTAAAAATCCCTGGCCGCGACGCCGAGCCAGACCATGTCGATGATGAAGAAGATGGGAACCGTGATGCAGTAAATACGCACCGCTTTAAGAAATGTGATATCCATAGTTACCTCGCACGGAATCGATTCTGTTTTTGAAAAAAAGTCAGGCTGTGACTTCAACTAGTATACTCCGGATGGGAGTGATTCAAATAATGAGTGCGTGAAAGGAATCCCGGTATCGCGCGCCCCGCAAATCCTATATAATCCGGATGGCACACTCAGCAAAGAGGAAAATATTGCCATGTACTGAAACCCGAAGGGGTGCGGCATGAAAATCGCCATAATCGGGAGCGGCATCAGCGGAATGCTCGCGGCCCGGCTTCTCTTTCACGATAACGACATACACGTTTTCGAGTCCGACAACTACGTCGGCGGCCACACAAACACAGTCGAACTCGAGGCGTTCGGCCGGCGCTATGCGGCCGACACCGGATTCATGGTTTTCAACGAGCGCACCTATCCCAATTTCGTGAAAATGCTGCGCCTTCTTGCAACGGAGGCCCGGGCGAGCGACATGAGCTTCAGCGTGCGCTGCGGCAGGTCCGGGCTGGAATACCAGGGCAGTTCCCTGAACGGGCTGTTCGCCCAGCGCCGCAACATCATCCGCCCGGCTTTTTACCGAATGCTTCTGGACATCCTGCGCTTCAACCGCAACGCGACCGATTTCCTCGGCCGTGCGCCGGAGGAAGATCCGACCCTGGAGGCATACCTCGGGAAAGGGCGCTACTGCCGCGCGTTCGTGACGCACTATCTCGTTCCGATGGGAGCGGCCATCTGGTCCGCCCGCCCCGAAGCCTTCCTTCAGTTTCCCGCCCGCTTCATCCTGTCTTTTTTCAACAACCACGGCCTTCTGACCGTAACCGGGCACCCGCAGTGGAAGACCGTCAAAGGCGGAGCCCGGGAGTACGTCCGGGCCCTGACCGCCCCGTTTCAGGACAGGATCCGGCTCCGCTGCCCGGTCGCGGCCGTCGTCCGCGAAAGCGGCGGGGTGACCGTCAGGCCGCAGGGAGGAGAACCGGAGCGGTTCGACAGCGTCGTCCTGGCGGCGCATTCGAACCAGGCGCTCGCCATGCTCGACGACGCCACGGGGGCGGAAAGAGACATCCTGTCCGCCATTCCCTATCAGCGCAACGAAACCGTCCTGCATCTCGATCCGTCCCTTCTGCCGCTGCAAAAGCGCGCCTGGGCCTCCTGGAACTATTACATCCCCGAAGAGGAAAACAGCCCGGTCGCGCTGACCTACAACCTGAACCGGCTTCAGGGTCACCGTTCGCCTTCGCCCATCTGCATTTCGCTGAATGAAAAGAAAAGGATCCGGGCGGACAGGATCCTGCGGACATTCGTTTACGACCACCCCGTTTACAGCCGGGAGGCCCTGGCGGCCCAGAAAAGGCTGGCGGAGATCAACGGCAAAAACAGAACCTACTTCTGCGGCGCCTACTGGGGGCACGGGTTCCACGAGGACGGCGTCAAAAGCGCCCTGGCCGTGGGGGAATTTTTCAACAGGCGGCTGGAAACATGTTGAGTTCCATCTACACCGGGCGCGTCCGGCATCGCAGGATAAAGCCCGCCGCGCACATCTTTCAATACCGGCTCTACATGCTTTACCTCGACCTGGACGAGCTGCCGTCGATTTTAAAAAGCGGCATCGGCTTGAGCCATTCCCGATTCTCTCCCGCCTCCTTCCGCCGCGGGGACCACATCGGCGACCCCGGCGTTCCCCTGATCGCGTCCGTCCGGGAGCACATAAAGACGCACACCGGGCAGCCCTGCAGCGGGCCCGTGCGGCTGCTGACCCAGGTGCGCAGCTTCGGCTACTATTTCAGCCCTCTGAATCTTTATTACTGTTTCGATACCAACGGCAGCGATGTCGCCTGCATCCTGGCCGAAGTCACCAACACCCCGTGGCTGGAAAAGCACTGGTACGTTCTTTGGGAGAAAAACCGGACAGGGCCGCCGGGCCGGCTGCATTTCCGGCACCCGAAGAATTTTCACGTGTCCCCCTTCATGCGCATGGACGCGGAATACGAGTGGGATTGCAGCAACCCGGACAGCAGACTGACCGTTTCCATTGCAGATTCTGTCGACGGCGAAAGGATATTCGACGTCGACATGGTTCTGGAGCGGAAAGATCTGACCCGCGCAACGCTGCACAGCACCCTGGCGCGCTATCCGGCCATGTCCCTGAGAATCACGCAGGCCATTTACTGGCAGGCGCTGCACCTGTGGAGAAAGGGCTGCCTCTTTTACGGGCACCCTTAGGGCTCGCGCCAAAATGTAAACTTATTTTTGCGCGAACCCTTAGTGAAGCAATCAGGCAGGACACCCATGCAGAAAAATCCCGAACCCGCCGCCGCGTCCCTTTCCGGAAATTCCGGGAACGCGCTCGACGCCCTGTGCCGGCGCCTCGTGCTCCGGTCGCTCGGGGCGCTGCGCTGCGGGGAAGTGCGTTTGCTGGAAGGGGCCCGGACCCTCCGCTTCGGCGAGGAGAGCGGCGCGCTCAATGCCTCCATACGGATCGAGGATGCGCGCTTTTACCGCCGGGTGGCTCTCAACGGGAGCCTCGGCGCGGCCGAATCCTACATTCGCGGATTCTGGCAGTGTGACGATTTGGTGAGCCTTGTCCGAATTTTTTGCAGAAACGCCGCTGTAACCGCTCAAATGGAAAAAGGAGCCGCGCGGTTATTGGGCTTCCTGAAAATCGCCGCCCACCGGATGCGGCGCAACACCATACGGGGCAGCCGTCAGAACATCACCGATCACTACGACTTGGGAAATGAATTTTTCGCGCTCTTTCTGGACCCGACCCTGGCTTATTCCTGCGCGGTCTTTCCCGGGAACGGGAGCACGCTCCATGAAGCCTCCGTAGCCAAATTCGACCGGATATGCCGGAAGCTCGACCTGAACGAAAAAGACCATGTTCTCGAAATCGGTACGGGCTGGGGCGGCTTCGCCCTGCACGCGGCCGAGCGCTACGGATGCCGGGTCACGACAACCACAATATCCCGACGGCAATATGAATTTGTGAAGAAGATGGTGCAAGACAATGGGCTTGTTTCACGCATCCGCGTGCTGCAGGAGGATTACCGCAGTCTGCTGGGCCGCTACGATAAAATCGTGTCGATCGAAATGATAGAAGCCGTCGGCCACGAATATTTCGACGCCTATTTCGGAAAATGCTCGGAGCTGCTGAAACCGGAGGGCCGGATGCTGCTGCAGGCGATCACGTTCCCGGATCAGGATTACCCGCGCTACCGGCGGTCGGCGGACTTCATCCAGAAGTACATCTTCCCCGGCGGCTGCCTTCCCTCCCTCGGGGCCATCTGCAGTTCGGTGGGGCGGTCCACGGACCTCCGGATTGTCGGCCTGGAAGACATCACCCGCCACTACCCGGAAACCCTCGCCCGCTGGAGGGAAAATTTCCGCGGGCATATAGAGGAAATCCGGACGCTGGGCTTCAGCGAAGAATTCATCCGGACCTGGGACTATTACTTCTGCTACTGCGAGGGGGGGTTCCGGGAAAGGGCTATCGGGGATATCCAGCTGATGCTGGCGAAACCCGGGTTCCGCGACGAGGGGCTTTCCGGGCAATAGACCGGACAAGAAAGGTCTATCCGGGGTGCACTCCCGGCCGCGGCTCGAAACGGTAATGGGACACGTACCACTCGCGGCCGCCCCGGTATCTGAAAAGCTCGGCGCAGGCCATGAAAAAAATCCGCCATCGCTCGAGCTCCCTTTTGGCTCGGAATCCTTGCCCTTCCGCCTCGAAAAGCCGAAGCAGTTCCGACCGGTTCCGGTCGCAGTTTTCCAGCCACGCCTCCAGGGTGCGCGCGTAGTGCATGCCGGAAAACCGCCACTGGTCGCAGAGCACGAGATCCGCCTGGAAATAGGCAAGAAGGTCGTCGGACGGCATGATGCCCCCGGTAAAAAACCGGCGGCCCATCCAGTTGGCCGCCCCTTCCGTCTCGAACGGGTAGGCATAGCAGGCGTGACAGAAGATATGAACCATCAGCAGCCCATCGGGCTTCAACCATCGGGATATGCGGCCGAGCAGGGCCTCGTAATTGCGCACGTGCTCGAACATCTCGACGGAAAGAACGCGGTCGAATGTGCGGTCCGTGGAAAAATGCCCGATGTCGGCTGTCTGGATTTCCACGTTCTGCAGTCCCAGGCTCCGGCAGCGCTGCCCGATTAATTCCCTCTGCGTCCGGGAGTTGGAAACGGCCAGAATGCGGCACCCGGGATATTTCTGCGCAATCCAGAGCGCGAGAGATCCCCAGCCGCATCCGAGTTCCAGAATTTCCATCCCGTCCGTCACATCGGCGCGCCGGCAGAACAAATCCATCATGGCTTCTTCGGATTCGGGGAGTGTCGTCGAGGAACCGGGCCAATACCCGGAGCTGTATTTCAGGCGGGGGCCGAGCACCAGATCGAAAAACCTCGCGGGCACCTCGTAATGCTGTTCGTTGGCGGCTTCGGTCTCGATCGTTATGGGGCTCCGGCGCAGTTCGGCCAGAAACGGCCGCAAAGACCCCCTCGGTTCGCCCCCGCATCGTTTCCTTTCCATGCGCAGGCGGCCGGCGAGAAGGCGCCGGATTCCGAAGCGGATCAGGCAGTCCGGCAGCAGGGCCCGTTCCGCGAGATCGATGAGATTCACCGCGATGGACTCCTTTTCAGCGGAAACCACGGGACGAACACGCTGGTGGTGCGCTGGTACTCCCGGTATTCCTCGCCGCGGCTCGCGAGCGCCTGCGCCTCGGTGGGGGGAACGCCCGTCACCCGCAGCAGCAGGTAGAGCATCATCCCCGGGGCGGCAAGGGTAAGCCACCAGTATGGGGCGCCCGCGGCCAGAACCACATAGGACCACCAGTGCAGCCATTCGAAAAAGTAGTTCGGGTGCCTCGAGGTGCGCCACCAGCCGCTACGGCAGGTTTTCCCCCGGTTTTCAGGGTCGGCCCGGAAGCGGGCCAGCTGGCGGTCCGAAAGAATCGTGTTGCCGACGCTCACGATCCAGATCAGCACGCCGGGCAGCACCCAGAGGTCCCGGGAACCGTCCGGGCGATGAGCTACGACCAGCATCGGCAATGAGAAGAAAAGAGCAAAGAAGGCCTGGTACTGATAGAAAATAAAAAACCTGCGTCCGGCATCGTCCCCCCATTTCTTTCTCAATGTTACATAGCGCCCTTCTTCCGGTTTGTTCAGGATCCGGTCCGTAAAAATATAAAGGGACAAGCGCAGGGCCCAGATACCGGCAAGCAGCGCGACGACGATGCGGTAGAGGGGATCCCCATCGGAAGTGGCAGCGAAAAAAACGGCCAGGAAACCGATCGCGGCGGCCCAGGCCGCGTCGACTATCCCGGCGTTGCCCGTCCTCTGCTGCACGAACCAGAGGCCCGCCATCGCCGCGCTTACAATCAGGTACCCTGCAAGGATTTGAATCCAAGGAACCATCGCGAAACCCTCCGGGATGCCCGGCTTTCGGCCGGGGATAAGCGACAGGAGGTCAATCCTCCTGGAAACCGGCCGCGGGTATTTCCCCAAAGCATCCGGCCCCTTCAGGGCGGGGGACTGAAAGCCCCGCGGGAGTGACGAACGGGCATTGAGGGATATCCGTTCCGGCCGCCGCGGCTTCATTCGCTTCGTAGAATGTGGGCGGCTCGTAGGTCCAGCCCGCGGCGAGGCGGCGTTCCTCCTCCAGGATTTTCCCATGCACGTAGCGGCCGCCCAGCGCGGCGTAGAGTCTCGAGCGCAGTCCGAACTCCCGTTTCATGTCTTCGAGCAGGGCCGATATTTTTTCGCGCCGGACGGGATCGCTTTTGTAGTAGCGGGCAGAG
The DNA here is from genome assembly GCA_016933615.1 of Acidobacteriota bacterium. Lineage (GTDB taxonomy): Bacteria > Acidobacteriota > UBA6911 > UBA6911 > UBA6911 > UBA6911. The sequence goes on from JAFGAO010000077.1 coordinate 6,325, forward strand.
GCCGCGGCCGCGGCCGAGAAAGCGGGCGCCATGCCGCGGATTTCCTGCCTGTAGCGGCGGCGGATCCTCGGGTCCGGGTGCCCTCTGTAGCGTTTCCACCCGGCCAGGGTGGTGCGGGCCACGCGCAGCAGGCTGGGGCCGTTGACTTCAAAATCCCTTCGGAAAGCCCTTTCCAGCAGCACGGTCTCAAGTCCCGGAGGGATATGGGGGTGGCGGTAATTGAAGCGGTACTGCCCGTGCCAATCCGGCAAAGGAAGCCGGTTTTCATCAAGCATGACGCCCTTTCCGGTCAATTCCCTGAAAAGGGGGGTCCCGGGCAGGGGCATGTAGAGCATGAACTGATGAAAATCCGTGCCGTGCCCGACGGCGTATTCGATGGCGTCGTCGATATTGTCCGGCGTGTGATCCTCCAGGCCGATGATCGTGGATCCCAGGATCCGGATTCCGTGCGCCTGCAGTTCGCGGACAAGCCGCCGGGTCGGAATGCCCTGGAGCTTCCCGTAGCGGCTGCTCTCCCCTTCCAGCCCCATCCATATCCAGGATATTCCCAGGGAGACAAGCTCCTCGTAGGAGTAGGATTGTACGGCATTCGCGGAGCTGAACACGTAGAATGTCCAGGCTTTCCCGTGCTTCTGCATCAGTTCCAGCAGCCTGAGAGTCCGGGCGCGGTAGAGAAGGAAATTCTCGTCCATTATGAAAAAGGAACATGTCCCGGTCCGCCCTTCCAGCTGCTTCAATATGTCGAAAAGCTCATCCCCCGAGCGGTAGAAGTCCACATGGCGGCCTTTGCCCCCGAACATGGAGGAGGTCGAGCAGAAATTGCAGCCCAGCGGGCAGCCGACGGATGGGATTACGGTAAGGGCGACTTCGCTTTTTTTGTCCCTGACTTCAATCCCGAAGCTGCGCGTCCCGATGCGGGTGGGAATGACGGGATGCCGGAGCGGCCGCCGCGGATCTTCCCCGAGGTAGCGCCGGAACCAGCGCACGCCTTCCCCCTTCACCACCCAGTCGGCATCCACGCGATCGGCCAGATCCTCGATGCCGGCAATGTGCCCGCCGACGACGACAGCGGCTTCAGGCTGGTATTTGCGTATCAGGCAACACATGTGCCGGACCTTGAGAATGTTCATCGAAATGCTGCTGATTCCGATGATGTCGTAGCGCCGGGAGCGTATTTCCTCGACGAAACGGTCCAGGGTGGGAAAATCGAGCAGGATGCAGGGCGCGGAAATATTCGCCTGGATGAACATGAGGCCCCAGGAGCGGTGAAACATGCGCAGGGAGAAGGGCCCCTGAAAGCGGGTCACCTGGTTGTGGTACAGCTCCATGGGATTGACGGCGCGGCTGCCGAAGCCGTCGTCCCGGGCGTAGGGGCCGAAAACGCTGGTCAAAAGGATTTTTGCTTGACCGCCCAAAGGATGGGGGATTACGGAATCCGCGGCATCGGGATCCCGGGTTCCGAAACTTGAAGCCTTTTTCATGATCCAATCCTCGATCACGTTGAAGCGTATCACAAAAAGCATCCCGAAGGATCCGACAGTTATCGCCGATGCCGGAAAAACGATGCGATCCGGGCCCCAAACCTGTTTTTATTTTTCCGGTATTGTGGTTTAGTATGCCTTCCGGCAGCCTACGGGAAGGAAAGGAAACAAGGACGGCAAAATGCGCAGTCGAATTGTCAGCCTGGGCCACTACGTTCCGGAGCGCGTCGTCACCAACGGCGAGCTGGGGAAAAGACTGGAAATATCGGACGAGGCCATCGTCAGGCGCACCGGGGTGCGGCAACGGCGTTACGTGAACGCGGGAACCAGCTGCGCCGACCTGGCGTATGAAGCGTCCCGACGCGCTCTGGCAAAAGCGGGGCTGGCGCCGAAAGACATCGACCTCATCCTTCTGGCGACGCTTTCGCCCGACCACTTCTTCCCGGGAGCCGGCTGTTTCCTGCAGGCCAGGCTGGAAATTCCGGGCATACCCGCGATCGATATCCGGAACCAGTGTTCCGGTTTTCTCTACGGGCTGAGCATCGCGGATCAGTACATTCGAACGGAGACGTGCCGCAACGTCCTCGTCGTCGGGTCGGAGGTCCACTCCACCGGCCTCGATTTCTCCCCGGAGGCGGCCGGCGTGACCATCCTGTTCGGCGACGGCGCCGGCGCCGCCATACTGGGCCCCTGCGGCGATAGCGATCCCGGATTGATCGCGTCCCGAATCCACGCCGACGGCCGCCATGCGCGGGAATTGATGGTGGAGGCTCCCGGGACCCGCTATCCGGTCCAGATAGACCACGGGATGATCGACAGGAAGATGCACTATCCCAGGATGAACGGGCTCGCCGTTTTCCGCTCCGCCGTAAAGAACATGGTGGACGTGGCGGAAAGCATTCTCAAAAGCGAAGGATTGACGGCCGGGGACATCGCCCTCTTTATTTTTCATCAGGCCAACCTGCGCATCATCGAGGCCGTCGCAGGCCGCCTCGGCGTCGAGGAGTCGCGGGTCTACAACAATATCGAGCGCTACGGGAACACGACCGCCGCGGCGGTTCCGATCGCCTTCAGCGAGGCGGTGGAGGAAAACAAAATCCGGGAAAACGACCTGGTTATGCTCGTTTCGTTCGGATCCGGCTTCACCTGGGCCGCGACGCTTCTTCGCTGGAAGAACGCGGCGTGAAACTCCGGCAGACGCCCGCTTTCACAAAAAGCTTTTATAGGACCTAAAAAGGATCGAAATGAATCCAGCCAGCCGAACCAAAAACGTACTGGTCGTCGGCCGGGACCCGAACCTGGCGGATCTGGTCCGCAACGCGGCGGGTGAAACCGTAGAGGTGCACGGCGCCGCCGGCGGTGAGGAGGGATGGAGCGTCATCCGGGAGCTGCGGCCCGAGATCATCGTGCTGGGCAAACTGGACTCCACGGAGTCCGTCATCAGGCTCTATGAAGAGCTGCGGGAGGACTGGATCTCGCGCCACGCCTCCCTGCTGGTGGTCGAGTACAATGAAATCGAAAACACGCACCGGATCCTGAGCGACGAAAACCTTTCGACCTGCATCGGGGATTATTCCCTGCAGAAAGGATCGGAGTGCGCCTACCAGCCTGCCGGCGCCCTCCTTCCCAAACTGAGCGAAATCATCGCCGCAAAACTCAAGGCCCGCGAAAATCGCCTGAAAAGCGCCCTAAAGGAACCGGACGGGTTCTGCACCATCTGGGAGCAGATCCCCGGACCCGGGGCTTTCGAAAAACGCCAGGCCATGGTTCTCGAAAACGCAAGGGAAGCGGCCCGCCGCGGCATAGCCTGCGCCATCAGCATCACGGACAACCCCGGGGGCAATCCCGCCATCGCCACCGATATCCTCTGCGCGGAAATACGCAGGGCCGGGATCGACCCCCTCGTCCACATCGCGTTCCGCGACAGGAGCCGGAACCAGGCGGAGAGCCTGCTGTTTCAACTGGCGGCTCTCGGCATCAACAACATCCTGGTGCTGACCGGGGATTATCCCTCGGATCTGGGATTTACCGGGAAATCCAAGCCGGTTTTCGACCTGGACTCCGTAAACGGGCTTCGCCTGGTGAAAGAAATGAACCGGGGGCTGATGCGCACCATCCTGCGCAAGCCGACCCGCCTCGGCTCCACCGACTTTTTCGCGGGCGTCGCCTTCTCTCCGTTCAAGCAGATGGAGGCGGAGGTGATGGGCCAGTACTACAAAATGAAGAAGAAGGTGGAGGCCGGCGCCGATTTCGTGATCACGCAGGTCGGCTACGACGCCCGCAAACTTCACGAGTTCCTGGTTTGGCTCGAAGGGCGCCGGTACCGGATCCCGGCCCTGGCCAGCGTCTACGTGCTCAGCTACCAGGTCGCAAAGGCCATGCACGGCAACCATGTTCCCGGGTGCGTCGTGACAAAAAAAATGCTGGGCCGGCTCGAGTCGGAGTCCGTCACCCGCGACAAGGGCCGCCAGGCCCGGCTGGACCGGGCGGCGAAAATGTACGCTATTGCCAGGGGAATGGGATTCCGGGGCGCCTACATCAGCGGCCAGAACATGCCGGTTGAAAGCCTGGAATACATCGTCGCAAAAGGGAACGAACTGGCGGGGGAATGGCGGGACCTGATCCCGGAATTCGACTACCCGCAGGACAAGGGATTCTACCTCTACACCCGGGATGCCGGCACCGGCCTGAATTCCATGGCGCCCGCGCCCAAAACCCAGGAACCGGACCGCTCGCCGGTTTTCGAAATTTCCCGGCTGTTTCACAACGTTTTTTTCGATCCCGGAAGCGCGCTCTTCAAGCCGGTGCAGCGATTCATGAAATTCGCGGACTCATCCCCGTTTCTGTACCGGCTGCTGCACGGCTTTGAACGCTGGGTCAAGTCCCTGCTTTACGAATGCAAGGACTGCGGAGACTGCGCCCTTTTCGACGCGGCCTACCTCTGCCCCGTATCCCAATGCCCCAAGGACCAGCGCAACGCACCCTGCGGCGGAAGCTTCGAGGGCTGGTGCGAGGTATACCCGAACGAAAAGCAGTGCGTCTGGGTACGGGCTTATGTTCGGCTGAAACGCCGGGGGGAACAGGACGAAATCGGCGCAAACATCGTGCCTCCCTGCAACTGGAACCTGTGGCAGAGCTCGTCCTGGATCAACTATTTCCTGGGCTGGGACCACAGCGCGCAGATGCGAGGCATCCGGCCGCCGGGTTCAGGGAAAAAAGATACTGCTGAAAAGTAATCGGGCGGAATCGAGAGGTCTCCTACCCCGCCTCGAGATTGAATTCCTGCATGTCGAACCAGAAACCCATACCCTGGACCGAATCCATTTCCGCCTGGACGATGGCGACATGCCCCTCCTCGATTTCCACGAAGCGGGCAAAAAGCTCCCGCCCTTCATCGGACAGCTCCGACACCATCTGCCGGTAAAAGGCGGCCGTCTGTTTCTCCGCCTCGAAGGCGTTTTTCAGGTAATCGATTTCCGACGCGGCGGGCCTCCTTCCCTCCACCGACTGGGCCATGCGCTTCTTCCCGTCGAGGATGCGCTCCCTGTCCGGCACCACGGTAGACAATTCCCGGATATCGATGCGGCCGTCCTTGCGCCATTCCTCCAGCCGGTGCTGCAGATAGGTTACGTGCTGCGCCTCCTCCAGCGAAAGCTGCTTGAAAACCTTTTTCCCGACAGGATCGTCGATTCTGTCCACCGCGTCCGCATAGACCCTGTAAACCTTCTTTTCAAACTCCAGCGCCGTCTGAATCGCTTCGTCCAAGTTAATCGCCATGAAAAACTCCTTCCTCTGTGAAAATTCCTTACGGCTGCAGCATCAGATCTTTCCTCTGCCCTGCCGGATCAGGGCAGGCTCATCCCGGGTCAAATCGACGACGGTCGACGGCTCGAGGCGTCCCGGCCCGGCGTCCAGGAAAAGATCCACGCTCCGGGCAAAGGTCGATTCAATCAGGTCGGGATCGCCGATGTAATCCTGATCCGGCAGGCATGCGGTGGTGCTGATGATGGGATTTCCGAACTCGGTCAGCAGGGCGCGGCAGACGGCGTGGTCGGGGACCCGGATACCGACCGTCTTCCTCTTCTCCAGAAGCACCTTGGGCACCTGCCGGGTGGCGTTCAAAATAAACGTATACGGTCCGGGCAGAAGATGCCGCATGATTTTATAGGCGGCGTTGGAAACGTAGGCATACTCCGAGATTCCCTTCAGATCGGGACAGATAAAACTCAGATATTTGCGCTTGTCGTTTCCCTTGATCTGATAGATTTTCTCGACGGCGCGTTTGTTGGACAGGTCGCAGCCCAACCCGTAGACGGAATCCGTGGGATATACGATCAACCCGCCCTCTTTGAGAACCTCCACGGCGGTTCTGATAATTCTCCCCTGCGGATTTTCCGGATGGATGGATATTCTCTTCATAGATCCGATAGTTTAAACCAGCGGCCGCCAAAAGTAAAAACCCGGCAATGAAATTTAAAGACAGCCTCTGTAAATACCGATATATCAGTAGGATAATTAGATCGGGCCGCGTCGGCCCGTAAATTGAGCTTTTGGAGGATTTACGCTTTTTCAGCCGAAGCCCGGCCCCGATCGGCCCTCCGCTTCAAAGGGGAGTTATCTTGATCTTTAAAGGCGATCTCAGCCGGTACCACCCGGCAGACATTCTGATGTTTCTGTCGCATCTGAATTCCAACGGGATTTTATCGATCATTCATAACGACCTGGCCATAACCGTCTCGTTCAAGAACGGCAAGGTGGCCGACGCCTATTCCGCAAGGGCGGATGAAAAGGTTCTTCGCATTTTTTTCTTCAGGAAATTCATCAACGAAAGCCAGCTGAAGCGGTTGAACCAGCTCAAGCAGGAAACCGGCATGTCGATCAGCCTGATCCTGGACGAGCTGAAAATCAAAAAGACTGCCGCGATCCGAGAGATCCTGGAATGCGGCATCAGGGAAACCCTGCTGGAATATTTTCTGCTGGAAAAGGGGAATTTCAATTTTACCGACGTGGTGATCGATGTCGATCCGGAAGCTCCCCTTTACGACTGCCAGAGTGTCGCTCTCGCAACCGCTACACAGATGGATGAATGGCGCGAGATTGAAAAAAACCTCTTCTCCCTGGAAAGCCGCATTTACCCGGCGACGGCAACACCCGATGAAAACATGTTGACGGCCATGGAGAAGGCCGTGATCGGCATGGCGGACCACAACCGGTCGATACGCAATGTCGTACAGCTGATGCCGTGCTTGAGCCATACGGGCTTGAAGGTGGTCCAGGATCTTTACAACCGCAACCTGATACGGCTGATACCGCCCGTGGAAGCCATCCTGGAGCAGTCCGACGAGGCGACCCAGGACGAGCTGTTCCTGGAATTCAAGCGGGCCTTCAAGAAAATCCTTTTCAGCAACGACACCGAGAGCCGGCTGTCCGCCCTGACGGCTTACTGTAAGAATTATTTTGAAGAGATCCTGACCTTCAAATTCAGGGAGCTCGAGGTTCTGGAGTGCAGCCATCTGAAGGTGGAAAAGGACGGCGCCGTCCGACAGGAAACGATGCAGTCCCCGTACGTGAGGATGGACAGGGACGCGGCTTTTCACACGGTTTACAGATCCGGGATCAGCTACCTGGGCAATACCTACGATTCCCCCCTTGTAAAAGACCTCATCGATCTGCCCGATAACGGCGAGTGCGCGATCATTCCCGTCGGGATGCATCAGGATATCGCCGTCATGCTTTACGTCGTCCATGTCGGCCAGAAAAACGGGCTGGGGGCTTTTCACTACCTGGAGCTGCTGTCCTGGCTGTTCAGCCCTTCCGCGATGAAGCTGTCCGAAAACACACTGGCGGCGGGAAGCGGCGAAGGGGGAGGAAGGCAGCCGGGAGCGGCGGCGAAATCCCCGTCTCAGGGCGCGGACCGGAGCGCGATACTGCAGCTGGTGGAAAAAATTGAGGAACTCCCGCCGATGCCGGCCCTGGTCTTCCGCATTCTCGACCTTCTCGCGAATCCTGATTTCTCGATGGAAGATCTGGAGCGCCTAATCGGGCGGGACCAATCCCTGGTGGCGAACCTGATCAAGGTCAGCAATTCCGTCCTGTACGGAGGCGTCGGAACCGTCCACTCCCTGCGCGACGCCCTCACGCGTCTCGGCTCCCGAACGATTAAAAGCCTGGTCCTGATCCACTCGACGCGCACCTTCTTCCCTGAAGCCAAGTCGGGCCTGGGCAGTTCAAGCCGGCTTCTGTGGCATCACTCGGTCGAGTGCGGACTGGCCTCCCAGCACCTTGCCGGCATGCTTCGACACAGCGATCCCAGCGAAGCCTTCGTGGGCGGTATCCTGCACGATATCGGCAAGCTGGTTGTCCTGCTTCAGCTGCCGGAGAAGTACCGCCGGATTCAGGCTATCTGCCATGCGGAAAATGCCGATGAGCTGGAGATTGAATCGAAAATCCTCGGATCCGATCACGCCGCGATCGGCGAAATGCTTATGAAGAAGTGGAAAATGCCCGCGAACCTGCGGGAATGCGTCCAGTTCCATCATCAGGTCCGGATCGTGAATACCGAAAACCTGCTCGTACCCATAGTGGCCTGCGGAAACTGGTTATCCCACATTCACAGCGAACACGCGGAAATCAGAAAAGTAAAACCCCCGGAAGAGACCGATTTTCTGGTCGAGCGCTTGCGGCTGACCCCGCAGCAGATGGAAACCCTGGGGAAAGAACTCAAGGAAAGCTTCCAGAACAACAACGTTTTCGACTAAAAACGGCGGAATAATGCTTTCTGCTGCACCGGCAGGAAATGGAATCCACGGCGTCCATTTCCGGAAAAAGCATTATGCCCCCGTTTTTTGAACCTCTGTTCCGGCCAGATCTTCCAGGAACGTGGCGATGGCCGCATGGTCCAGGTCCCCCCGCTCGCTGTTCACCAGCGACACCAGGACCTGCTGCGCCAGGCTCGTGAACGGCAGGGGAACCTTCATCGCCTCCGCGGCCAGAAGCGCATTGCGAAGGTCTTTCTGATGCAGTCGTATCCGGAATCCTGGATTGAAATTTCTTGAAATCACCATAGGAGCTTTGGCGTCGAGCACCGCGCTGCCGGCCAGGCCGCCCCTGACCGCATTGAAAACCGTCTCCGGGTCCAGGCCTGCCTTGGTGGCCAGGACCAGGGCTTCCCCCATGGCCGCGATATTGACGGCGACCATGATCTGGTTTGCGAGCTTGGTTACGTTGCCCGCGCCGACGGGACCGGTCAGAACCGCGCTCGACCCCATAACGCGCAACAGGGGCAGCACTCGGTCGAAGGCTTCCCGCGCGCCTCCCGCCATGATGGCCAGCGTCCCTGCAACCGCCTTGGGCTCGCCGCCGCTGACCGGGGCGTCGATGAAGGCAACGTTCTTTCCCGCGCAGGCCTCGCCCACCTTCTGCGCCACCAGGGGGCTGATCGAACTCATGTCCACAAGACAGGAACCGGATGCGGCTCCTTCGAGAGC
>JAFGAO010000078.1 GCA_016933615.1 Acidobacteriota bacterium
ACCCGCCACCAAGGGGGGGAGGCGACTCCCCCCTCCTTTCTTTTATTGGGGAATCAGCAGCACCTGGCCCACGGACAGAAGGGTGCCGGTGAGCCCGTTGATCTGCTGAATACTTTTCGTGCTGGTGTTGAACTTCTTTGCAATCTGCCAGAGCGTGTCGCCCTTCTGCACACGGTAGCTGCCGCCGGCTTCCAGCTCGCCCCGCGACCCGGAGGACGCCGGCACGCCCGCCGCTCCAGTCAGCGGCACTTTCAGCTTCTGATTCACGCGGATGATGTCCGTAGTCCGGATATTGTTCGTCAGCGCGATCCTGGAAACGGTCGTACCGTACTTTTTCGCTATCACGGACAGGGATTCCCCTTTCCGGACCGTGTGCGTTGCGTAAGTGGGCGGAGACCAGTCGGGAATGCCGTCGATGCGCGCAAGCAGAGTATCGGTTTTCCCGGCAGGGACTCTCAGAGGGTAGGACCTGGGCGGCGTCGACTCATGGCGGAGTTCGGGATTGAGCGCGGCCAGCTCCTCTTTGCGCACGCCTATCGCCTCCGCCACCGCGCTGAGCCGGACCGGCTTTTCAATAACAACCGTCTCATAATCGACGGGGCTGTCGGGAGGCTCCAGTTCGAACCCGTACCGCGCGGGGTCTTTCAGGATATGAAGGGTTGCGAGAAACCGGGGCACGTAACTGGCGGTTTCATAGGGCAGCGTCTGGAAAAGATCCCAGAAATTGTCCAGGTAGCTGATCTTCTGATTCCGGATTTTTCTCAGCACCGCCCCTTCCCCGCAGTTGTATGCGGCAAGCACGGTGGTCCAGTCCCCGAATATCTGGTGCAGCTCCTTTAAATAGGCGACGGCGGCCAGCGTGGATTTCTCGGGATCCATGCGTTCGTCGATCCAGTTGTCCCGCTTGAGGCCGAACTTCTGTCCCGTGGATGCGATGAACTGCCACATGCCGAGCGCGCGGGCGCTCGACAGGGCGTTCACCCTGAATCCGCTTTCGATAAGAGGAAGCCAGGCAAGCTCCTCGGGCATGCCATTTTCTTGAAGAGCTTTCAGGATCATCGGCATGTAACTGCCGGAGCGCTTGTGGGATTCGATGAAGGAGCGCCGCGCCGAAACCTGGAACCTTTTTATTTCTTTTTCCACGTACTCGTTGAGCGTCAGGGGAATTTCCTTGTGGTTCCCGGTGGTCGACCTGTAGCGCGAGGCATAGATCTCCAGGATTCTCCTGGAGATCATGTACCTCAGGTCGTCTTTCTGCCGGATCAGGGCGGGATCGGCTTCGGTGTTTACCGAGGCCACCAGGGCATAGGCTTCATCCAGGGCGGCAAGGGCGCGGTCCTGGTCCTCCGCGGCCCAGTGCTCCTGGGATGCACTGATTAAATCCAGGGCGGAATCCAGCAGGGTCTGGCCGGCTCCGGAGGCCTCGCGGCTTTTGGAAATATCCGCCTCCTCTGCGGGAGCCGCAGCCGTTTGTACGCGAATAGCTTCAGGCAGCGAGGCTTCGATCGGCGCATCCGGGGCGCCGGCCGTTTCCGGTGCGCCGCGGCCGATAGCATCCGGGCCGGCTGCAATCCCGCGGGCGCCTTCCATAGGCCCGTCTGAGGCGGGTTGCGGGAATTGTTCGGAGGCCTGATTTTTCTCCGCTACGGCGGCTTCCCGATCCGGTCCGGCTGTTTCGGGATTTTGGGCGCCGGGAAACGAATCGGGCCGGGGTTGCGCTATTCGGGTTTTATTGGCGCCGCAGCCGCAGGACAGGAACATTGAAAGCAGGGCGATATATATGAAGGTGCGTATCGTCATTTTCGGGCGTTCCGGAATTCCTCAACGATAATACGGATTCGTGATTTCCGGGTTCTGATTTTTTCTCAACAAAGCCGATTTCCCCAATGCATTGCAGGTATACCTAAAAAACCATTTTATTGCAATTGCAATGGGCTCTATCCTGCTCTTTCACCCAATGGGGCGGGCCTGGAGTTCCCGCATTCGACATTTCCGCACAGGACCCGTCTTCTTGAGTGCTTATCGGTAGCAAAACTGTAATGGAGCTATATTTTTCAATAGCATGATACAATCGCCGGAATAACGCAATTTATGGAGTCTTTGTGTTGCTGGGCAAAATAAGGGCTTGGGCAGAGGCAACCCCGGACCGGAGCTTTATCGGCAGGGTCCGCCGCCGCCTGTCCGGGAACGGATGGATATGGGACGACGCAAAGAGCGTGTACGCTCCCGGCAACTTCAAGCTCTACTGGGAAACCCTGGCCGCCGTCGAGAATTACCAGAGGCTGCTGATGTCCGGGAACCGGGACCTGAAGATTCAGCAATACATCCTGGATACCCTGCGCGGATATTTCCCCGGCGGGAATCTGCGCTGCTGCATGCTCGGGTGCACCGAAACGGGAGGCCCGGAAACTTATTTCATGAAATCCGGCCTCTTCACTAAAATCGACGTTTTCGACATCGCCGAAGGCCTCATCGAAAAAAAACGGGCGCAAAGCCGCGGGGAAGACTTCGACGGAATCGAATATTGCCGAACAAACCTGAACCGGCACACGTTCGAACCTTCATCTTACGATGTGGCGTATTCATGGGGCACCGTTCATCATATCGAAAACCTGGAGCATCTCTTCAGCCAGGTGCGGCAGGCCTTGATCCCGGGCGGCGTTTTCATCCTCCGCGACTTCGTCGGGCCGGACCGGATCCGCTTCACCGACCGGCAGCTCGCTTTAGCCAACGCCCTGCTCGAGTGCATCCCGGCGTCGTACAGGCGGAGGGCGGACGGTTCGCTCAAAAACAGGGAAGTCCGCGTCAGCGAGCGCCGGAGCAAAAGGTACGATCCCTCCGAAGCGGTCCGGTCGAGCCGGATCCTGACGGTCATGAAAAACCATTTCACCTTCGACATTTTCCGGGAAACCGGGGGCGCGCTGCTTCACCCCCTCCTGAACGGGATAGCCGGCAACTTCGAAAAGGATGAAAGAGGCGCGGAAATCCTGGGCGCGCTTGTCGAAATCGAGACAACGCTGACGAAAAGCGGACTCCTGCCTTCGGATTACGTTTTTCTCATTGCACGGCCCAAAGAGGCCCTGTAGATATACTGTGCAGAACGGATACATTCTTCCCGAAGGCCGGCCTAAAGGGCCTTCGAAAGGGGGCGCACCGATGCAACGGATTCAGTTCCTGATTTCTTTTCCAGTTCTTTTCGCGGCCCTCAACGCCGCTGCTTTCCCGCAGGGGGGCGGCCGCAACGGCCCGCAGTCGGAACCCGTGGAGTGGACCACCGAACAGGATCATCAGAACATGATGCGGCAGCTGGGGATACGGAAACTGCGCCCGGGGCCCAGCGGGAACGAAAACGCCCCCAACGCCGCCAACTACGACGAGGCGCTGGCCAATCCTTTCCCGAACCTGCCCGAAGTGCTGACCCTGAACAACGGTCAGAAGGTTACGACGGCCGCTGTGTGGTGGGAAAAGCGGCGGCCCGAGATCGTCGAGGACTTCGAGCGGGAAGTCCTGGGCCGCATTCCTTCAAACGTCCCCAAGGTGACCTGGGAAGTCGTCAACAAGACCGAAGCGAAGGTCGGCGACTATCCGGTCATCGGGAAACAGCTTTCCGGCCGCGTGGACAACTCTTCCTTCCCTGCGATAAACGTCGACATAGAAATGATCCTGGTCACGCCGGCCGAAGCGAAAGGCCCGGTTCCCGTTATGATGATGTTCGGTTTCGGGACCCTGCCCGGGGCGCCGACTCCTCCCGGAAAGAAAAAATTCAATTTCGGCCCGCCGCCGGCGGGAAGCGACCCGCCCGCGACGGAGCAGCTGCTGGCGGCCGGATGGGGATACGCGTATCTCAATCCGTATAACGTCCAGGCGGACAACGGCGCCGGCCTCACCAAGGGTATTATCGGCCTGGTCAACAAAGGGCAGCCCCGCAAACCGGACGACTGGGGCTCCCTGCGCGCCTGGGCCTGGGGCGCATCCCGGGGCCTGGACTACCTCGAAACCGACAAGGCCGTCGACGCCGGGCGCGTCGGCATCGAGGGCGTGTCCCGCTTCGGCAAGGCCGCTCTTGTGACCATGGCTTTTGACCGGCGGTTTGCAGTAGTCCTGGTGGGATCCTCCGGCGAAGGGGGCGCCAAGCTGCACCGGCGCAATTTCGGCGAGGCGGTGGAAAACCTGACCGGGTCCGGGGAATACCACTGGATGGCGGGGAATTTCCTGAAGTACGGGGCGGCGGAAGCCGACTTCGGCAGCATGAACGCGGGCGATATCCCCGTCGACGCGCACCAGCTGATCGCGCTGTGCGCCCCGCGCCCGACCTTCATCAGCTACGGGATCCCCGAAAAGGGGGACGCCAACTGGCTGGATCAGAAGGGGAGCTTCATGGCGGCCGTCGCCGCGGGTCCGGTATTCCGACTCCTCGGCGCCGGGGACCTGGGCGCCGGCGACGACTACAAAAACGTGCAATTGCCCCCGGTCAATGCCGGCCTTCTCGAAGGGCAGCTCGCCTGGAGGCAGCACGACGGGGGCCACACCGACGGGCCCAACTGGAAGCATTTCATCCCCTGGGCGAACCGGTTCCTGGATTCCAATCCCGCGGGACGATAGGCTCCCGCTCCCTTTGAAAGAGGTGTCCATGAAGCCCGGAAAGGTTCTTTCTCTCACTGCAGCTTCCTTGTGCGGCTGGTTTTCTCTCTGTTTCGCCGCCCTCGCCCTGCAGCAGCCTGTCGCGCCCGACCAGCCCATTGCCCGCAAGGACCCGAATTCGCTGACCGCGCATGCCGAACTGAGGGAAAAAGCCAAACAGGGGCGCATCGACATCTATTTCGAGGGGGATTCCATAACCCGCCGCTGGGGCGCCACGGATTACCCCAAGCTGCTGGAGAACTGGAACCAAAACTTCTTCGGATGGAATGCCGCGAATTTCGGCTGGGGCGCCGACACGATCCGGAACATCCTGTGGCGCCTGCACGACGGGGAGCTCGACGGCGTACACCCCAGGGTGATCGTGCTTCTGGCCGGCACCAACGATATCGGCTACAGAATGCCCCCGGAAGGAGACGGCGCCCTTGTAGACCGGATTACAAAAGGCATCCAGGCTGTCCTTGAAGTGATGCGGGCGAAGGCGCCGGAGGCGACCGTCATCCTGATGGGTATTTTCCCCCGCAACGACAACATGGCCGCGCTTCCCGCAATAAAGAAAATAAACCGCGACCTGGAGCAGCTGGCGGACGGGAAAACCGTTCGATATCTGAACATCAACGACAGGCTGGCCGACGCCGACGGCGTGCTCCACGAGGGGATGACCGATCCCGACCGGCTGCACCTGGCCCTCAAGGGATACCAGGTCTGGGCGGACGCCCTGAAGCCCATTTTCCGCGAACTGCTGGGCCCGCCGGCGAAGGAGGACCACGCGCCACCCCCCACGGGCGATCCCGCAGCGCGCAAGCGGCAGCCACAGTGAAATGGGATTTCCCTGGAGTGCGTGCAGCTTGCTGCCGCCTTCTTTAATCATTGCCCAATCAAGGCTGCAGCAAAACTTTCGAATGCCGGCATCATGCTTGCGGATTAAAAACCGGCAGATCCTCCAATCAAAAGAATTACACATACCACATTGCGTTTGTGCCTGCTTTGTTCTATCCTCGAAATATCAATAAACATACGGCATTGGTTTTTAACGGCGGGGAAAATGGCTCGCAGCGATCCCATGGTGAGGCAGTGGTACCTTCTGCGCAAGATCGAAAACCCGCGCGGAGCGTCCCTGTCGGAATTGATCGAAGCCATCCCTCCGGATTATTCGCGGCATCCGCGCACGCTGCGCCGGGACCTCGAAGCGCTGGAGCTGTTTTTCCCGATCTATACGGAACGTGTCGACGGGCAGACCCGCTGGCGCTTCACAGAAGGCTACCACAACCTTCCGGCGCTGGCCTTTTCTGCAAGCGAACTGATGGCCCTGATCTTCAGCCGCGATCTGCTCAAGCCCCTGGAAGGCACGGAAATCTATCAATCCCTTGAAGGGGCGTTCCACAAAGCGGCGGCGATTCTTCCCCCGGAAGGAATGAACCATGTCCGGCAGATGCAGCGCTATTTCTCCGTGAATCTAGGTCCGCATAAAAAATACCGGGAGCACAGAAAAACGATTGCACTTC
>JAFGAO010000079.1 GCA_016933615.1 Acidobacteriota bacterium
GCCCGTAAATTTTCAGGATTCGGGTCGGTTTTTTGTTTTGCGGTATGCGCCGGTTGAAGTTACAAAGGGCGAACACAAGGTTCGCCCCTACATTAATTACTGGGATTCTGATACGCTTTTTGAATGAAAACGCCTGAAGATCCGAACGCACCCAACCTTCCCTACATTAAATACACGCTCGAAAACGGGCTGGACGTCATCCTGCTCGAAGACCGCCGGCTGCCGCTGGTCGCCGTCAACGTCTGGTACCACGTGGGCCCGGCCAACGAGCGGCCGGGCCTTACGGGGTTCGCCCACCTTTTCGAACACATGATGTTCGAGGGCTCCCGGCACGTGGGGGAAAAGGCGCATTTCCGGTTCCTGGAAACGGCCGGGGCCAGCAGCATCAACGGCACGACCAACTTCGACTTCACCAACTATTTCGAAACGCTCCCCTCCAACCAACTGGAACTCGCGCTCTGGCTCGAAAGCGACCGCATGGGTTTCCTTCTGGACACTCTGGACGAGAAGAAGCTGGCGAACCAGCGCGCCGTCGTTCGCAACGAGAGGCGCCAGAACGTCGAAAGCGCGCCCTACGGCCTGGTCCAGGAGGCGATATTCCACCGGCTGTTCCCGAAGGACCACCCCTACCACGCTTCGGTCATCGGCTCCCACGCCGACATCGAAGCGGCGGAACTCGCCGACGTGCGCGAGTTTTTCCGGCTCTACTACGCGCCCAACAACGCTAGCCTCGCCATCGTGGGGGACATCGATCCCGGCGCAACCCGGGCCCTGGTGGAGAAATATTTCGGCTCGATTCCGAAAGGGAAACCTGTTCCCCGGACAAAGGTCCCAACGCCCCCGATCGCGTCGGAAAGGCGCGCCGTGGTGACCGACCAGGTCGAGCTGCCGAGAGTCTACCTGGCCTGGCTCACGGCCCCCCTCTTTACGCAGGAAGACGCCGAATGCGATCTCGTCGCCAGGATCCTGGGAGGAGGCAAATCGAGCCGCCTGTTCAAATCGCTGGTCTATGAAAAGCGGATCGCCCAGGACGTGTCGGCGCACCAGTCCTCCCTGGCGCTGGCCTCCATATTCACGATCGACGCCACCTGCAAACCGGGCGTGGCGCCCGAAGAACTGGAAAAGGCCGTCCGGGAGGAACTGGAACGGTTCCTGGAGAAGGGCCCGGAACCGGAAGAAATCGAAAGCGCGCGCAATATCTTCGAGGCGTCCATAATCCGGGGGCTGGAGACGCTCGGCGGGTTCGGGGGAGTCGCCGACCGCCTGAACCAGTACAACATCTCCCTCGGGGACCCGGGATACCTGGAAAGGGACCTGAAGCGGTACGCGGCCGCCACGGCCGAATCGCTGCGTTCGACGGCGCGGGACCGCCTGAAGCGGGATTCCGGGGTGACGGTCTACGGCATTCCGGGTCCGAAGATCGTCGACGACGTCCCGGAAAAGAAACGGTACGCGGCGCCCCTGCCGCCGGAATCCTCCATCCCGCAGGGACAGCAGTGGAGAAGCGCGCCGCCGGCTGCGGGCCCGATGCCGGGCCTGGCCCTGCCGGCGCCCCGAAGCTTCTGCCTCGGCAACGGGTTCAACGTGTTTTTTATCGGGCAGCACAACCTCCCGATCGTCTCGGCCAACGTCATCGTGTTGAGCGGCAGCGAGCGCAACCCCCCGGACCGTCCCGGCCTGGCTTCCTTTACCGCCGGGATGCTGGACGAGGGTACCCGCCGCAGATCCGCGCTGGAGATCGCGGCGGACGCGGACCGGATCGGGGCTTCCCTGCACACGGGCTCGTCGATGGACCTGTCCTACCTGGCGGTCCGCACCCTGAAAAAGAACGCGGACGCCGCCTTCGAACTGATCGCGGACGTGCTGCTGAATCCCGCATTCGACCCGGCCGAAATGGAGCGCATCCGGCACGACCGGCTGACGCACATCCAGCAGCAGAAGGACAACCCGGCCATCCTGGGCGCGATAGCGTTTTTCGGCGCCGTCTACGGGGCGGGCCACCCCTACGGGCACACGGAAATAGGCACCGAGAAATCGAACCGGTCCATGACGCGCGAGCACCTGGCCGGGTTCTACGGGTCGGGGTATGTCCCGGCAAACGCCGCGCTCGTCGTTGCCGGCGACATGACCGAATCCGAACTGCGGCGGCTGGCCGGGCGCTATTTTGGAGGCTGGGAGGGGCCGGCATCGGAATTTTCCGTTCCGGGGAATTCCCATGGCCGGAACCGGCGCGTCGTCATCGTCGACAGGCCGGAAGCATCCCAGACGGTGCTGCGGATCGGGCACGCCGGCGTGTCCCGCGCCCACCCCGACTACGTCCCGATCGACGTGATGAACACGGCGCTGGGGGGGCTGTTTTCGAGCAGGATCAACCTGAACCTGAGGGAGAAAAACGGATTTACCTACGGCGCCTCCTCTTCCTTCGTTTTCAGGCGGGGCGACGGGCCCTTTCTCGTAGGCACCTCCGTGCACGCGGCGGCGACCGCGCCGGCCGTGGCCGAAATCTTCCGCGAACTGGAGAGGATGCGCGAAAGCGAGGTTGCGCCGCAGGAACTGGAGACGGCGAAAGACTCGATCGCGCTTTCGCTGCCGGGGCTGTTCGAAACGACGGCGGACGCGGCGTCCAGCATCGGCCAGCTTTTCACCTACGGCCTCCCGCCGACCTGGTTTCGCGACCTCCCGGAACGGATCCGGCGCATCTCGGCCGCGGAGGTCCTGAGGGTGGCGCGGGAGCATCTCAAGCCGGAAGAGGCGGTGGTGGTGGCGGTGGGCGACCGCGGCAAAATCGAGTCCGAATTGGGGAAGTTGAACCTGGGCCCCGTCGAGGTCCGCGACGCCGACGGGAATTTATTGTAGGGGCGAACCTTGTGTTCGCCCACTTTGTGTTCACCCACGACATTACGTTCATCCGCGGTGGATGTAGGGGCGAACCTTGTGTTCGCCCATGACATTACGTTCATCCGCGGTGGATGTAGGGGCGAACCTTGTGTTCGCCCACTTTGTGTTCACCCGTAAATTTTCAGGATTCGGATCGTTTCTCTGTTTTCGGTATGCTTTAGTGGAAGTAACGAAGGGCGAACACAAGGTTCGCCCCTACGAATCCCGCTCGTTGTAACGAAGGGCGAACACAAGGTTCGCCCCTACTGTGGTAACTTATTTATATGACGGAATACGACATTAAAACGCGGAGCGAAACGCTCAACGTCACGCCCGAAATCCTGGAGCGCTACAACGTGCCGGGACCGCGCTACACCAGCTATCCCACGGCGCCGGAATGGCTGGACACCTTCGGGCCGTCCGATTTCGAAGAAGCCCTGAAGCGATCCAACGAAACGCGGCCGGTGCGCCCGCTTTCGCTCTACATGCATCTTCCCTTCTGCGACAGCCTGTGCCTCTTCTGCGGCTGCAACACGGTCATCAAAAAGGACCACGCGGCGGCGGCGCCCTACCTGGAAAAACTGAAATGGGAAACGGGCCGCGTGGCCGGCAGCCTGGACACGTCCAGGCCCGTCATCCAGTTTCACTGGGGCGGCGGCACGCCCACCTACTTTTCGGCATCGCAGCTCGAGGACCTTTTTCTCCACACGCGGGAGCGTTTCCGGTTCGCTGCCGACGCCGAGATCGGCGTCGAGATCGACCCCAGGGTCACCAACGAGGGCCAGCTCGCCGTCCTGCGCCGCCTGGGATTCAACCGGGTTTCCATGGGAATCCAGGATTTCGACCCGGTGGTGCAGAAGACCGTGCGCCGCTTCCAGTCCTACGAACAGACCCGGGACATCTTCGAATTGTGCCGTTCCCTGAAATACGAATCGATCAACGTCGATCTCATCTACGGGCTGCCGCACCAGACCCCGGAAAGCTTCTCGGATTCCATCGACAGGATCATCGGGCTCGACCCGGACCGGATCGCCATGTTCAGCTACGCCCACGTCCCGTGGATGAAAAAGCAGCAGGGGGCCCTGTCCAAATACATCCCCCTGGGCATGGACAAGTACCAGATTTTCCGCCGCGGGATCGAGCGCTTCACCCGGGCGGGATATCAGTATATCGGGATGGACCATTTCGCGCGGCCGGACGACGAGCTGTGCCGGGCGCAGAGCGACAGGACGCTGCACCGGAATTTCCAGGGCTACACGACCAAGGCCGGGGCCGACCTGGTCGGGCTGGGCGTCTCCTCGATCAGCGAGATCGGGCGCGTCTACGCCCAGAACCGGCGGGACCTCGGGGGATACTACGCCGCCGTTGACAGCGGCGCGCTTGCCACGATGCGCGGCATGCGCCTGGAAGACGACGACATCCTGCGCCGGGCCGTGATCAGCCGGCTTCTGTGCCACTGCGTCCTGCGCAAGGCCGAGATCGAGGCCGAGTTCGGCATCCGCTTCGACGACTACTTCGCCGACGAACTGGCGCGGCTGGAGACGCTGCGGGCCGACGGGCTGGTTGCGCTGGATCCCGGCAATATCGCCGTCACCTCCCTGGGCCGGATATTCATCCGCAATGTCGGCATGGTGTTCGACCGCTACCTGCGCAAGCCGCAGTCCAAACCCGTCTTCTCCAAGACCCTGTAAAAATCTCCCGCCGCGACCGCTTTTGGGAGTGCTGGAGCTTGCGCCAGCCTTGTCCAGGAATTTACATCACGAAAGCGGCAGCAAGCTGCCGCACTCCAGAGCGTTTCCCGATGCCGTTCTTTGGAGTGCGCATGCTTGCTTGCGCCTTGTCCAGGAATTTACATTACGAAAGCGGCGGGCAAGCGATACATGCCGGACAGATACACTCCTTAAAAATGACAATGAAAACACAAAATTAAAAAATGACAAAAATATCGGGCTTTTTCACACGGCCTGCCTTAGAATTGCAGCATTAACTTAGTAAGCATCTTATCTGACACAGCAATTGAGTGGAAGCCTCGATATTAGGGCGACACGGGAACCATCGAGCCGAACTATCGTTCTTTTTTATCCTATCCCGTTGACGTCTCGAAAACGCGTGCGATATATCAAAATAAATGATGCCCACATCTTGGGTATCCCAGGGAGGGTAGAATGAATAATCCCAGGAATCGCTTTCGTGCACAAAGTTCTTTTCCGCGGAATTTCACGATTCCGGCAATGGCTTTAGCCCTATCAATGACGGTTTTCTCGGGCATCGGCGCAGCGGATCAATCGGAAATGGCAAAACTGCAAGCTTCGGACGGCGCATACTCGGATGCATTTGGAACCAGCGTCTCCATCAGCGGGGATTACGCGATCGTCGGCGCACCCAACGACGATGAAGGCGTGGTGACCAACAGCGGGTGTGCCTACGTTTTTAAGCGCGAGGCGGGCACCTGGAATGAAAAAGTGAAATTGCTGGCACCGGACCGATCATTTAGCGACCTGTTCGGCTACTCCGTTTCCATCAGCGGGGATTACGCGATCGTTGGAAAGCCCTGGGACGACAACACGGGTACAAACTACGGATCCGCCTATGTATACCACCGTGTCGGAGAAGCCTGGAACCTGGCTGTAAAGCTGGTTGCGCTGGCAGGTGAAAATGTTTCCGACGGCGGCCCGAATGACTTCTTCGGCAGCGCGGTCGCGATAAACGGGGATTACGCAATCGTGGGGGCGCCCAATCACGATGATGAAGTATACGGCGCCGATGCCGGAGCCGCTTACATCTACCAACGCTCCGGGGAAGACTGGAACCAGGTCGCGAAACTGCGCGAGACGGACACTTTCGGTGCCGCCGGGGATCTCTTCGGAACCTCCGTGGCAATTACCAGCGAGAATGCGGTTGTCGGCGCTCCGCGTTACGATTTTGATGGAAATTCGGACATCGGCGGCGCGTTTGTTTTCAATCGCTCCGGCGACTCCTGGACTAATATATTCGGGCCGGTTTCCAATATGGGAGGAGCCGCCGGCGACGAGTTCGGCGGATCGGTGGCCATCGAGGGTAATTTCGCCCTTGCAGGCGCCCAGAAATACGATGCGGAAGGAGGCTTGACCGATGCCGGGTTCGCCATGCTGATCGAAGAGCCGTGGGACAACGGGATCTGGGTTTCTCAAGACCATCATTTGCTTGAACCGTCAGAAATAGGGGCATCGGATTATTTCGGGGTTTCCGTCGCCCGAAGCGGCGACAAAGCGGTTGTCGGATCGCTTGCGTATATAACCGGCACCGGGGCGGTGTATGTGTTCCAGGAAAGTTCCACCGAGGACAACTGGCCTCAGATGGTGCGGCTTGTCGCTTCCGACAACGCCTGGGGATTCGGCGCTGCAGTTGGCGTGGACGGCCAATACGTTATCGTGGGGGCCAAGCACTCCGAAGCGGCTTACATTTTCGATCTGCTCGGCGGGCAGACTCCGTCTTCCCTGACGCCGGCCGTTCCACTGCTGCTTCTGGGCGATTAGTGAGTTCTGTCAACCGGGGCCGGACCCAAATTTCCTTGGTGTGCGCAAGCAAGCTTGCTCCAGCCTTGTCTAGGAATTTACATCACGAAAGCGGCAGCAAGCCGCCGCACTCCATACTCCCGCGGAATAGGATGTTTTATCAGAACCGGCCGGTGCGGGCGGCGATGCGGGCCAGGGCGTCGACGAATTTCGGGTGCAGATTGGGGGCGTCCGCGCGGTGAAATTCCCCGATTCCGGAATGCAGGGCCAGGTCCCGGTATGCGATGTCGATTTCCTGCAGCGTTTCTATGTGTTCCGATACGAAGCTGATCGGGACGGCCAGAACCTTGCCTATGCGATTGCGACCCATCTCCTGCAAAACATCCTTGGTAGACGGTCCGAGCCATTTCACGGGGCCGACCTTGCTCTGGAAGGCCAGGGTCGACGGGAAGGCATTGTCGAGCTGTTCGTTGATCAGCCGCATGGACTGCCGCGTCTGATCGAGATAGGGGTCCCCTTCCTTCACGTAACGCTCCGGAATTGAGTGGGCGCTGTACAGAAGATGGATTGTTTCCGAGCGCTTTGAGGAAAAGCGCATCTGCCCCTGCCAGATAATATCGGCCATCGATTCCACGTACTTCGGCTCGTCATACCAGGATTCGACGGAAAATATCTCCATCCTGCTCTTCAATCCGAGTTTTTTATCCAGGGAATCGAAATATTTCAGGCAGGACCCCGTGGTCGTGACGGAAAACTGCGGGAAAAGGGGAAGAAGAACCAGCCTGGTGATGCCGTCCTGCAGGATCTTCTCCACGGCGGCATCGATGCTCGGATGCCAGCATCGCATCCCGACGTAGATTCTCGTGGGAAACCCCATGGCGTTCAGCCTCAGACCGAGCGCCCCGGCCTGTTCTTCCGTAATCTTGCGCAGCGGGGATCCCCCGCCGATCTGGCGGTACAGGTTCTCCGATTTCTTGTGCCGGACGGCCGCTATGAGCCATGCCAGCGTTTTGCGCAACAGGTCGCTTTTAATGCGGATGATTTCGGGGTCGGAGAAGAGATTGTACAGAAAGGGGCGCACGGCCTCGAGCTTTTCAGGCCCCCCGAGGTTAAAAAGCAGCACCCCTCTTTTCATGGTATGCAATGGTATCCGTTGTAAAGTAAAGCCTTCGGCTAGAGAAGCTTGCTGATTTCATCCCGGATCTGCGAACCCATCCTCGGGTGGAATCCGCTCAGGATGAGCCGGACGATGCCTTCCCGGTCGACCAGGTATTGCATGGGAATCCCGGCGACCCCGTACTGCCTGCCGATCGCAGCGTCCTCATCCAGAAGGACCCTGGAATTCAAACCCTCCTCCAGGATATAGTCGCGCACAACACCCTTCGGCTCCTGCATATTGATGGCCAGAACCGACATCTCCCCGGAATACTCCTTTTCAATCTCATCCAGCATCGGCATGGTCAGCCGGCACGGCCCGCACCAGGTCGCCCAGAAATCCAGGATGACGATCCGGCCCCTGTATTCGTCCAAAGACACATCGCGGCCGACCATGTCCTTGAGGGTGAAATCGGGCGCCGACTTTCCAACTTCCACCGGCCCCGATGAGCGGAAGGACTGAACCGCAATTATGGTCAACAAAAACAAAACAAGAAAAAGAATCAGCCACTGTCTGCTCTTCACAACCGCCCTCCCGCCGGCCGCCGCGTCCGCCTGTCGGAAGCGCCCCGGCGTCAATGCGCCAGTCAGTATAGTATCGAAAATCCCGCAACAAACAAGGTTAACTGTAAAGATGTGGGGACAAATGAACGCGCGAACGCGGGGTGACGTGGGGCGCTCTCCGATGACCGAAAATCGAAATAGATTCGTAGTGCGTGATGGTGCCGTCCGGAGGCGAGGCCGGTTCCCGGCCTGTGACTCTTAAATCCTTTATTTTCATAGAACGACGGCTTATATGGAGTGCGGGAGCTTGCTGCCGCCTTGATTGGTAATTGATTAACGAAGGCGCAGGAAGCTGCCGCACTCCAAATACGCCGCCGAATTTCGACAACCCGATCCCGCGATGTATTATTGTAGATGCCATGATAAGGAACTTCGCTCCCCAGGACGCCGAAGGGTGCAGCCGGGTGGTGCGCGCCTGCATCGGGGCGGATCCGTCGCTGCCCCCCGCTTTGAGGAACAGGATGATCCGGGCGGAATCCGCGGGGAGCATGCTCGAGCGCGCCCGCCTTTTTTACGTCGCGGTCTGCGAAAACGACTCCCGGATTTCAGGCCTCGCGGGGCTTGACATGAATGAAATCCGCATTCTGTGCGTTTCACCCGAGAAGCAGCGGTGCGGGATCGGGCGCGCCCTGCTCGGCCACGTGACGGGAATTGTCCCGGGCGCTCTTTTCCGGGACATATTCGTCTACGCCGCCAACGGGGCCGTCGATTTCTACAAAGCCGCCGGTTTTGGGGAAAAAGGGCCGGTGATTTTCGATTTTGAGGGCGAAAAGCTCGAGACCGTCTTCATGACCCGGATGATACGCTAGATTTATTTTGGGCGAACACAAGGTTCGCTTTCCAATAAAGGCGATATTCCGGTTTATGCAAAGGTATCATTCGTTCTGAAGTCTCAATTACCGATA
>JAFGAO010000009.1 GCA_016933615.1 Acidobacteriota bacterium
CCACCCCAACATCGCCGCCATACACGGCCTGGAGGAGTCCGGCGGAACCAATTTTTTGGTAATGGAGCTGGTGGAAGGGGAGACGCTCGCGGACCGGCTGCAGCGCGGACCGATTCCGGTCGAGGAAGCCCTGAAGCTTGCCCTTCAGATCGCCGAGGCCCTGGAAGCCGCGCATGAGAAAGGCGTGATCCACAGAGACCTGAAGCCGGCCAACATCAAGATCACGCCCGAAGAGAAGGTCAAGGTACTCGATTTCGGCCTGGCGAAAGCATTTGCCGCAGAACAGTCGGACCTGGACCTGTCGAACTCCCCTACATTAAGCCAGGCGGCGACGATGCAGGGAGTCATTCTCGGCACGGCGGCTTACATGAGTCCCGAACAGGCGAAGGGCAAAAGCGTCGACAGGCGGACCGACATCTGGGCCTTCGGCGCCGTGCTGTTCGAGATGCTGGCGGGTAAACCGGCTTTCCCGGGCGAGGATGTCAGCGAAATACTCGCATCGGTTATCAAAGGGGATTCCAACCTTTCCCTGCTTCCCGCGGATCTGCACCCGAAAGTCCGCGAACTGCTTGCCCGCTGTCTGCAAAAGGACCTGAGAAAACGATATGCAGGCATCGCCGACGCCCGTTACGAGATCGAGCAGGTCCTGGCCGATCCCGGAGGTGTATTCGCGCAGCCTGCAGCGGCAATCAAACCTGAAGAAAAGCCGCGACCGGGACTTCCTTTGGTCATAGCGGCTCTCATTTTGTCGGCAGTCATCGCCGGAACCGCCGGGTGGCATCTAAAGCCGCCTGAGCCGAAGCCGGTCACGCGATTTGATTTTGATCTGCCGGCAGGCCGGCAGCTAGGAAGTCTGAACGAACGCGTTCTTGATATATCTCCCGACGGCAGTCAGCTCGTCTATAAAACCGAAAGGGGTCTTTATCTGCGGTGCATGGATGAAATGAACGCCGGGTTGATTTCAGGGACCGAAGAAAACCCTCAGAAGCCTTTTTTCTCGCCGGACGGCAAATGGGTCGGCTACGTATCCGGAGTGGACGGAAAATTAAAGAAGATATCCGTCAACGGAGGGGTGGCCGTACCTATAGCCATTGTCGACTCTACAGGCTTTCTCAGTTGGGGAAAGGATGATTCGATTGTTTATGCCAAGGGCGAAGGCATCTGGAGTGTTTCGGCAAGAGGCGGAGAGCCGAAATTACTCTATAAAACAGACGAAAGTTGTATTTCTCCTCAAGTGCTGAATGACGGCAAAACCGTTATGTACACGGTCGGATATTCTCCAACGAAAATCATTCTGCAGTCCCTTGAATCGGAAGCTCGAAAGGAGCTGCTTGGCGGTGATACGGCGCGCTATCTGCCGACGGGACATATCGTATATGCGGTTGAAAACAGTCTTTACGTCGTCCCGTTCGATGACGAAAGGCTCGAGCCCAAAGGCGATCCGGTTCTGATGGTGCAGGGAGTGCTTCGGGAGGGAGGCGCGCCGCAATATTCGGTATCCGATTCGGGAACTCTGTTGTATGTGCCGGAGACTTCCGAGGCGATCCAACGCACTCTTGTACTGGTAGACCGTGAGGGGAATGAAGAACCGATTCCGGCCCCGCCAAATAATTATCGGCAGCCTGCCGTTTCCCCGGACGGGACAAAACTCGCTATTGTCATTGGACATACTATAGGTGGGGACATCTGGATTTGGGACCTGGTTCGGGAGGCTTTCGACACCCGGTTAACATTGAGTGAAGAGTTTAATGCCCATCCCCTTTGGTCTCCTGATGGAAAACGGATTGTTTTTACTTCGTTTCAGGAAGGAAGACTCGGTCTTTTCTGCAAGGCAGCAGATGGAACAGGCCAAGTCGAATCCGTTTTCTCATTGCCCGGAGTCAGTTTGCAGATCTTTGCAAACTCCTGGGCAGAGGAAGGGAACGCTCTGCTGCTTCAGGAGCAGCAAGGCGGCCGGGTCGATATTGGAATCCTGTCCCTGCAAAATGAGCCGACCAGAAAGCCGCTGCTTCAAAACGGCTATTATGAGGGACAGCCGCAAATGCATCCCCACGGGCCTTGGTTAGCCTATTCGTCCGATGAATCGGGTCAAAGGCAAATCTACGCGCGCCCGTACCCCGATATCAATAAAACCAGGCATACGATTTCCACAAGCGGCGGCGACAATCCCCTTTGGTCGCCCGACGGCAGGTATTTGTATTATAGAAGTGAAAATTCCGTGATGGCGGTGTCCGTAGAAACGGAACCGGATTTCAGCGCCGGCAAACCTGCGCTACTCTTCAGCGGGGAATACATCACCGCAGCCACCGGAGACATCCCTCCCTGGTCCATGTGTCCCGACGGCCGTTTTCTCATGATCAAGCCGGCTTCACCGGCGGACGGTGAATCGGGAAATTCGGGTCCGCGCAAAATCAACGTTGTCGTGAACTGGCTGGAAGAAATGAAGCGGAAATTAGAAGAGAATTAATCGGGGAATGGGAGCGATGGCGACAGGCGCAACGATCCGGCCTCAATTCCTCTCAAGATTTGAAATGTAGTGTGTTTCTTTTTTTACACATATATTGCCGCTGTTATTTAGAGCCAGGTAGGAGACATCCTGATTAAGTTCATAGGTTTCAGCCCTTCCTGCGAGCCCGATGCCGCCACCATTTCCGGGGAGGGGATTTCTCCCGACGCAATCGCCGCGGCCAGCGGGTCGCCGCCCGGCAATGCCGTTGCCGGGAGACTGCAACCGGGATATCGGATCGGCGATCCTGCTCGTGGAACAATGACGCGGTCGACCTTCGATAAAGCCTTCGGCATGCTTCCGATAGGGATTCCCGATGGCCGGCGGATCGTTTTTTGCCGC
>JAFGAO010000080.1 GCA_016933615.1 Acidobacteriota bacterium
GCATCAACAAGCACTTTACATTGTGGAGGCGAAGCCCTTGGACTGCGGCAGCTTGCTGCCGCCTTCGCAATACAAAATACTGGACAAAGCTGGAGCACGTGTCCGGCGAAGCTTGGGCGAAGCCGGAAGCTCCAGCACTCCAAAAAATATCTCCGCAACCGATAAATTCAAAAAATGGCTATCTGCCGCAGGGCCATTGCCAGCAGTCGCCTGTCGCGGGATCCCGGCCGTTTTGCGTCCGGAAACGAGAATCTTATGTTGTTCAGGTTTTTCGCTTTCAGAATTTTAGGATCGAACGGGATAATTTTGGATGAATTCTCCCCTGTTCCCGTAAAGGAATCGACGGCTTTTCCGTTGATCTCCACGGTTATGTTTTGCCTGTCGAGAAAAAAGCAGTCGAGGACGATCCTGCCGCTAAAGGCCCCGGGATCCTCGACGAAAAACAGCAATTGCGATTCATTCCCCGAAGACCATCGATGGCTCTCCTCGGCCTCGCTCCATCCGTCAAACAGCATTTGCGGGGATCCCTCGTGATCGACGACGGCGCCGGCAACGTAGGGAATAAGGCGTTCATATTCAGACGCGGATATTGTCGTGGTTCTGTCTATGTAGTATGCACGGTAATGCGGATCCACGTCGGGGTGCAATGCCAGATAGGCCGCATAGCCGTAGCACGCGAGCAGCAATGCCATGATCAGCCGATAAGCGGTTTTTCGGGCGCTCATTAAATCACCCAGGTATCCCCGTTAATCCAGGCGGTATAGACCACATAGGAAAAACAAAGAGAAAGAACCAGATACAGCCACAGAGTCCATTTTTTATGGTTTATCGCCGTCGCAACGGCGAACAGGACGGGCGCCTGCCACCAGATATAGCGCGGCATGGCAATCAGGTTGGCGCAAAGCGGTATGAAAGTCGCAAATAAAGTGAAAGTCAGCAGTTCATAATGCCTGCTTATTGCCAGCCACGCCATAGCCGGGAATGCGACGGCGAGGCTTATTCCGGCGGCGGCCGATACCGAGGTTCGGTCGAAGACGCGCCACAGATGATAAAGCGGATTGCTGAGTTCGTGATTCCAGGCGGCAAACTGCAGGTGCATAAATGCCAGCGCGTCCCCCATGCGAAAATGAAGAAACAGCATAAATGCGGCCAATCCCGCCGGGACAAGGCATAATCCAAGGAGAATTGCGGTTCTGTTTTTAAAACAACGCCAACGGCGAACCGCCCGGAGAAGGTAAGCGAACCCGATGCTTCCTCCAACCGGCCTGGTGCCCGTGAGAAACCCGCCCAGAAGCCCGGAAAGAATAAAGCGATCCCGCTTGAGAAAATACAGGCTCAGGCAGGTGAGCGTCATGAAGAGCGATTCCGAGTAGCCCGTATTGCCGTAGATGCCGTATGGATTGAATGCCGCGACCGATCCCGCAATCCAGGGGCTCAATCCCGGCCGCCACTCTCCGGCAAATAAAATGAAGCTGAAGACGGCCGTGAAAAAAAACAGCTTGCCGGTGAGAATCAGGGCCAGGTCCACAGAGACCAGTTCCGTTGCAGAAAGCAATCCGGCCGACAAGGGAAACAGGGGGAAAAAAGCCCAGTTGGCCGCGTCGCCCTTCTCGTGCCCGTGCGGCTTGAGGTCGTAGCCTCCGACGGCGATGCTTCTGTACCATCCGCAATCCCAGCGGCACAATGCCTCCGTTTGCGTGTCGTTGCACCGCAAAAATAATTGTTCGAGACCCTGGCCGGCCAGAAAGAGAAGCAGGGCGATCATAAAAATCTTCAGAATGGCCCTTTTCTCCCGCTGCAGGTTCATGCGAATGCGCCTGCGCTTTCTTTCCTGAAATGAAACGGGGAGCAGCTATGATCCCCCGGCCTGCTTCAGCCGGGCTGCCCGTTTCAGCATATTCCCATTTGGTTTCCGGCGCGAAACGGTTGATTTTTGTAATTTATCGACCGAGCGGCGGTCTCCTTGGACTGCGGGCGCAAGCTTCGCTTGCGGCCGCTTCCGGCTTCGCCCAAGCTGCGGCGGCCGCGTGCTCCCGCCTTGTCCAGCTCGGTTCCCATGCAAGTCGCCCCCATAAACACCTAACATTAGAAATGCGAAGCCGGAAGCTCCAGCACTCTAAAAAATATCCCCGCAACCGATAAATTAAAAAATTAAACTGTTTCGCAACAGCTGTTCATGCACCGGGGTGCACCCGAGTGCATGAAAACATCATGAACGACGCACGGGCGAACACAAGGATCTGGGCGAACACAAGGTTCGCCCCTACATCGCAGGTCCGTGCTTCGCGTTATTTTCGAAACAGAAACTGTTCAGGGCTGCGTGACCGGACCGCGTCCCAGCCGCCGCAATGCCGGATTCCCTGAATGTCCTTGAATCGCGGTGCATTTTAGCATAATTTTGTGCCGCTTCTTATACCCCGACGGGACTGCGCGGAAAATTAAACTGCGGGACGGGTTCATGGAATTTCCCCGGTGTTCGATACTTGTCGTCAACTACAACGGGAAGAGGCATCTCGACCGCTGCCTGAGCTCGTTCGAGCGGCTCGATTACCCTTCCGACCGCGTGGAAATCCTCCTGATCGACAACGGCTCCGAGGATGATTCGGAAAACGCGGCGCGGGCCGGGCATCCCCGGGTGAAACTGATACGGAATCCGGTCAACGGGTATGCGGCGGCCCTGAATCTCGGCATCGCGCGGTCGGAGGGGGATTACGTCGCGTTTGCAAACAACGACGTGTTCGCCGACCCCGCATGGCTGTCCGTCCTGGTGCGAAGCCTCGAGACGGACCCCCGGGCGGGATGCGCCGGGGGCAAAATCCTGTTCGAAAACGGGCGCATCAACAGCGCCGGGCACAGGGCGCTGCCGGATTACTACTGGGAAGATGAAGGATACGATCAGGAAGACCGCGGGCAGTACGACTCTCCCCGCGAGGTCGAGGGCCTCTGCTGGGCCGCGGTCCTTTTCCGCCGCAAATGCCTCGAGGATATAGGCCCCCTTGATGAAGACTACGTTTTTTATTGTGAAGACGTCGACACCTCCCTGCGCTGCCGGAAGCGGGGATGGAAGATCCTGTATGCGCCCGATGCGGTTGCGAGGCATGTATTCCACGGCTCCGGAAACGGCGCTCCGCTCGCGGAGCATTTCTGCGACCGCGGCCGATTAATTTATGTCGCGAAATATCATCCCGGGGATCTGGCTACAGTGCTGCAGACCTCGCGTTTCCTGCAGAGGGGGGAGCCGGAAGCGCTTTATGAGACATTGCCGGCAGTAATAAAAAAACTGGCCGAAAATCACTCTCAGGATACGGTCGAGAAAGCGCTTGCCCGGATATCCGAAGTCCTCGTCCGGATTTACGGGACCCTGGGGCTGGACAATCTTCTGGCCAGGATGCAGGTGATTCTGGGCCATCGCAGGATGTCGGTGGGATTGTACGATCAGGCCCTGCACGTCATCGGAGGCGGGCAGAAATACGGCTGCACCATAGCATCGGTCCTGCAGGACCATTTTGACGTCACCCTGGTTTCCAACAAGCCGGTCGACATCGAAAGCCTCGAAAAGTGGTACCGTCTGCCGCTTTCCAAATGCCGGCTGGAAGTCATTCCGCTGCCGTTTTTCGACCAGTACGGCGCCTGGATCGACTCCAACGTCGTCAATGAAAATACTCCGAATCCGTTCGATGCCGTCTCCCTGCGGTCCCTGGGATTCGACGTTTTCATAAACGTGAACATGCTGGCCATGGTGCGCCCCCTGTCCCCCTTCTCCATATTCATCTGCCATTTCCCGGACACGCCCCGAAGGTGCTATTTCAGTGCCCACGAGTATTCGCACATGATCGCGAACTCGCGCTATACGGCCTACTGGACCAAAGTCCTGTGGGATCTGGATCCGGACCGAATCCTGTATCCCCCCGTGCAGATGGAGTCGCCCGGACGGCGCCGGAAAGAAAATATCATTCTTTCGGCGGCAAGATTTGAGCCCGGCGGCAGCAAGAAGCAGGCCGAACTGATCGAAGCCTTTGAAGCCCTGTGTTCCGCCGGGAAGGATCTTTTCCGGGATTGGCGGCTGGTTCTCGCGGGCGGCAGCCTGCCCCGGAATCCGTACCTTGAAAGCATAGAAAAAATGGCTCAGAAATGCCCTTTCAGGGTCGAAGTCCGGACCAATATACCTTTCACGGAACTTCAGGACCTCTATGCCGGGGCGAAGATATTCTGGCACGCCTGCGGCCTGGGGGAGAAGGAGCCGCGCCTGGTGGAGCACTTCGGCATGACCACGGTCGAGGCGATGCAGAACGGGTGCGTGCCTGTCGTCATCGACGGCGGCGGGCAGCGCGAGATTGTCGAGCACGGCCAGTGCGGGTATCGCTTCAATAATTTGGACGATCTAATCGGATTCACGCTGAAGCTGGTTGAATCTCCCGGCCTGATGGAGCGGATGGGCGCCGCGGCCCGGCAAAAGGGCCGTTATTTCAGCCGGGATCATTTCGAAAAGAGCCTAAGGGAGTATTTTCAGCAGCTTCGGAAGGAATACGGCGCCCTGCCGGTCCCGGATCCGAGGGCGATCATGGAAAAGCGCTTTCCGGCGGGCCGCTTTCACAGCCCGGCGGCGCGCGCGGCTCGAAGCAGACCTTCCATAAAACAGGGGAACGGATAAGACAGGGTTCACGGACGGGAGGTCTCAGGGTTTTTCATTCCCGCCGATGCAATAATCCCGCCCGGGCTTTTGGCCCTCTCCGCTTTTTTCAAAATATTCCTCTTCCATCCGCCGGTGCAGATCGACCATGCCGGCGGAAAGGGATTCGACTTTCCTTTCGAGCTCGTCGATCCTGGACTGTCTCGCGCTCAGGATTTCCGCGGTTTTGTGAAGAAAACGGATCGTGCAAAGCTGAAAATCGATGATGGGCTGGGTGTGCCATCTCAGGATTCTCTGCAGAACTCTCTTTAGCACCTGTATCAGTTCATTGACCGTTCCCGGGTGGCGCGG
The DNA here is from genome assembly GCA_016933615.1 of Acidobacteriota bacterium. Lineage (GTDB taxonomy): Bacteria > Acidobacteriota > UBA6911 > UBA6911 > UBA6911 > UBA6911. The sequence continues at coordinate 4,982 of JAFGAO010000080.1, forward strand.
ATTGACCGTGCCCACCGCCTTGTGGGCTTCCACGACGGTTTTAAGCAGGTTATCCAAATCCCTGGCGCCGACATTCGGAAACCCCCCGGCCGTTGCGGCCTTCCCCCCGTCGGCAAGATCCGCCTCAATTTTCTTCCGCAGCCGCCCGCGGATGCCTTCGATCGCTTGCGCGCAGCCGTCGCCCGGCCTGTCTTCATTCATCGGGTTTGTTCCAAAAGGATAAGGACCGGAATCGGGTGCGGCGTTCAACGCAGCTTCCAGAACGGCCTTCGTTTCGAGGGCTTGCGCATCACGATCAGATCCTGAAAATTCATCGATCCCGCTTCGGCATATTCCAGGATGTTAAAATACTTCCCGAAAGCCTGTTCCGTATAGCTTTTTTTCTGGAATGTGCCCCGGTAGTAGTCCGCGGGAGCTATTCCGCTGAGGTTGTCGTCCCTGGCGGCGTCGTTGATTCCGTTTCCGAGAGCCTCTTCGGCCTTGCCCCCGAATTTGAAATAGGCGGCGAATTCGCCGTGGACGGTTGCGACAAGCAGCCCGCCGGGGGCGATGATCCTTCTCATTTCTTTAAGCCATTCGAGCTGGTTCTCCTTCGTCAGGTGCGTGAATACGGAAGCGGAAAGGACCAGGTCGAAGAAGGAATCCCCGTAGCCGGTCGGCGGCATCGGCGGGATGACCCGGTAGTCGCCTTTAAGGTTGCCGCGGCACCACTCAACGGATTCCGCGTCGATATCGCAGCCGAAAATGCCGGGAATGTCCGTTCCGTTGGCGAACATCACGGCCAGCCGCCCGCAGCCGCAGCCCCAGTCCAGCATGTTTTTTATTTTCGAAATGTCCGCGTGCCGGCCGATCGCCTCGGTGAAATTCCGGAACGAAGTGAGCGACGACGCCTTGAAGAAGTTCTCGCTGACCTTGTTGGCGACCCGGGCGACCAGGTTTTCGGGGAACTTCTGCTCCGGGTACAGATCTTCGGAATAGCAGGTTCCCAGCCCGGCGATTTCATTGCCCCCCTCAAGCCCGATGACGTCGATCCGCCGCAGCCCGGGCTTTCCGGCATAGGGCGCGTACGGAACCGAAACGTTGAAACCGGAGCGGGCCGAGTGCGCAATGAAAGGAAAAGCGTCGGATATATTCCCCAGCTCCGTCAGGGGAGCCTCTTGAACGGTCTCGCCGTCAATGAGCAGCCTGAAGGAGTCCAGAGCGGTTTCCGGATGAATCAGCCAGCCCGCGATAACGAGCTTGCCGTCCCGGACATTCAGAAAATTGAAGTATCCCCGGGCATGCGGCAGATTCGGAGACATCGCGCCATCCTTTTGAAAATACATAAATCAACGTTCAAATGAAACCACAGTTATATGCATAAATACAAAAAGCTTCAAGTTTCCCTTGACCGGTGGGACGGAAATCCCCCCAGAGGCGCGTTTGGAAGAGCGGCGCTTGCTTCAAATAAGCGAAGCATGCGTCCGCATTGTAGGGGCGAACCTTGTGTTCGCCCAAACCTTGTGTTCGCCCAAACCTTGTGTTCGCCCAAACCTTGTGTTCGCCCGTGCACCGTTCATGATGTTTCCGAAAATAAGCGAAGCATGCGTCCGCATGGTAGGGGCGAACCTTGTGTTCGCCCAAACCTTGTGTTCACCCGTACACCGTTCATAATGTTTCCGAAAATAAGCGAAGCATGCGTCCGCATGGTAGGGGCGAACCTTGTGTTCGCCCAAACCTAGTGTTCGCCCGTGCACCGTTCATGATGTTTCCGAAAATAAGCGAAGCTTGCGTCCGCATGGTAGGGGCGAACCTTGTGTTCGCCCAAACCTTGTGTTCACCCGGCGAGCACCGTTCATGATGTTTCCGAAAATAAGCGAAGCATGCGTCCGCATCGTAGGGGCGAACCTTGTGTTCGCCCAAACCTTGTGTTCACCCGGCGAGCACCGTTCATGATGTTTCCGAAAATAAGCGAAGCATACGTCCGCATGGTAGGGGCGAACCTTGTGTTCGCCCAAACCTTGTCCAGCGCGGATTCCATGCAACCCGCCCCCCCCTACAGGCGCGGAACATAAAGGAGGCGAAGCCCATGGAGTGCGGCAGCTTGCTGCCGCCTTGTCCAGCGCGGATTCCACGCAACCCGCCCCCCCCAGGCGCGGAACATAAAGGAGGCGAAGCCCATGGAGTGCGGCAGCTTGCTGCCGCCTTGTCCAGCGCGGATTCCATTCAACCCGCCCCCCCACAGGCGCGGAACATAAAGGAGGCGAAGCCCGTGGAGTGCGGGAGCTTGCTCCCGCCTTGTCCAGCACGGATTCCATGCAACCCGCACCCATAAGCACCCAACATCAGAAATGCGAAGCCGTGGACTGCGGCAGCTTGCTCCCGCCTTGTCCAGCTCGGTTCTCATGCAACCCGCCCCCCCAGGCGCGGAACATAAAGGAGGCGAAGCCCATGGAGTGCGGCAGCTTGCTGCCGCCTTGTCCAGCTCGGTTCTCATGCAACCCGCCCCCCTACAGGCGCGGAACATAAAGGAGGCGAAGCCCGTGGACTGCGGCAGCTTGCAGCCGCCCGCAGCGCGCCCTTTACTTCCCGCGCGCTATTCGCTAAAGTACCCAATTCCGGCAGTTGTGCGTCCAAATTATTCCGAGGACGCCGCTTTTTTCCGTAACAGCAAAAATCCGATCAGAACCGACATTTCCGGAGCCCGGCGCGCGATGCTTCAACTCTTCAGGGAAATTAAAAACAATCACGAGCTGATCTGGGCTTTGGCTATAAAGGAACTCCGGGTCCGCTATAAGAACTCCGCCCTCGGCTTCCTGTGGGCGCTGCTGCACCCGCTGCTGATGATGGCCGTCTACATCATCGTCTTCTCCACGATTCTGGGCCGGGGCATGGATAATTACGGGGTTTTTCTGATCAGCGGGATTTTCCCGTGGTCGTTTTTTTCCCAGAGCACAAATTACTCCGTTTCGACGATAGTCGGAAACAGTACGCTTCTGAAAAAGGTGTACGTGGACAAGTCGGTGTTTCCCGTGTCGGCGGTGCTTTCGAATCTGGTCAATTTCGCCCTTTCCCTGATCGCTCTGGTTGTTATATTGATAGCCATGCGTTTCCCGCTGCACTGGACGTGGGTTTATTTCCCCGTTCCGGTGGTTTTCCTGTGCATGTTCGCCCTCGGCTTCGGCTTCCTGTGCTCCGCGGCGAACGTTTTTTTCCGGGATGTGTCCCATATTATCCAGATCATCATGTCCGCCTGGTTTTTCATGTCCGGCGTCATATTTCCTTTGGACGTCATAGACCCTAAATACCAGATCATATTGAAGCTCAACCCGATGCTTTACATTATTGATTTGTTTCACCAGGCTGTTTATTACGGCGTCCCCCTGAATTTGAACTACGCGATCCTGTCGTTCGTCTGCAGCCTTGCGGTTCTCATACTGGGATACGCTATTTTTCGCCGGCTCCAGGATATGTTTGTTTATTATCTATGAGCAATCTCGGTGGCTTAATGGAACAGATCCGTTTCGATCATGTCACGCAGCGCTTCCGCCTGATCCGCGAGCGCCCCGACACCCTGCGGGAGGTGTTCGCGCGAATGCTTCACAAGCGGCCTCGCTATCTGCCGTTCGAAGCTATCAAGGACATCTCCTTCAGCGTGAAAAAGGGCGAAACCGTCGGGATTGTCGGGCGCAACGGCTCGGGCAAGAGCACGACCCTGAAAATTATCGCGGGAATTTACAGCCCCACTACCGGAAAGGTTTCAGTGAATGGAAAAGTCGCGGCTCTGGTCGAGCTGGGGGCGGGATTCTCGCCGGATCTCACGGGCCGGGAAAACATCTTCATCAACGGGCTTCTGCTGAAAATGACGCGCCGGGAAATCCGGGAGCGCGAACGGCGCATCATCGAATTTTCGGAACTCGGGGAATTCATCGATTCGCCCATAAAGCAGTATTCTTCCGGAATGTACATGCGGCTCGCGTTCAGCATCGCCGTTGAAAGGGACCCGGACATCCTGCTGGTGGACGAGATCCTGGCGGTCGGCGACGCGGGATTCCGCGAGAAATCCATGGAGCGTATCATGGATTTTCATCGGCGCGGAAAAACCATAGTCTTTGTGTCACATGCCATGACCAGCGTCAAACAGCTTTGTACGCGCGCCATCCTGCTCCATAAAGGAAAAATGGTAGCCGACGGGACTCCCGGATTGATTTATGAAAAATATGAGGCCATATTGAAGCAGGCCGGTGAAAATATCTAGCCCGGGGAATCCGCCGGTATCTGATAATATGAAACCTCTACGGCCGATGTTCTGGCGGTCCGGCCGGTGAAAGCTGCGGGAATACGTTTCGAGGCTGCCTTGCAATCAATGCAAAAGCACATGCTCACCTGCAAAAAAACGGATGGTTTCGATTCAAGCCTTGTTGTGGCAACCAGCTGCCCCATGAGCGGATGGGAAACGGTTGCGCCCCTTCTGGCGCGGATGGGGCTCGAACCGGCGGGCGACGGTTTCGCGCGCTGGCTGGACGAACTTGTTCCTTCCGGCGGTCTGCCCGACCCGAGGTCCGTCGCGGAGCCCCTTCGCCCGGATCAGCATTCGATGGAATTGCTCGCGAATCTTCTGCGGGAGTTCTCTTCGGAAACCCTTCTGTTAGCTGACGGCAGGCACCTGCGCCTGCTCGATTTCTGGGCGGAGACGTTCCCCCGGTCGAAATTCCTCCTGTTTTACACAAGCTCCGAATACGCCCTGGCTGAAGCATACATACGCGGTTACGACCCCGGGCAACTTCTCGCCGCCTGGAAGGCCGCCGGCGCCCGCCTGCTCGAATTCCGGCGCCGCCGCCGGCAGAGGAGCCTGCTCTTTGACGCGCGGGCCGTCATGCGGCATCCGGACGGACTCGCCCCGGTCTGCGAAAGGATCGGCCTTTCGCTGCAAAGACCGGGAGGCGCCCCTCCCCCCTTGGATCCGCCGCCGCTCGAGAGCCTGCTGGCAAAATTCCGGCTGTCGTCCCAATCCGAAGCGCGGCTTCTCGAAACCGAACTGGAGGCAAGCGCCCATCCCCTTGGCGAACCCGCCGCGGACGGCGGCGCATTAACGGAGAGGCCTGCCGGTGATTTCAACCGGCGGCCCGTGACAGCGGGCGACGGCCCCGGAATGCAGGTTCAAGGACAAATCCAGCCTGCACGGTCGGATAGATCGGAACACGATGTCCTGGCGCTGGAATTGACGGCGGAGCGCCTCGCCGGGCTCGAGCAAGAGCAGCGGAACTTCAGGAAGCTGAAAGACGGCCATGCCGAATCCAGAAGGCTGAATGAACTTTATCTTTTACAGCTGCAACAGATAAAAGAAGAGCTGGGAGCGGAGTTTTTGCAGAAGCAGCGCCTTGAAAAGGATGCCGTTCAGTTGAAGGCTCAGCTCGAGCAGCTCCGGCGGGGGCTCGAGGAAAAGGAGGCAGAATCGATTTCGAGGCGGGATGAAATCGCCGGCCTGCGCGAAGCCGTCAGGGAGCGGGATTCAAAGATGACTGCATTATCGGATGAAAATCGTTCCCGGCTTGAAGAGTTCCAGAAAGACCGTCAACAACAGGAGGCCGACATGGAGAAAGCCGGCCGGGAAAACGAGCTCCTTCTGCTGCAGCTGAGCCAGGTCCAGGAAGAACTGGAAACGGTCTTATTGGAGAAGCGGCGCCTTGAAAAGGATGCCGTTCAGTTGAAGGCTCAGCTCGAGCAGCTCATGCAGGGGCTCAAGGAAAAGGAGGCGGAATCGATTTCGAGGCGGGATGAAATCACCGGCCTGCGCGAGGCCGTCAGGGAGCGGGATTCAAAGCTGGCTGCATTATCGGAGGAAAAGCGCTCCCGGCTGGAAGAATTGCAGAGGGCACGCCAGGAACTGGCGGCTGACCGAGAGAAAGCCGCACAGGAAAACGAGCTCCTCCTGCTGCAGCTGCGCCAGGTCCAGGAAGAGCGGGAAACCATATTCCTGGAGAAGCGGCGCCTCGAGGAGGAGAAAATCCGCAGGGAAAAGGAGCTGAAGGCGGAAATGGAGAGTTCGCGCCGGGCCTTTCTGGCCAAAGAGAATGAACTCGCGGAGCTGAAAACCCGCCTGGACGGAATTATGGGAAGCAGATCCTGGAAGATCACGGCGCCTCTTCGCGCCGCCGCCGGGCCGTTCAGGCGGCATCACGCTCCCGAACCTCCTGCCGGGATCCGGGACCAAATCGCCATGATCCGGGAATCCGGCTGTTTTGACGAAAAATGGTATCTCGCGCAATACCCGGACGTTGGAAAAACCGGAGCCGACCCCGTGGAGCATTATCTGCTCATCGGGGCGGGGGAAGGGTGCAACCCTTCCCCCGGATTTAATACCCTGAATTATCTCAGGCGCAACCCGGACGTCGTAAAGGCCGGGATAAATCCCCTGCTGCATTACGTCGAGTTCGGCAGGGCGGAAGGGCGCAATCCCGGTCTGTAACCGATTCATAATCAACGGCCCGCATTGCGGCGGACGGGGCATTTCGATATGAACAACGAAACACGAAACGAAAAAACGGTTGATTCGACGCCTGACCCATCCCGTCATGAAGGTTCTCCATTCCACCCTTCCATCGGCGTGCTGATCCATCTGGGCGCTGGGCTGTGCGGCGAACTGGACGCCCATCTTTCCCTGAAGCCTGAACGGATATTGCTGGTTGAGGCCGATCCCGCCCTGGCGGCAAGTCTTGAGAAGCGCACGGCCGGCATCCCCCAGGCAGAGGTGCGGCGCGCGGCGGTCGCGGCCCGGCCCGGCCCAGCCGTTTTCTTCCGCTACAACCTGCCGGATGCGGGCAGCCTTCACCGGGCCGCCGGCCTGCTCGAACTCTACCCCGGCCTTAGAATAGTCGAGCGCCTGGAAGTGGAAACCGTAAGCCCCGCAGCGCTTCTGCAGCCTCTCCGGCTCGAAGCCGCCCGGAACAATCACCTGATCGTGGACATCCCCGGGGAGGAGCTGCCGGTTCTGGATTCGATGCGCCGAGCGGATCAGCTGCATCTGTTTTCCCGGATCCGGCTGTATTGCGGGCGCGAATCCCTGTATGAGGGGGACGTCCCCGCAATACGAATACTGGAATGGCTCCATGAAGCCGGCTTCGACCTGCTCTCCGAAGAGGCCGGCAAGGATCCGGACCGCCCCTGCTGGACCTTCCACCGGAATACGCTGCAGCTGCAGAACAGGGAATTGCGGCAGCGCATAGAGACCCTGGAGTCCCAGGCGGCTCAACTGGCCCGGGCACGGGAAGAAAAGGATATCCTCGCCGCAGAGCTAAAATCCGAGGTCGAATCCCTACGGAACCGGCTCGCCCAACTGCAGAAATCGCATGACGAACAAGCGAAAGCGGCCTTGGAAGGGCAAAGCAGGATCGAACAGCTGACGAAGGAGCGGGAAGAGCAGGCCGGGATTGCAAAAGATCGACTGTCGCAACTGGAGCAGGCAAGCAGGCAAAGGGAAGAAAGCGCGAAACTTGCCGAGGAGCGCCAGGCGCAGATCCTGCAACTGGCGAAATCCCGGGATGAAAACGCCAACTGGGCGAAGCAGCTCAAATCCCAGGTTGAAGCTTTGAACGGCCGGCTGGCCCA
>JAFGAO010000081.1 GCA_016933615.1 Acidobacteriota bacterium
ATACGGGAACAGGGCGGCAAGGAGGGAAAATAGGACGAGTCTGCTTAAAACGTAAAAGGGGTTTTTTATGGTACATCGGGACGGATAGTCTTTCATAAAGCCTCCTCCATGGTTTTGGACTTGCCGAAAAGACTCTCGATCCGGTGCTTAAATAAAACCGCAAAATCTGCTATCGGGAATGGCAGCGCAGCTTAAAACCTATTGGAAAATTTGCTTTGAAGTGTCTCAATTATAAAGAACAAGAGAAATAAATTGCAACATAAGTTCAATGAAAATGACACGATGCTCCTTATCAGGGCCGGAGGGAATGTCGCGAGAGGGGACACAATTTTAAGACAACTTTTTATCCACCCAAACGGCTGGGCATAGAACTTCATAAAATATATTCCGCAAGCATGATATTCTTGAGGTCTGTTCCTTGGAGGATGCTGTGAATAGGTCAAAGATGACGGCGGAGCGTGAGAAGAGTTTGAAAAAACTGGCGGTAATGATGAACACGCGCCATCAGAACCCGTTTCCGCTAAGTGAAGAGCTATTGAATTGCATCGATCCGGTTTTGGCGCCGGAAGAAGTTGATTTCCTCATTGAGATGGGAACGGATCCCTATACCTACGATCAGGTCTTATCCCGAAGCGGCATGCCGGAGGACCGGTTCAAGGATTTTTTTGAAGGAATAATCCGGAAAGGCTATGCCTGGCCGCACGATACGCCGGATGAAAAGCAATGGTACAGGCTTCCCGGTTTCATGCTGGGAGCGTTCGAAGTCTACCTGGCCGACGGGCGGGAAACCCCGGAAAAGCGGGAATTCGCGCGGAGGCTGGATGCGCTGCTGCATTCCTTCGGCAAACTGAACAAGTTCCCCACGCGAAACTTTTTCAACGCGCAGGTCCGCAAATCGCAGCCGCATCAAAGCATCCTGATTCCTGCAGGCGCGCCTGCGACCGGAATCAAGGGACGGACTATCGAGGTAGGAAAAGCCATAGACACCGAACCGGCCAGAGTCTACCCCGCAAAAACCGTCGAGGCGCTCCTGGAAAAGCAGGAGGGCGGCCGGAACATTGCCGTCATTCACTGTTTCTGCCGGCAATACCACAAGATGGTGGACACGGCCTGCCGGTTCGATCACCCCCCGCAATCCTGCATCGCAATCGGCAGTCTTGCAAAATTCGCGGTGGAGCATGGTACCGGCCGGTATCTTTCCAAGCCGGAAGCCATGGATCTGGTTCACGAACTCCAATCCAAGGGCGCCGTACACCAGGTATTCCACCAGGATGAAAACGTCAACAATCCTGAAGTTGCGATCTGCAACTGCTGCTGGGACTGCTGCGGCGTCCTGGGTTCGTACAACCGCGGCATTATCCCCCTGAATCTTCATGCATTTTTTATGGCGCAGCTGACAGACGAATCCCTCTGCAACGGGTGCTCCGTCTGCGCCGATTACTGCCCGGTAAGGGCGATTTCGATCGTGGACGACGTATGCCGGATAGACGGGGGAAAATGCATCGGGTGCGGCCAGTGCGAACTCCAATGCCCTCAGGAGGCCATCCGGATGGACGAAAACGAGCGCACGGTTTTTCTGCCGCTGTTGAAGAAATCGGACGCCCGCATTTCATGAGAAGCACGGACGGGGAGAACCCGGCTGAATGAGCCGTTCACAAATAGGTAAAACTCGTATCTATAATTACTCTGGAGAAGCAAATTGAGTTGGATGAACCGGTTGGCGACAATAGTGGAAACTGAAATTGTTCCTGTCCTTGAAGATAAAGGCCCCATGACCGGCGCCAGGCTTGTCGAAAGCACCGGCATCGAAGTCCTTCATCTCTGGCAGGCCTGCTGCAGAGCCAACGGCGTACGGCTGGAGACCGTCGGGAAGCAGTTCCTCCGCCTGGACCGGAATGTGGACGGGTACGCCCGGCTTTCTCCGTCGATCCGGCGCCAGTTTCTCACCTATACTTTTGCGGGGCTTGAAAGCCAGGCCGGGGAAATTCAGGCAAAAGTCGAGGCTTTTGAGAGGGAAACGGAAACAATCAGCCGTTACAAGCGCGATGTCGCCGAACAGAGCGTCGCCGCAACCTTGGGCATTATGCCGGAAAAGGATGCGATACTCGAAAATGCCTGTTTCATTCTTGCGGGCGATGTCGTTTACGACATGTCGCATACCGTTTCCCGGCCCGAGAAAAGCACCGGCGAAATGGTCCGGGGATCCGACCTGGATATCATAGTGGTTGCCGAGGATGGCCTGGATCCTGAAATTATCCGTTCCCTGGACAATTACATTCATAAAAGGAAACACCTGCTGCTCGTCAACGACCGGGAGGAAATCGATTACCTGATCAAGTCTGTCTCCAGGGTCAAAGAGCAGCTCAAGTTCGACATATTCTCATCCATGGTCGCATCGAAAATACTGAACGAAGGGCAGTTCCTGTACGGAAACATGGATGTTTTCCGGAAGGTAAAGGGCCTTGTCGAAGATTACGGAATTCCCGGGAAGCTGGAAAAGCTCCAGCGGCAGGCGGTTGAAAACCGCAAGTTGGCCGAAGAACAGCTTCTGAATATCGACGTGGAAAAAGAGAGCAGCGAATATATGAATCTTTTCTTTACTCGGGCCGAGGAGGATGAGATCTATTAAGGAATCAGACGGTAGGGGCGAACCTTGTGTTCGCCCGGTTAAAGGGCGGACACAAGGTTCGGTTGGTATTTTGGGTGATGTGGAAAGGGCGAACACAAGGTTCGCCCCTACGGCTTACTTGGCCTTTTTCAAAGGAAACCCGAATCCCTACGGATTTACTTCGGATTGACGGGCGAACACAAGGTTCGGCTGGTATTTTGGAGGATGTTAAAAGGGCGAACACAAGGTTCGCCCCTACGGCTTACCGATGCATTTTTTGACGGTTTCAGCCAGGCGACGGGCAAGCCTTTCCGTCATCTCATCCGTAGGCCCCTCGACCATGACCCGGCACATCCGCTCTGTTCCCGAATAGCGGATCAGCACACGCCCACGGCGGTTCAGTTCCGATTCCGCGGTCCGAATGGCGTCCTGCAGCTCCGCAATCGATTCCAGCGGGGGTTTGCTTTTTACTTCGACATTGATCATTTTCTGCGGGAACAATATCATGATCTGCGCAAGCTGCGAAAGCCGCTGGTTGCTCCGGCGCATGGCAGCCAAAAGCTGCAGAGCCGATATAATTCCGTCGCCCGATGTGTGGTGGTTCAGAAAGAGGATATGGCCCGACGCTTCCCCGCCGAGGATGGCGCCCTTAGACCGCATCAACTCAAGGACATACCGGTCGCCGACCGAGGAGGCCGCATACCCGATTCCCATTTCCTCCAGGGCGAGACGGAAGCCGAAATTGCTCATGATCGTCGAGACGACAAGATTTTTTTTGAGCTGTCCCCGCTCCTTGTACATTCGGGCGCAAATTGCCAGGATGTGGTCCCCCGTGAGTTCCTCCCCGGACTCGTCGACGGCTATAAGGCGGTCGCCGTCGCCGTCAAACGCCAGTCCGGCGTCCGCGCCAAGCTCCCGGACTTTTGCCGCAAGATCCTGCGTATGCTGGGAACCGCACCGGTCGTTGATGTTCGTCCCGTTCGGACTCGAGTGGATGGCCGTCACATCCGCTCCGAGGCCTGAAAAGACCGCCGGCGCCACGCGGTAGGCGGCCCCGTTTGCACAGTCGAGAACCAGCTTCATCCCCTGCAGGCTGAGATCCCCGGGGAAGGTTTTTTTACAGAAATCCGTATAGCGGTCCGGAGCATCCTCCAGTCGGCGAACCTGCCCGATTTCCCTTCCGGTAGGGAGGGATACTTCGTTCTGGCCGGAAGTCGCCAGATGCTCGATTTCATCTTCCTCGGAATCGGGAAGCTTGAAACCGTCCCGCGAAAAAATCTTTATGCCGTTGTCCTCGAAAGGGTTGTGCGATGCGGATATGACGATTCCCGCATCCATTCCCATGCTGCGGACCAGGCATGCGATTGCGGGAGTCGGCAGCGGGCCGGCAAGACAAACATCCACACCCATGGAACAGATTCCGGCGGTCAGGGCGCATTCCAGCATGTCGCGGCTGAGGCGCGTGTCATTTCCGACAATAATTTGATGGCGTCCCGTACCTCCGGCTTTACAGACGGACGCCGTCGCTTTTCCGATCCGTAAGGCCATTTCCGCGGAAATCGGATGCTCGTTGGCGACGCCGCGGACACCGTCCGTACCGAACAGTCTTCCCATTCGCTTTTTTCCTTTAATAAAACATGCCAAATGCCTGCTGAATGTTCAGAGGGCGAACACAAGGTTCGCCCCTACAACGGGTACATGCTGAATATCGACCGGGCGGACACCGGGCTCGCCCCAACGGCAATTTGCTTACGGGAAGTGAAAGCGCTATTTCCAGTCCCACATGGAAGCGGTGCAATCCACGACGGACTGCAGCCAGCGGGATCCGGCAGCCCGGGCGCCGGGACCGATCCGTGCAACGGCCTCCAGGTACGATATCCCGCGGTCTATACTCTCCCATTCGGCCAGAAAAGCATCCCGGTGCTTCGCCCCCGTGTTTTCGGGAGTTCCCCGCCTCAGTTTTTGTTCCAGCTCCGGCCATCGTTTCAGGAAATATTCCTGCTGCCGGCGAAGTTCAGGCGGGAAACCGGCCCGGGAACACGCGATCTCAAGGGACCGGGGCATTTTTCCGGCGAGCGCCCCCAGCTGTTTGATCCTTTCGAGAATGCCGTCCCCGATGCGGTTCAACGCCCCGTTCCAGCAGGCCGCGCCGAACGGGTCGAGCGTCATGTACTTTTTCCTGGCCTGCCGGTACCAGGCTTCGAGCGCCCGCAGATTGCCGATATAGATGAAATTATTGACGACGCTCCGGTGAATGCTTCCGTATTGCGCCTGTTCGAAATATTGCGGGCCGCTGTTTGGAGGGGGTGGTAGGTAGAGCCGGTTTTCCGCGAGAATGTCCTTTCGGCAGATGGATCCGGCGGCGATGACGGTTCCGTAGGCGATGCGCGCGGGGCCGACCAGGCCGCCCTGTCCCCCGAGGAAAATGGGAGGCTGATCCAGCATGACGCCCCGGGGAACATCCCCGATCAGCGAGGCCGTGGCCTTGTCCTGTCGTGGGGTGAAATTGAAGTGGACGTAAGAAGATCCGATTTCGCTGTGATTCTTCCGGCAGGTTCCACCCGCCATCAGGCAGTCGCAGAAGTTGATCAGGCTTCCTGCCGTAACGTATGGAAACAAAATCGTCTGCTTGAATCCGACCGTATGGGCGGCGCTTGCCTGTTCCTCAAGAAGCGTTCCGGTGCGCACGTGAGCCCCGCTGCCCATTTCGGATTCGTCAAGGAAAGTTGCGGAGGTGAAAGAACCCCCCTTCAGCAAAACCCCCCGCCCCAGCTGGCAGTTCTCTACAGTTGCGGGCGCTTCAGCCCCGATCACGCATCCCGGACCGATGGACGTTTGAGCTCCCCGTATCCGGGATCCCGAGTGGATGACGACGCCCGCCGCGATATTTTTCGGGGACACGCCATTGTCGATTTCGACGGACTCCGGACAGGGCAAAACGACGCCGTGGTCGGTAAATAAAGATGGGTTCATAATTTCGGTGACAGTCGCCTTTTTCCCGATATTCAAACCGCAAATAACGGGGAATGGATCTTAAATCGACAAATTATAATTGGGAAAAAGGTGACTGTCACCGAAATTAATTACTGCTTTTTGATCCGGGCATCGACGACCTTCACGCCTCTGCCTTCCGGGTACACGATAACGGGATTCAGGTCCATTTCGCCGATTTCCGGCAGGTCCTGCGCCATCCGGGAAACTCGAATCAGCACCTGTTCGATGGCGGCGATATCTGAAGGCGCAATGCCGCGGCCGCCCTGCAGCAGAGGGAACGAGCGGATTTTTCGGACCATGCGCCCCGCGTCGGCTTCCGAAAGGGGCGCCATACAGAAAGATACATCCTTCAGCATCTCGACATAGATGCCGCCCAACCCGAACATCATCACCGGCCCGACGCCTTCTTCACGCTTTATGCCGATAATGATTTCGGTTCCGGCCGGGCACTGCTCCTGGACAACGAAATCGGCTTCCGGGAAGCGGCCGGACATATCGGTGAAAGCGTTCCGGAGTGCGTCCCCGTCTTCGAGATTCAGGACGACGCCGCCTTCGTCGCTTTTGTGGACGATTTTTTCGCTGTCTACCTTGAGCACGGCCGGGAATGTCACCTCGGGGAGCGCCGCCGGTTCACGGGACACGGAGACGGTTTTCGCGGCAGGAATGCCGTATGCCGCCAGCATATCGAACGCGGCGGCCTGAGAAACAAACCCGGCCTTGGCCCCGGCAAGGATTGCACCCGCGCGGGCCTTGTCGCCTTTTGCCTGAGCCGGCGCTTCGGCCAGGCGTTTGCGAATTTCCCCGTAGCGCGCCATGGCGGCCAGGGCGCGGGATGCGGTTTCCGGATAGTCATAGACCGGAATCCCCGCATTCCGGATGATGGCGACCGTACCGGCCCAGTTTTCATTGGTCTGGACGCATACCAGGATCGGCTTGGTCATTTTCCCGGACGCTTCCGTGATGCTTCTGGCGAGGCCTTCGCAGTCCACGAACGGAGGCGTGACCATCGTGATCAGGATGGCATCGACATTCGGATCCCGGTTGAGCAGATCGAGCGTCAGTGAGAAATGCTCGGGCGTCGCCGTCGCGGCGACATCGACCGGATTTTCCACGTAGGCTTCGGGAATAAGCCCGTCGCGCAGTTTCTTTTTGGTCTCCTCGGAGAATTGAGCCAGATTGAGGCCGTTCAGGACGCATTCGTCGATGGCGATGATGCCGGGGCCTCCGGCATTGGCGATGATGCCGACATTCGGGCCCGATGGAACCGGCTGGTTGGAAAGCGCGTATCCGGCCGCGATCATTTCTTCGGCAGTATGAAAGCGCATGACGCCGGCGCGTTCGAATATCGCATCGGTCAGGGAATCCTGCTGAATGAGGGAGCCGGTATGCGAGCTGACTGCCGTCGCGGCGGCCTGAGTGCGGCCGGTGCGGATGGCCAGTACGGATTTGTTCCGGGCGATTTTCCGGCACCGCTCGATGAATCCCGGGGTATCCTTCATGCTTTCGATATGCATCATGATCGTGTGCGTTCCGGGATCATGGCCGAGATAATCCAGGAGCTCGTTGGTGCTTACGTCCGACGCATTCCCGTGAGAGGCGTAAATGCGGAATCCCGAGCCCATTTTGCGCAGGTTCAGGTTGATCAGCTCCGCGACGCCGCCGCTCTGGCCGATTATGGACGCCTTGCCCCGGTTGAGCGGGGTAAAGGTGAAATTGGCGTAAACCGAAACATCCGGATCCGAATTCATAATGCCCTGGCAGTTGGGGCCGTAGACGCGGACGCCGTGTTTGCGGGCCGTTTCGAGTAGCGCGTCTTCGAGCCTGGCCCCATCTCCCCCCATTTCACGGAAGCCGGCTGTATGTACGATCACGAACTTGACCCCCTTCCTGCCGCATTCATCCACCATTTGGGGAACCAGGACGTTCTTGACGGCGATGCAGCAGATATCGACCGCTCCCGGCACCTCCAGAATGCTCTTGTAGGCTTTGAGCCCCAGGATTTCCGGCTGATTGGGGTTGATTGGGTAGATCTCTCCCCTGAATCCGTAGGTCTTCAGATTTTTCACGACAATATGACCGATCGAGAGGGGATTGTTGGAAGCGCCCATGACGGCGACGGCACGGGGTCGAAACAGGGAATCAAGCATGGTGTTTTCTCCTTATGCAGCCCTTCGAATATTTCAAAATTTAAATGCGCAACAGAATTCGTATTAAATTTATAAGAAAATAACAAATTAAGGAGTCACAGGCCAGCACGATCTCCTGCTTCGGCCTCCTGTTTGTAAAGAGGGCGAACACAAGTTTCGGCAGGTATTTTGGAAGAAGATAAAAGGGCGAACACGAGGTTCGCTTCTACTTCCGGCTTCTGTATTTAATCGGTCGCCGGTTTCGGTTCTTCGGAGATACCCCGTTCTGCGGACGCATCCGATACTTCGGACGCATCCGATACTTCGGACGCATCCGATACTTCGGACGCGAACAGGGCAGCCCCGTAGGCGCCCGCAAGCTGCGCATTCGGCAGAATATGGACAGGATGTCTCAGGTGCCCGGCAAGGATCTCGGCCATGACGGGATTGTGCGCCGCGACTCCGCCGCTTAAAACGACTTCTCCCGAAAGCGGATCCATTTCCAGGATGCGTTTGACTACGGATTCTATTAAACCGGCTACGATGTCGGGCACTTTTTTACCGGCCCGGATGTGCGCGAGAATTTCCGTTTTGGTAAAAACCGTGCAATAGCTTCCCATGTGAACAATCTCGTTCGCTTGGCGGGCCAGGGAATCGATCTGCTCCAGGGAAACGTCCATGCGCTGGGCGACTTCTTCCAGGAAAGCGCCCGTTCCTGCGGCGCATTTGCGGTTCATCTTGAAGTTTTCCCTGCGGCCCTGGGCGTCGATGTGAATGATTTTGTTGTCCTGGCCCCCCACGTCGACGACCGTAACCCGGCGCGGAAAAAAATGGTATACGGCTTTCGAATGGCACGCAATCTCCGTGCGCGAGGCGTTGGCGAAGCCGACATTGTGCCGCCCGTAGCCGGTGGAAAACACCTGCGCCAGATCGCGGTAGCCCAGGTTGGAGGAAGCGAGAACCGCATCCATCGATTCCCGGGCGCAGGCTTCAAAATCGACGCCGGTTTTGCGCACGTCGGATGCTAGAAGCTGGTTCCTGGAATTGATGACAACGCTTTTTGTCGCCGAGGCGCCTATGTCAACGCCGCCGTAGTAATCTTTCTCAATCACGCGTCCTATTTCTCCGCCAGCTGCTCGATGAATGCTTCGATATTGGTTCGGGCCTGTTCTTCCGAATAACAGCGCAGATCGTTCAGGTCGCCGTTTATTACGAGGGTGGGCAGGAAGTGTTTTTTGGTGAGGCGCTCCGGCATGCCGTAACGGTTGTTGGAGTTATTCGGGCAGGTTTTTGCATCGTGAAAAATCATGCCGTCGATCTGGTAATGATGGATCTGGTCCTCGAAATAGCGTTCCTTGTAATCCTCGTCGCGGACAATCAGCAGTTCGATATAGGCCCGCGCCATGCTGTCGAAAGGATCGTCCGGATCCAATGCGGGGAAAACCCAGCTGCTGCAGTAGGTGGACGCCAGAACGCAGGTATTCAGTGAGGCAAACTGGTCGGAAAGGTCGCGAAGTTTTCCCCATATCGGCATGCCTTCCCAATAAAGGCGGAAGCGTTCGTCGTCGACTGCGCCCACGCCGTCCGCCACGCGCTGCCTCAGCTCCGCAAGCAGCAGATTGTAAAAATCAACCGCGCGCTGTTCGCCGCGCATGACAACCGCGGGACCCATTTGAATCGTTCCGTCGAAAAATGTCAGTGGGGATGGCCGGGCGGACGCTATTTCCAGCACCTCTTTCCAGAGATCCGTGCACTGGCGCGACAAACCCACAACCCTCCTCAGTTCGTCCAGGTCCAGCTTCTTGCCCGTGATCTCCTCCAGTTTGGGCACAAGGGTTTTGAACTGTGCGGAAATGGAGTCGATATGCGCCTTGGTGATGTTCCCGATGCCGCGGTGTGTCTGAACGCCGATGACGGGTACGTTGAACTCCCGGCCGTAATAATTGAACCAATCCTGGACATCGCGGCACTGATTGGTGTTGAAGACCAGGGCATCGGGCCTGGGCGGGCCTTCAATACCGGGATAGGCTTTGCTCAGGGGGCTTTTACCCTGGATATAGGAACCGATATCGGCGGTAAGGTACGAGCAGATATCGGGGGAGTAGCCGATAGCGTTGGCGGTGGGAATGAGATCGGTGGCCATGCGCGTGGCTCCGAGCATGGCGCCGTGGTTTTCCGGGAAAAAGACAAGAAATCCGGCGGCGCGCAGCAGTTCCGCGGGACCGACGCTGGTGCACCAGGCGATTTTGCGGCTTTTGGTCTTTGCCGCTTCGTCCATTTCACGGAAGTGCTGTTCCATGATTTCCTTCATCTGCTTGGTTGCCTGAATTTTTTTGAATGCCGGTCCTTTTTGCTTTTCCACTTCTCTGACTCCCGTTTTTGGATTGTCGATCTTTCAGGGGCCGCTGTCCTTACACCAGACTGGCACCGGGGCTCGATGGGTCCTGCGCGGTTCCAATGTGTCGTTTAAACAGGACTCTTTGGAACACTTTGCCCTTTGTCCTTCATTGCCGAAACCGCATAGCACATTACCAAGATTGCGGCCTTCTGTACAGATGAAATCTGATTCCGGCTGGCGGAATTCCTTATTTAAACCGTTCTCCGAAACATTGAAATCCGTTTTTGTTTTGACTTTTTCTCTGCCTCAAAAAACCGCAGGCACTTACATTGCGGCGGGATTTTTATATAATGGATACAATATGGAGAAAGAAGGGGTCTATGAACTATTACCTGAATTATAGCGGCGACATACTTCGTTTTATGGTGCCCCCGGAATGGAAGGTTCTGAGTTCGAGCGATTGTGCAAAAGCACCTGTTGTTGAAGACGTTGCGGGGGAAATAGAACGCTCCCTGGATAATCCTATCGGGATGCCCCCCCTGGAATCCTACGCCCGTCCCGGGATGAGAGTGGCCCTGCTTTTCGATGATACGCAGAGAGCCACGCCGGCAGATATGGCGATTCCGGCAATCCTGAACCGCCTGAACAAAGCGGGTGTGGATGATGAAAGTATCCATGCCATTTGCGCCCGGGGAACACACCCAAAGCCGACGGACGAGCAGATTGAGAAAAAAGTAGGCAAGGGGATAATGCGGCGCCTACAGGGCCGCATCTCCGTGCATGAAGCGCAGTCGAGCGACAACGTACTCGTCGGACGCACGCATTGGGGGACGGCGGTGGAAATCAACCGCTGTGTCGTGGAAGCCGATCTGGTCATCGGTATCGGAACGTGCATCCCCCATCCCTATTCCGGATACGGCGGGGGATGCAAGATCATTATGCCCGGGGTCTGTTCCTACGATACGATCAGCGCGCACCACTACAACTGGCTTCGGAGTAAAGACAGCCGGCTCAATAAGCTCGAGGGGAATCCCTGGTTCCAAGAGAGTGTTGAAATCGCCCGGCTGGCCGGGCTTGCGTACAAGCTCGACTTTCTTCTGAACGAAACCAACAAGGTTATCGGGGCCTTCTTCGGGGATCCCGTGGAGGCGCACCGCCAGGGAGCCGACCGTGCGACATCCCTTTATCTGGTCCATTTGCCCAAACTGGCGGATGTCGTCATTACCAGCGCTTCGCCCCTGGAAATCGGCGTGCAGGCAACCAAAGCCTTACTCAACGCCAGGCTTGCCGTTCGGGCCGGAGGCACGATCATTTGGGTTGCCGCCCAGAAGCAGGCCGGTCCCCTGATGTCGCTGATCGAGCAGATGGCCGCCGCCAAAAGCGCAAACGACTATCACCGCAGGCTGCTTCGCGGAGATATTCCCGAAAGCATCCGGCCCTTCGGCATTTCCTTCTTCATGCTGGGTGTTCCCTTCAAGGAATTGTCGGAAAAATACAGGGTGATCCATGTGACGGAAGGATTGACGAAGGAACAGGTTACGCTGATGGATTTCGAGTATGCGGATACGGTCGAAGAAGCCATCCGGATGGCGCAAAGCCGTATGCCGCAGGCGGATGTCACCATCCTCCCCTCGGGAGGTACTATTATTCCCAATGTAAAATAACGCTCCGTTGCAGGTTGGCACGTTGCACGTCACACGTTAAAAGAAAAAAGCATCGTTGGCACGTAAAAGACAGGATCCCTAAACAAGGGAAAGAACCTGAAACAATGTGTAACGATGCTTTTGTATTTAACCTGCAACCTGCAACAGTTTTGTTATAGAATCGCCCCCGCTTCCCTTAACTGCCGAACATCTTCTTTGCCGTACCCGATCTCCAGGAGCAGCTCTTCGGTATGCTGGCCCAGACGGGGGGCTTCCCTTCTCCAGGAAGCCGGCGTGTCGCTGAAATCCCAGGGAAATCCGACCTGCCGCAACCTGCCCGCCTCCGGATGATCGACGTCGATGAAGTAATTGTTCGCAAGCGCCTGCGGATCCTTGCAGACTTCACTGAGGGTCTGTATGGGTGTGGCGATGCAGCCTTCCTTTTCAAGGTGCGCCAGCCATTCATCCCGGGTTCTCGTCAAAAACCGCTCATCCAGGATTTTGACAAGCGCGGCTGCGTTTTTCCCCCGGGATTCGATGCTGTTGAATCTTTCGTCGTTTTCCATGTTTTCGATACCCAGCGCTTTGCAGAAAATCGGCCAGTAGCGGTCCGGCTGCAGATGGGCCACGGCAAGCCATTTGTCGTCGCTGCATCGATAGTGGTTGTACATGGGATTGCCCGCGGTGGCGCGCGTTTCCCGGGGAAATTCCTTTCCCAGCATCGCCGCGGCATCCATCATAAGCCCGGCCAGGTTGATGATGCTGCCCATGAGGGAAGTGTCGACAATCTGCCCTCTCCCCGTTTTTTCCCTTGCGAACAGGGCCGCGGTGACGGCCCAGGCCAGAATGAGGCCGCCCATTTCGTCCCCCATCCCGGGCAGAAACTGGGCCGGCGGGCTGCCGGCTTCTCCGGCGCACATCATGAAACCGGAACGCGCGATCCCGGTATAGTCGAAGGAAAGCGCCCGGGCATCCGGTCCCTTTCTGCCCCACCCCGATGAGTGCGCGTAAACAAGGCGCGGATTCCGCCCCATCAGGTCCTCCGGTCCCAGGCCGATCTTGGCCGGCGCGTCGATGCTCATATTGGTCAGGAAAACATCGGCGCTGTCGATCAATTTCATGAAAATTTCCTTTCCCCGCGAATCTTTCAGGTTCAGGGCGACGCTGCGCTTGTTGCGGTTATTGCTTTCAAAATAAAAGTTATGCCCCTTCAGACCGGTCTGCGCCTCTATCACGCGCATGAATCCCCGCCCCGGATCCCCCTCCCTGGGCTCCACCTTGATAACATCGGCCCCAAGATCCCCAAGCCTGGTCCCGGCGATCGGTCCCTGTTGAAACATCGTTATTTCTACAACTCGCACACCGGTTAGTGGTCCTGACATCGGACGCCTCCTTATACATTTGCGGATTTAATGAAATCTTACCTGCCGGATCTGCCCATACGGCCGGCTTTCTCATAAATCGCCGGCCGAGCATCTTCCATCATTTTGCGGACGCTCTCGTAGCGCAAAGTGCGCTGCTCGAACGTGCGTTTTTCCAGAGCGCCCAGAAACCGTTTTTCAAACTCCTCGAAATAGGATCCGTAGATGTGATAGCTGTCGGCAATGTGGCAATAGCGCCCCATCGAAACCGGTTCGCCCGCAATCTCGGAAATCCGACGCGCCATTTTTTCCTGAAGCCGCACCAGGGCGTAGATGTTCATGAACGCCGCCTTGTAGGCGTCGTTGGAACGGAAACGGGCGTTCAGGCTGAAGAACTTTTTGCCGTCCTCCTCGGTGATGCGGCCCCAGAGGCTCTGCAGGCAGGGGGGATCGAAGCAGTCGTTGTCCTCCCAGGTTTTCCAGGTAATGGCCTGAGCCCGCCGCGTGTAGGACACTTCCGCCAGCTTGCTACACATCGTTTCAATCTGATCGAGCGGGTCCATGCCGGGCACGTCGTAGGAGAACATGCGGCGGTGGTACGTGTATTCCCATCGGGTGTCGGAAGGGTCGTCCGGGTTTCGAATCAGGTGGTCCTTGATTCCTTCGCATACTTCCATGACGTACTCTTCGAGCTGCTGGGGGCCTCCCGGGAAATCCTTGTGGATCATCGGCTCCTTGAGCGGATCCGTGATGGTCAGGATCATGGTGGAGTCCTTGCTCGGCGGGTCGTACTCCTTGTCGTACTGCGTCCGCATACTGCATCCGTTGCGGTTCAGTTCTATCAGGGACTCTTCCCACCCGCGCGCGATGCAGTCGGCCTCCACATGCAAGACGGGTATACCGTTCATTCGATGCTCCAAAAGACAGAAGGTGTCTATATAGCATGGGAACGATTGAGGTCAAAGTGCAAATCATTTTTGATCCGGATTTCACGGACATGTTAGACTCGAAGGGAATGCTTTAAAAAAGACAGGGGAATTTCATGCTTGAGCTGTCCGGATTAAGAGACGCAATTATAGACGGGAACGACAAGCTGGCGCTCCAAATTACCGAGGAAGCATTGCGGCAGGAGGTGAACCCGGCTGAGCTGATCAACAAATGGATGATTCCGGCCATGGACGAAGTGGGCAGGCGTTTTGAGGCGCAGGAGTTCTTTTTTCCCGAAATGCTTCTTGCCGCCCGCGCCATGAAGCTGGCGCTGGAACCGATTCAGCCTTTGCTGGCGGCAAGCGGTGTGGAGCCGACCGGACGCGTGGTGCTTGGAACGGTTAAAGGGGATTTGCACGATATCGGCAAAAATATGGTCGGATACATGCTGGAGGGCGCCGGATTTGAAGTGCACGACATCGGAATCGACGCCCCGGCGGAAAAATTTATTGAAGCCGTCCGGGAACACAATGCCGATATTCTCGCCATTTCAGCGCTTCTGACAACGACCATGCCGGGGATGCAGGTTGTCCTGGATAGGCTGGATCAGGCGGGGATGCGCGGCGGGGTCCGGGTCATTGTCGGGGGCGCGCCCATTACCCAGGCTTTTGCCGATGAAATAGGGGCGGATGGATATGGAGAGAATGCCGGATCGGCGGTGTCCGTCGCCCGTTCCCTCATGGGAAAGGATTGAGGCTTGTGGCGGAATACAAAGTTAAACCAAGAACCCGGGATACGGAAATCGTCCGCACCACAGTTTGGTCGGCCGGTCCGGGATGTCATGGAACCTGCGGCGTTCTGGCCCATATCAGCAAGGGTAAACTCGTTAAAATAGAAGGAGATCCCGATCATCCCTGGAACCAGGGGCGCCTCTGTGCCCGCTGCCTGGCGATGACCCAGTATGCCTACCACCCGGATCGCCTGACCCGGCCCCTGAAGAGAGCCGGCGCGAGAGGCGAGGGGAAATGGGAGGAGATTTCCTGGGACGAGGCCTTCAGCCTGATCGAAAACAGGATGGGCGGAATTAAAAAGGAATACGGCGCGGAAAGCGTCGTTTTCAGTATGGGGACCGGCAGGGATATCAGTCCCTGGCTCTGCATGCTTGCCTACGCCTACGGAAGCCCCAACGTCATGTTCGCCATGAGCGGGAACGCCTGCTACAGCCCCAGGATCGCGGCCGTGGAGACGGTGCTGGGGGATTACTGCGTTCCGGATGCGGCGCAATGGCTCCGAAAACGATACGACGATCCGAAATACCGTATCCCGAAATGCCTCGTGATATGGGGCTACAATATTCCGAATACCTGCCCCGACAACATTTTCGGCCACTGGTTCATCGATCTGATGAAGAGAGGCACCGAGATCCTGTGCGTGGATCCGAGACTTACCTGGTTTTCCTCCAGGGCCAAACACTGGCTCCGGCTCCGTCCCGGAACCGACGGCGCCCTGGCGATGGGTTTTCTGCACGAGATCATCCATGGAAATCTTTATGACCGGGGATTTGTTGAAAAGTGGACCAATGCCCCATTCCTTGTAAGAAAGGATACCGGCCGGCTGCTGCGCGCTTCCGACTTGGAGAAGAACGGCTCCCCCGAGAATTTTGCGGTTTGGGACGCGGCAGCAGAAAAAACGGCCGTATGGGATTCGGGGAAAGCGGATTATGTATCGTCTAGGCCCAAAGCCGCGCTGAAGGGGAATTTTTCCGTCGCGCTGAAGGATGAATCCCGGATTGAATGCGGGACGGTCTGGGACGCGTTCTGCGAGGAGGTTGACAGGTATCCCCTGGAACGCGTCGAGGAAATCACCCGGGTTCCCCGGAAGGAAATCCGGGATGCGGCCCGGTTTTACGCCCAAAGCAAACCGGCATCCATTCACTGGGGACTGCCGATCGATTCCACGCCCGGGATTACACCGACGGCCCAGGCCATCACGGCCCTCTGGTGCCTGACGGGGAATCTCGAAGTGCCGGGCGGAAATGTCGTTGCCCGGAACGCGTTCGAGTGCGTTTCCTATGCGCTGCCTGGGGCCGAGGGTGTGATCCGGCTGGCATCAAAGGAGGACGACCGTAAAAGGATCGGCATCGACCGATATGGTCCATTCAGAAAATTCATCTGGCGAGCCCAAACCGATTCCGTTCTGGATCAAATCTTTTCCGGCAAACCATACCCTGTGAAAGGCCTGTGGATGCAGACCGGCAACCTGATCGCGGGGATCGGCTTCGAACCTAGAAAATGGAAGGAAGCGTTTAAAAAGCTGGATTTTATCGTGGCGGTCGACCTGTTCATGACTCCGACAACGCAATATGCGGATGTGATTCTTCCTGCGGCCACATTCCTGGAAAAAAACGGCGTGCGCAGCTGGTGGGTCCCCCTGCAGTCCATCAACAAAGCCATGTCGGTGCAGGGCTGCAAGCCGGATGTTGAAATTAACTTCGAGCTTGCAAAGCGCTTCGACCCGAACCTGCGCTGGGATTCGGTGGAGGCGCTGTTTGACGACATTCTCAAAAATTCCGGAATGACGTACAGGGAGCTGCAGGAAAAAGTCTGGGTGCTGCCTCCCGAAGGCAACTCCAGCGCGCCCTATTTCCGCCATGAAAAGGGCCTGCTCAGGAAAGACGGCCGTCCCGGTTTCTCCACTCCGTCAGGGAAAATGGAGCTTTATGCGACGCTGCGCGAGGAGTGGAACCTGGAACCCATGCCCCATTATGAGGAGCCGCCTTTCACTCCGGTCAGCCGGCCGGATCTGGCCGAGAAATATCCCCTGATCCTTTCCACGGGACGGCGTTCATTCGCCTTTTTCAATGCCGAACACAGAAACATCCCATGGCTTCGGGAGCTGGATCCGGAACCCACCGTTGAGATCCATCCGGATACGGCCCGTTCTCTGGGTATTTCCGACGGGGAATGGGTCTGGGTCGAAAACTGGCTCGACAGGCAGAAATTCAAAGCGAAATTGACTATCGCGGTTCAACCGCAAATGGTCATGGCGGCTCACGGATGGTGGTTTCCCGAGGAGGACGGCGCGGAGCCTTCTCTTTTCGGCGCCTGGAAATCGAATGCCAATCAACTGATCCCCATGGGCAGCCAAGGGAAGGACGGGCTCGGGGCGCCCTTGAAAAACCTCTTGTGCAGGGTTTACAAGGTCCACGAATAACCGAAACCGTATGAATGGCGTTCCCGGGTGAACGGAAACGGAACTAAACGCATGGAAAAAAAGAAAACGAAACCTGAATTTGGCCTGTTGATCGACTATGAATACTGTACCGGCTGCCACGCCTGCGAAGTGGCCTGCGCCCAGGAATATAACCACAAACCCGGCATCCGGGGCATCAAGGTATTCGAGGTCGAGCAGGCGCTGCCCGGCGGCAGGGAATATCTGACCTATTTCCCGTTTCCGACCGAAACCTGCGTTTTATGCCCGCATCTGACGAAAGAAGGCCTCGATCCGGCCTGCGTGAAGCACTGCATGGCCGCCTGCATGAAGTTCGGACGTGTCGAGGACCTCGCAAAGGAAGTAGGGAGAAAACCGCGAATGGTGCTCTGGGTTCCGCGATAAAAAATGAACCGGTGTAATCCTGATTTCTTATAGGGTGGCGTCGACGCGGCTGATGAGAAGATGCCCCAATTCGAAAAACCGGCAGAATCCGTTGCGCATTTTAAGCTGAATTCCGCGGGGCAGGTCTTCTTCCTGGAAGCGTGAAGCTATTTGCGCAATCCGGTCTTTGAGTTCAGGATCGGTTAAAAGGGCCAGGAGCTGCATCATCTCGACAATGCGGTAAAGGGCATTCAGGAGATGCTCCCAGTCCGTCCCGGCCGCCTGCGCGCCGGATGCATAACGCCGCTCCAGCTGCCGGATCGCCGGAGTCATGGCCTGCCGGTCGTCCAGGGCAAGTGCCATCAGGCCCACCAGCGCGAAGCAGGCGCGAAGGGCCGCTGCGGATCTCGCTATCTGCGTCCCGGATTTGATGCCCAGCTGCGCCTGCTCGTCGACGCTTCGTATCATGCCGAGGGCCTGCGCATTGCCTTCGGCGATTTGATGGCTCAATGTATTAAGACTGTTGTAGATTGAAAACGTCGCATTCAGCAGGCGATCCTCGAACAGGACCGCCCGGCGAGTCCCTTCATTAAAAATGGCGCACCGTTGATCGATGACATCCCTGTAACGGTTGCCGCCGTCCAGAGTTCTGCTGAGAGCCGTCAGGATTTCAACGGTGGAATTCGCCCCGGCCACAATCTGGCCTTCGACATCGCCGTCCCTGTCTGCGTACTCCTCCAGGTACCTGCGCCACAAATACATCAGAAAATCGCCGGATTTTCCCTGTCCGGGCGGATAGGCCATAGTTTTAATTCCGTTCAAGGTTCAGGGTTCAAGTTCGGGGTTTCAGTCCGAAACCCTGAACAGTAAAAGATATCATAAATAAGGTAACAGATTTTACCGGAACCCGAACAGGGAGGGCTTTTGGCCTTGAACGGATGATTATCCTGTTTCTTCGCCTGATATAATGGGGAGCCATGTTTAAAATACGGGACGTGACGATCGACCCTCCGCTGGTTCTGGCGCCGGTCGCGGGCCACACCGATTCCCTTTTCCGCCAGGCGGTCAAGGGCTTGGGGGGGTGCGGCCTGGTGGTGTCCGAACTTGTTAGTACCGAGGGATTGACGCGCCGGCACGACCGAACGCACCACCTTACCCGTTTTGTGGAAGCCGAACGCCCCGTTTCCATGCAGATTTTCGGTTCCGACAGCGGACGCATGGCTGAGTCGGCCGCAATGGTGGAAGCAATGGGAGCCGACATTGTCGATATCAACGCCGGATGTCCGGTTAAAAAAGTGGTGCGGCAGGGGGGCGGCAGCAGCCTCCTCCGGGATCTGCCTCTTCTGGAGAAAATCATAAAGGAGGTACGAAAAGCCGTCCGGATTCCGTTGACCCTAAAAATACGCTCCGGGTGGGACCGGAGTTCGATCAATGCGGTTGAGGTGCTGAAAGTCGCCGAGGATTGCGGGGTGGAATGCCTGGCGATCCATGGACGCACCCGGAGTGAACTTTTTTCCGGCCGTGCGGACTGGGAAATCATTGCAAAGGTCAAACGCGAGGCAAGGATTCCGGTTATCGGGAATGGAGACGTTTTTTCACCCGGAGACGCATCCAGAATGTTCCGAGAAACCGGTGTGGACGGAGTCATGATAGGCCGGGGCGCCCTGGGGAATCCATGGCTGATCCGGCAGTGCTGGGATCACCTCAGCGCAAGACCGGTGGCCGTAATAAGCCTGAAGCAGAAAGCGGATTTCATGAAGAAATTCCTCGAGCGCGTAGGCCGGGAGGCTCCTGCGCCGGCAGCCCTGGGGAAAATGAAGAAAATCGGGGGCTATCTTTCCAGGGGATTGCCGCAGGGAGCCGGCCTCAGGGCCCGGATGCACGGCGCCCGCTCCATCGAAGAATTCTTCGGGGCTGTGGAAGCTTATCTCGCCGACTCTATTCCAGCCGAATAATAAGACATCATTTCTCAGGGGATTTGCCGCACTGCCTGTCTGCAGGGTTTCGGTAAAGGATTTAAACGGCCTCTTTTTTCTTTCTGCTGCGGTCAAATATTGCAGCCACTCCGATGCTTACAATATAGAGCGCGATCATGGGAATCGTCCATACGACAAGGTTCAGGGCGTCCGGAGTCGGGGAAATGACGGCGGCGAGAATGACGATGCAAAGAATGGCGTATTTGAATTTTTTAATCAGGAATTTTGCGTTGATCAGACCGAACATGGAAAGGAACGCGGCAAGCACGGGCATTTCGAAGATAATACCGAAGCCGAGGATCATCATATTTGTAAGGTCCAGATATTCCTTGACTTCAATCAATGCGTCGAAGGAACTGCCGAGCATGATCAAAAACGCATAGGCCCTTTTGAGGACCATCGTGTAGCAGAAAACAGCCCCCAGGATAAACAATATGACGGAAAAAAAAAGGAAAGGAATGACATAGCGCTTTTCCTTTTTATAAAGACCGGGGGCGATAAATTTCCAAACCTCATAAAGAGTCAGCGGAATCGTCAGGAAGATCCCTCCCAGGAAAGCGACCTTCATATATAAAGTAAAAGGAGTGGTCAGCTTTGTAAAAACGAGTTTCTCGTTGGGAAGGACTTCCGTCAAAGGCCTTGAAATGAAGTCATAGATCGGTTTTGAAAAAAACAGGCATATTACGAATCCCGCGAAGAGATAGATCGCGATGTGGACCAGGCGTTTCCTCAGCTCGTCGAGATGCTCGAGGAAAGACATTTTCCCCGATTCGTCTTCTTCGGGTTGCGGCAATTCGGGTTTGTTTTTCAACTCCGTGGTTCCGTCGCTCATGGAGTTTCTTTAGATCCTGCGGAGTTGTCGCTTTTGGCGGGTTCAGGGGATTCGGCGGTAAGGACCGAGGCGTCTTTTTTGACATCCGTGATGATTTCTTTCATCACTTCTTTTTCTTTGTCCAGGCTGACTTCGTCCTCCCAGGTCTGTTTCAGCTCGTTGGAAGCTTTCTTGAATTCGGACAGGCCCTTGCCGATGGTTTTGCCGAGCTCGGGCAACTTTCGGGGACCAAAAATTATCAGGGCAATGATGAAGATTATTACAATTTCCTGCATTCCCAGGGAGCCCATGCCGCACCTGCTTTCCCGGCTTCGATAAAAACGTATAAACCGTGATGAAAGTCTAAATTAGCTAAAAGGGGAAGTCAAGATTTGTACCCTCCGATCAAGGCAGTTATTCATTTTGCCGTCTTGCGCCCGTCATAATAATAAATGGACGATTCCCCAAAGTGCCAACTTTGATGAAAATATTGCCGAAAACGTGATGCAGCTCCTATTCCCGTTTTTCCCGGTGGGGGGTTGCATAAATGTCAAGATCTTGTCACCATTATCGGGTGCATGGTATACTCGAAATTCGAATGATGGAAGTATTGGAGCCAAACCTTTATGAACCATAGGTTTACCGTTTGCGTACTGGCGGTGGTTCTGGCGTCGTCGCTCGCAGGCGGATTTCTTATCGGCAAAGTTACGGCTAAGCCGGAAGCTCGCGAGAATCCCTCACCCGAGATATTTCTGACCGGATTCACCGAAGCACTGGACGTGATCCAGCGGAATTATGTTCGCGGTGTCTCTCCGGACAGGCTTATCTACAGTGCTATAAAAGGAATGCTCCGGTCTCTCGATCCGCACTCGAACTTCCTGGACCCCGGAGAATTTGCCGGCCTCAAGGAAGACCAGCACAGCCGGTATTTCGGCGTGGGCATCCGGGTACGCCCGCTTTTCAGGTACAGGGGACGGGTCGTTATCGTGGAGCCCCCGGTTCCGGGTACGCCCGCCGAGAAGAGAGGCTTGCGCGCGGGAGACGTAATTGCGCGCATTGAAGGGCAGCCCATCGATGACTGGACCTCGGATGAGGTCGTCGAAAACCTCCGCGGTCCCCGCGGCACGAAAGTCCACATTTCCGTCGAACGCTCCGGCATCCCTGAAGTGCTGGAATTCACGGTTGAGCGGGACGAAATTCCGATTGACACCGTTACCTACGCGTTTGAGGTCAAACCCGGGATCGGCTATATCAAGATCGACCGCTTCTCGGAATCCACCGCCGGTGAGTTTCTGGAAAAAATTGAAGAGATGGGAGTTGAAAAACTTTCCGGGCTAATCCTGGATTTGCGCGACAACCCGGGCGGGCTGTTGAACCAGGCCATTGATATTTCGGACTTCTTTCTTCCACGCCACGAAACGATCGTTTCCACGAAGGGCAGGGCCAGGGGTTCCGACAGAATTTACAGGGCTGCCGGCGTGGAAAGGGTTAAAATACCGCTGGTTGTCCTGATTAACCGGCACAGCGCCAGCGCTTCGGAAATTGTTGCCGGGGCGCTGCAGGATCACGACCGGGCGCTCATCGTTGGGGAGACGAGTTTCGGGAAAGGACTGGTTCAGCAGGTCTATACCCTGGGCAACAATACCGGCATGACCCTGACGACGGCGAAATATTACACGCCCAGCGACAGGCTCATTCAGCGCGATTATTCCGTTTCCTCCTTCGAGTATTATTATACGGATGAAAGCCGGGCGGGGCTGTCCGGCAGCGACGCCGGAAGGGAAATCCGCCAGACCGACAGCGGGCGCACGGTACTGGGCGGCGGCGGCATTGCCCCGGATATTGCCGTCCCGGTCCGTGAACTGGGACGTTTCGAAGCGATCCTGGAATCAAAAGACGTCTTCTTTCAATACGCACGCCGCCTGACATCGGGACAGGTCGCCGCCGCACGGGATTTTACGCGGCAATTGGAGAAAAGAGCGGCGGCGGGATCCGGAGAGTCCGCGGCCGAAAGATTGCCGGATCCGGCGATAACAGAAGAAATGCTGGCTGATTTTAAGGAGTATGTGCGCAGCCGGGATATCGGATTTTCTGAAGAGGACTTTATTCATAGCAAAGATTTTATAGGGCGGCGCATTAAACAGGAGGTTTTTACATCCTCCTTCGGTCTCCAGGAAGGTCATAAAATCCGCATTCAGGGAGACACGCAGGTGCTGAAGGCCCTTGAAGTGCTGCCTGAAGCGAAGTTTTTGATGACATCAGGCCGGACAAGACCGGCGATGCAGAATCGAAGCAACTGAATCCAATGACTAAATTCCGGCCCGGCTTGATAGCCATACTTGTATTCTGTGCGCTGTTCACTACGGATATTAACAGCGAACCCTACGCCGGCGCACTCCAGTCCAATCTTTCCGCTCAGGATAAAAGCCCGCAGTTTGACAAAATGATGTACATCGCGGGGAATTCCTACGTTCCCAAGGGGGCATCCGAGGTTCTGCAGGCATCCCACGAAAAATACCTCGAGGGACGCGGGAGAATGCAGGCGGGAGAGTCCGAAAAAGCCCGGATTTTATTCAATGAAGCGGTCGATCTCCTTTTGTCGCCGGACTGGGATACGACATCGACCCTGCACCTGAATCACTTTTTCCAGGATCTGGTTCAGAGAATTCCCATAGAGAAATCCCTCTACCGCTCCTCTTCGGGAAAGAACTCGGGCATAAACCTGACCCCCCTGGCCATCAGTCCCGAATTCCAGGATGATTTTGCCTCCCTCCTGGGCGACAACCGCTATGAAATTCCCATCACCATCAACAAGACCGTGGCAAAATCCCTATATTACTGGCTGAACGACGGCCGCCATGATTTCATCGAAGGATGGGTCCGTTCCGGGAAGTACCGTGCCATTATCGAAAGGATTTTTCGCGAGGAGAATGTCCCGCTGGACCTCATGTACCTGGCCCAGGTGGAAAGCCTGTTCAAGCCCACGGCGTTTTCGAAGGCCCTGGCAAAGGGCATCTGGCAGTTCAACAAAAGCACCGCCATTCAATACGGATTAAAGGTAACGCAGGATATCGACGAGCGCTCCGACACCGAAAAGTCCACCCGGGCCGCGGCGCGATATCTGAAGGATCTTTACGCGGCCTTCGGGGACTGGAACCTCGCGCTTGCCGCATACAACTGGGGGGGGGCCAGGGTCAAAAAGCTGGTGCAGCAGACCGGCATCAACGATTTCTGGGAACTGGTCGATACCGGCCGGGGACTGCCCATGGAAACGAAAAACCACGTGCCCCTGATTCACGCCAGTATTGTCCTGGCGCGCAATCCGGAAAAATTCGGCCTCCCGCTCCAACTGGACCCTCCGCTGGACTATGTCGAGGTTTCGGTTTCCAAGCCGATCGACCTTCGGGCGGCGGCTGAAGTTCTGAACACGACCCTTCGAGCGCTCCAGAAGCTGAATCCCTCGCTGCGAGGCCTCAGCACGCCTGCCCAGTATCCCGATTACAGGCTGAAAGTTCCCGCAGACAGCGATGTGAATTTGAGGGAACGCCTCGTGGCCCTTTCCGCAATGCAGAATCCCTCCTGAGACTGAATAAAAGGGGTTCCAAAGAAATTTAGCCAGAACATTGCCGTATGCTGTAGCGTATTACAGTATTCCGGTTGTTTCCCGGCCTTTATAATCGAAACGGTACTATGAGCATGCATCCTTCAGATTCCGGGCCTCAGCCCGGCCTTTCCGGCGTTCGAAAGATCCATCCCAAAAGGCAGGCATGGGCTTCCCTGTGGGAAGCATCCCGGATCTCCCTCGATTCCATCTGGGCGCACAAGCTGCGCTCCTTTCTTACATTGCTGGGAATTATTATCGGGGTTGCCTCGGTCGTGTCCGTCGGAGCCGCCATCGAGGGATTGAGAAGCTATGTGAACGACAGCCTGGAAGGCGCCCTGGGCAGCAACACCATCATCGTTGCCCGGTTTGTCGGTATCAATCTTTCCTATGAAGATTACATGGAGATGCTTCGGAAGCATAAGCCCATCCGTCTCGAGGATATGCAGGCCGTCCAGGAATTGTGCGGCGACTGTGAAGCCATCACCCCCAGCATGAGCCGAAACGACGACGCCAAGCGGGGAAGCCGCATTTTCGAGCAGGCAAGCATCATCGGAGTCAATGAAGATCTGCTGAAGATCGAGAAGGTGGATCTCGAAGCGGGGCGTTTCATCGCCGCTTCCGATGTAATGCGGGCCCTGCCCATTGCGGTTATCGGGACCGATATCCGCGATGAGCTGTTCGGATCCGTCGATGCCATAGGGAAAACCATTAGAATCGGCGGGGATACATTTACAGTGGTGGGGATCGAAGCCAAAAAGGGCAGCAACCTGATTGGAAGCTCCACGGACAACAGTATTTACATTCCCTACACCGCCTACATGAAGAAATACGGGACGCGCCAGGAGATCGCCTTCCGCGTCAAATCTCCCTCCCAGGGTACTTTTTTCTATACCAGGGACGAGGTGCGCCAGATTCTGAGGGCGCGTCACAAGCTGAGACCGAACCAGGACGACGATTTCAGTCTCCTGGCGCTGACCGACATACAGCAGGAGATAGACCGGGCTATAGCCGTCATCACGGTCATCATCATTCCGGTCATTGCCATTTCGATGATCATCGCGGCCATTGTCGTAATGAACATCATGCTGGTTATCGTCACGGAGAGAACGGCGGAAATCGGAATGCGTAAAGCCCTGGGAGCGAGAAGAAACGATATCCTGCTCCAGTTCCTGGTGGAGTCGGCGATTCTGGCCATGGCCGGCGGCGTTTTAGGTGTGTTGATAGCCTATCTGGTGAGCTTCGTCGTTGTCGCCTCCACGCCGGTCCCGATGTTCATCACGCTGTCTTACATAGTATTTGCGGTGCTGTCTTCGGGCGGAATCGGCGTGATTTCGGGCTTGTACCCGGCGTTTAAGGCGTCGAAACTCGATCCGATCGTGGCCCTCATGCGGGAGTAGACGGGAATGCTCGTTTTCGGTCTGAACCCGGTAGGCGGAGAAAATCGGGATCGGTTTCGAGAGCGCGGGATGGGATCCAATGACTAATTACAAAGAAAATCTTGCCATGGCACTGGACACGATCCTGGCCCACAAATTCCGTTCTTTTCTCACTGTCCTGGGAATTATTGTGGGAATCGTGACGGTTGTTTTGATTTCTTCCCTTTTATCGGGCGCCAGGAACGAGCTCGTGACCCAGGTGGAGGATTACGGGATCAACAATATCTTCGCTTTCCATATCGATATGGGACCCAGCCGCGGGCGCCGGTCCGCGGAGGAAAGAAAACGGAAGCCGCTGACTGTGGCGGACGCCAGGGCCATCCGGGAAGTGTGCCCTTCCGTGCAGGATGTCAGCTGGCGGGAAATGGCGTTTGGAGGTCGGATAAATATTTCCTACAAAGGGAGCACTCTCCGCAGCATGGAATTTATGGGAACGCCGTTCAATTACGGAACGGTGGCGAATATCAAGCTGGAAAACGGACGCTTTTTCACCGCTTCCGAAGACGCCCGCCGCATGTCGGTCGCCGTCGTCGGACCGGATGCCGCCGAAGCCATGTTTGGTGAAGCCGACCCGGTCGGCAAAGAGATTATGATCAACGACCGGCTCTTCAGGGTTCTGGGCGTCACGGAAAAAAGCAAGACCAGCATGATAGGGGGCGAGGGAGACAATACCGTCATTATCCCCTACCGCACTTTTCAAAAGCTGTTGCCCGGCAACGATATGCGCATCCTGTTCATTCAGGCCAAATCCGGATTGCGGGACAAAGCGCTCGGTGAGGTGGAAAGCCTTCTCCGCGTCCGGCGCCAGGTCAAGCCTTCCGAAGACAATAATTTCTCCCTGACGACGTCCGATCGCTTTATAGAGGAGTTCGACTCCATGACCGGGGTTGTGGCGATCGGGGTCGTTGCCATCTCCAGCATCGGTCTGCTGGTCGGCGGCATCGG
The DNA here is from genome assembly GCA_016933615.1 of Acidobacteriota bacterium. GTDB lineage: Bacteria > Acidobacteriota > UBA6911 > UBA6911 > UBA6911 > UBA6911. The sequence continues at coordinate 26,364 of JAFGAO010000081.1, forward strand.
AGTGATGAACATCATGCTGGTGTCCGTTACCGAAAGGACCAGGGAGATCGGCGTCCGCAAAGCGATCGGCGCCACCAGGAAGGATATCGTTCTGCAGTTTCTTCTCGAGGCGATGACCCTTACCGGGGTCGGGGGAGTCCTGGGGATTATTCTGGCCCTTGCGGGCAGCCTGCTGATAAAGGTCTTTGCGCCGTCGCTCCCTTCCCTGATTCCGGTATGGTCCGTGATCGCGGCCCTGACCGTTTCCGTCGGCATCGGGCTGGTTTTCGGTGTCTGGCCGGCCCGAAAGGCGGCGCTGCTCGATCCCATCGAGGCCCTCCGCTACGAATAAAAGCTCGATTTATTCCTCAAAATCTGTGTCTTTCTCGAGCGGTTTGTCTTAATCTGATTTGTATTCGGAATGAAACCGGAAAGGGGGATGGCTATGGAGAGATCTATCCGGTTTACCCTCAATCGACGGCCCGTGGAGCTCGCGACCGACGACGGCAGAACGCTTCTTTGGGTGCTGCGCACCGATTTGGGCCTGACCGGGGTCAAGTACGGCTGCGGAAAAAACCAGTGCGGGGCGTGCACGATCCTGGTCGACGGGCGGGCGGTTCGTTCCTGCACGGTGCCGGTAAAATACGTGGAGGGCAAGACGGTCCTGACTATCGAAGGGCTGGCGGAAAACGGAACGCTGCATCCGCTTCAGAAAGCTTTCATAGACAAAGGCGCCGTTCAATGCGGTTTCTGCACACCGGGCATGATTCTGAAAGCCTGCAGCTTTCTTGCCGGCAGCGAAAATCTCGGCCGGGAGGCAATCATCGAAAGCATGGACGGGGAGATCTGCCGCTGCGGATCCTACAACCGGATCCTGGACGCCATACAGGCGGCCGCGGCATTGATGAAAGGAGGGGGCGCATCATGAGCGGGCGTGGGACAACCATGGAACGTAGAGAATTCATGAAGCTTCTCGGCTCCGGCATCTATATCCTGTTTTCAACCGGCCCGCTGCTCAGGGGGCAGCAGGGCGGATTCCAGTACGGCCGGTACCCGGAGGATTTCAATGCCTATCTGCGAATCGCGGAGGACGGGAAGGTCACCTGCTATACAGGGAAAATCGAGATGGGACAGGGAATCATCACGTCCCTGGCGCAGATGCTGGCGGAAGAACTCGAGGTGCCCTTTTCCTCAGTCGGCATGGTCATGGGAGATACGAAGTTATGTCCGTGGGACGGCGGAACCAACGGATCCCGCACTATAAAGTACTTCGGCCCGGTCTTGAGGGCGGCCGGAGCCGAGGCAAGAGAGGTGCTGATCCGGCTGGCCGCGGAACACCTGGGATTGCCGCAGGACAGGCTGATCGCGGCCGAGGGCGAAATCCGCGACAACAACGACGCGTCCCGGAAAGTCTCCTACGGGATTCTCGCTAAAGGCAGGACCATAGAACGGCACCTTGAAAACAAACCCGCCCTGAAAAGCCCGGATAATTTCAGGATCTGCGGACAGTCCTCGCCGCGCACGGATGCGCGGGAGAAGGTTACCGGAAGCGCCAAATTCTCGGGGGATATTCGGCTTCCGGGAATGCTTTACGGCAAGGTGCTCCGGCTTCCGGCTCATGGGGCCAGGCCTGTTAAAATCGATACGGCCGCGGCAGGGGGGATAAAGGATGTAAAAATCCTTCAGGACGGGGATTTTATCGGCGTCGTCCATCCGCTTCCGGACATGGCCGAGAAAGCAGTCGGGCTGATAAAGGCGGAGTATGAAATCCCCGATCCAACGGTCGACGACAGTACCATCCACGAACTGATTTTGAATACCGAAGCCCGCGACAATGAAGTCGAGAGAAAAGGCGAGCTGGGGCAGGGCAGGAATATCGCCGCGCGCGACTACGAAGCGGCTTATTTCACCCCGTATGTGGCCCATGCCCCAACGGAGACACACAGCGCGCTCGCCGATGTGAAGCGGGACGGTGCGACGGTTTGGGTCGGCACCCAGAGGCCTTTCGGTGCGGATGCGCAGATCGGCCGCGCCGTCGGACTCGACGCCGACAGCGTCAGGATCATTACACCGTATGTGGGAGGCGGATTCGGCGGCAAAAGCCAGGTGGGACAGGCGGTTCAGGCGGCGCGGCTGTCGAAAATGGCCGGGGCCCCGGTGCAGGTCGTATGGACGCGAGAGGAGGAATTCTTCTACGACACTTTTATGCCCGCGGCGGCCGTAAAGATTCATTCGGGGCTGGATGCCTCCAACCGCATAGCTTTCTGGGACTACCATGTGTTTTTTGCCGGCAACCGCAGTTCCGAGTGTATTTACGACGTTCCGCACGTAAGAACCGTGTCTCGGGGCAGCGGTTTCGGAGGCGACGGGCCGCATCCCTTCGACACCGGTGCATGGCGCGGCCCGGGGAGCAACACCAACATTTTCGCCCGCGAATCCCATATCGACGTCATGGCGGCGGATGCCGGCGTCGACCCACTGGAATTCCGGTTTCGGAATCTGGCCGATGCCAGGATGATCCGCGTCGTCAGGGCAGCAGCCGACCGTTTCGGCTGGGAACGCGGAAAGGCGCCCACAGGGCGCGGCTGCGGCATGGTGTGCCTGGACTACCTCGGTACCTATGTAGCGGCGATGGCGAAGGTACGGGTCGATTCAAAAAGCGGCCGCGTCGAGGTCGAGCGGATCGTACACGCTCAGGACATGGGACCCGTGATCAATCCCGAGGGCGCCCGCATGCAGATCGAGGGCGCGATAATCATGGGGCTCGGGTACAGCCTGAGCGAAGAGATACACTTCAAAGGCGGTGAAATCAGGGATCTCGGTTTCGGCTCCTATAAAATTCCGCGTTTTTCCTGGGCGCCTCAAAAGATAGAGACGGTTCTGGTCGAGAATCACGCAATCGATCCGTCCGGGTGCGGGGAGCCGCCGATCGTGGGAATGGGCGCCCTGATTGCAAATGCAGTGTTCGATGCAACGGGGATCCGAATGAACCGGCTTCCGATCACGCCTGAAAGGCTTAAAAGTAGGCTCGGGTGACCGACAAAGACGGACAGAATGCGGCCGAAAGGGTTCCGGACGGGAATGCCCCGGGAAAATACAGGATGTCGTTCCCGGAACGGATGAAGACTCTCTTCATCACGGAATTAGGCTACTGGATCATCCTGCTGGTCGGCCGGACCCTGCGCTGGGAGGTCGAAGGCTGGGGCAACCTGGAGGCCATTCATCAAAAAGGCAGGCGGTTCGTAGGCGTCTTCTGGCACAACCGTATTTTTATGACGTCCTACTTTTTCCGCAATCGAAACATCGTGGCCATGATCAGCCGGAACCGGGACGGCGAGTATATCGCCCGCGTCGGCCGGCGCCTCGGTTTCGGGGCGGCCCGCGGCTCCGGCAGCCGTGGCGGGCGAGGGGCTGTCGTGGAAACGCTTCGCGCGCTGCAGGCGGAGCGGGATGTATTTTTCACGCTGGACGGCCCGCGCGGCCCGCGCTACATCGCAAAACCCGGCGCCGCCTACGTTGCCGGTAAAAGCGGCAGCCCGATCCTGCCCTTCAACATTTCAGTCGAAAAAAAATGGGTTATGGCGAGCTGGGACGGTTTCATCGTGCCCAGGCCGTTTTCACGCGCTTTGGTTTTAATAGGACCCGCAATCGAAGTAGCCGCACATGCGGATGCCGCGGAAATGGAACGGATCCGGGAGCGTATCCAGCAATCGATGAACGGCCTGAGCCATGAAGCCGATTCTCGCTGGCAGAAATGACCGGCATTTCCCTGTTTCCACGGCTTGCAGCATTTCATTTTCATAAAAAGAACGGAAAAATCATTATCCTGCTTGGATTTCCGGCATTAAACTTGCTTTTTGCCGCGGCAGTTTCTATCATAAATGTTTTTAAAATCAGGCTGAAGCAGCAAGTGGAGAACCGGATATCATGAAAAGAACGTATCAACCGAATAACAGTAAAAGAAAAAAAACGCATGGTTTCAGGGAACGCATGGCGACAAAGGGCGGCAGGCGGGTCCTCAGCCGGCGGCGCGCCAAGGGGCGCAAAAGGCTGAGCGTCAGTGGCTAAAGGACCGTCCGAGAGATTTCCCAATTTTCATAGAATTGTCCGCTCCGTCGATTACAGGGATATCTACAATACGGGGGAAAAAATTCACTCGGTCAAATTTGTCCTTTTCCGCCGCGGGAATGCATTGGGGCATGCCCGCCTAGGGATCACGGTATCCCGAAAAATAGGCTGCGCCAGCAAAAGGAATCGAATAAAAAGGCTTTTCAGGGAGATTTTCAGAAGATCCGCGGCGGAGATTCCGGGCAATCTGGACATTGTCGTCAATGCAAAATCGGGATGCGCCGGAGCCGGTTTCGGCGAATTGCGTGAAGAGTTCATTGCCGCGGTAAGGAAAGCGGCCCGAAAGGAGACTCTCCCAAAGGATCGGAAATAATGACACACGGCAACCGGAATTCCATCAGCACGCGGATTCGAAACATTATTCTATTAATTTTAAAGGGGTATAAGAAATTCCTGTCCCCGCTTCTCCCTCCTGCGTGCCGCTTTGAACCGACATGTTCCGTCTATATGTACCAGGCGATTCTAAAAATGGGAATTATGAAAGGCCTGTACTTGGGAATCAGAAGGTTGTTGCGCTGCCATCCTTTTTGCAAGGGGGGATTGGATCCCGTCCCGTAATGGAACTATTTATAATACAGCGCATCCCTTGATCCTCCCGGCAGGTATTGAGGCGGAGGATTCGTCCCCGGCGTCCCTAAAACCAACGGTCTAATTATGGAAAAACGTACAATCCTTGCCATCGCACTCTCATTTTTAGTCTTGATGGGTTTTGACCTTTTTTACAGGAAATATCTCGCCCCCGAACAAGAGCCTGCGCCCATTGCCGAAGGAAACGAGGGCGAGCCGCAGGCGGACCGGCAGCCGGCAAGCCGCGGGCAGCAACCGGAAACAACGGCACTGGAACAGGATAGGGATGATTACGCGCTGTCTGCCGGATCGGACACCAAGGCGGAAGGCCCGTGGGAAATCGTCATTCAGGGGGAATTCTACCGGGCTGTCGTCGACAACAGGGGCGCGGTTTTGGAGAGCTGGATACTCAACGAATATAAATCCTCGCATCGTGAGCCGTCGCTTCGCAAGCCGCTCGACATGATCGCGGCCGGCGAAAAGGGAGAAAAGTGGCCCCTTCCCGGTTCGCTCCTGTTCGAGGATCCGGATCTTTCGCTCACGGCCAACGAAGAACTCTATGAAGTCTCCGTCAATGGACGGCCCTATTCGGGATTTGCGGTTTCCGCGCCGGCCGAAGTGGTGATGACCTTGCGGCGCGGAGATCTGTACGTTCGAAAAACCTACCGTTTCAATAATGATAACTATACAGTCGACCTGTCGGCAACGTTCGAGGAAGAAGGAAGGAGCCTGAAAGGCAGAATGCTGCTTGGACAGGATATCTGCCCGATTGAAGAGCATCTGGAAGGAAGCTACGCTGACCTGAAAGCCGCTTATTTTGACGGGAAAGAAGTAGAAAGGGAATCGGCCCCCGGAGATGATAAAGGGGATGTGACCATATCCGGAAATATAGGCTGGGTCGGCCTGGACACGCACTATTTCACCTCCATTGCCATCCCTGAAAGGTCGATCCCGTCTTTTGAAATTAGAGGGTATCAAATTGAAGATACGACTTTAGATGGCGAAAGAATTGAAAGAAAACTGCTCAGTGTGAAGATTCCCGTCGATGGCCTCTTTGAAGGCACGATGTATCTCGGTCCCAAAAAACAGGCGAACTTAGAATCAGTTCCTCGATATAACCTGTCCGATATTATAGACTACGGATGGTTTTCGATAATTGCCCGCCCACTTCTAGCCGCCCTTCGATGGATCTACGGATACGCAAATAACTATGGACTTTCGATCATTCTGTTAACCCTAGCTTTGTCGATTGTGCTGTTTCCTTTAAGGCTGAAGCAGATGCTTTCCATGAAGAAAATGTCTGCCATTCAACCCAAGGTCAAGGGTGTCCAGGAGAGATACAAGAAATACAAGAAAACCGATCCGAAACGGGCGGAGATGAACCGGGAGATCATGGCCCTGTACAAGGAGCACAACGTCAATCCCATGAGCGGTTGCCTTCCGCTGCTGGTTCAGATGCCCCTGCTGTTTGCCTTCTACCGGCTGCTGGCGGTTTCCATCGAGCTGCGGCAGGCTCCGTTTGTTTTCTGGATCCAGGATCTTTCGGTTAAGGATCCCTATTACATAGTACCGATATTAATGGGCGTGACCATGTATCTTTCACAAAAGATGACGCCCATGGCTCCTACGGCGGACAGTTCGCAGATGAAGATGATGCAGTATCTGCCGGTTATTTTTACATTCATGTTTTTAAGCCTTTCGAGCGGCTTGAACCTGTATTTTCTCTGCAGTAATATCTTCCAGGTCGGCTTTCAGAAAATCGCCGAGAGGTGGATGGGTGATGGAAGGAATGAAAGAAAACGAAAAGAGAAATAAAGCCGAGGCTTCCCTGGACTCAGTTGTGGAGACGTGCCGGACGCTGATGAATGGCCTCCGCATGAACCTGGCCGTTGAGGGAAACGAGGAAGGGGGGGTTATTTCCATAAACCTTACAGGAGACGACCGCCCTTACCTTCTGTCAAATTCCGCCGCGGCGCTCAACAGCATTGAATATCTGGTCAATAGAATCTTCAGGGTCGGAAAGGACGCAGGCGGCGGCATCATACTGGATTCCGATGGATACCGGAAATATCGGGAAGCCGAACTGACATTGCTGGCCCAGATGGCTTCCAAAAAAGTGCTCGCCATGCGCAGACCGCTGGAACTGCAGCCGATGACCCCGCGGGAGAGGAGGATTGTCCATCTGGCGCTGGCTGAAATCGAAGGGGTTCATACCAAAAGCTCCGGCGAAGGCGAAAACCGCAGCATCACCATCTTTCCTTCATAACATAATTTATCAGTATAATTAACGGGTCTGTATAATGGGGCGGGATTGATATCTGCGCATTTGCCCGGACCCAGGGTGTGTGCGACCCGAACAGGAAACCCATGAGCGATCCGTCCGATACCATTTGCGCCCTTGCCTCGGCCCACGGCCGTTCCGCATTGGCCGTGGTGCGCGTCAGCGGAGCCGGAAGCCTGCAGATATGGGAAAAGATATTCAAAGTCAAAAAAGCGGCGCGCGGGATGCCGCCGCGCAGCGTTACCCTGGGGGATATCGTCGATCCGGACCTGGGCACCGTCATGGATCAGGCGATTGCCGTCTGCTACCGCGCACCGAAATCCTACACCGGCGAGGACATGACGGAGTACACGATCCACGGCAGTCCCGTCCTCGTCGCGGCACTGCTCCATTGCATCTGTTCGCTGGGGGCGCGGCTTGCAGAGCCGGGAGAGTTCACCATGCGGGCTTTCCTTAACGGAAAGATGGATTTGACCCAGGCGGAGGCCGTGCGGGATATTGTCGACTCGACCACCCTTTTCCAGGCGCAGGTCGCGGCCATGCAGCGCTCCGGTGAAATTTCCGGGAAAATACGGCCGTTAAAGGAATCCCTGATCGATATCGTCGTTCAGCTGGAGTCCGCCGTCGAATTCGTCGATGAAGATCTTCCCGTAGATACTCGCGCGATTGTTTTGGAAAAGCTCCGTACTGCGATAAAGGATATAAGAAAAATGATAGATACGCATCGCGCCGGCCGGGTGATCCGCGAAGGATTCAGAATGGCCGTCGTGGGGCGTCCCAATGTCGGGAAAAGCAGCCTGTTTAATGCACTGCTCGAGCAGGACCGCTCGATCGTGATGGATATGCCCGGAACCACCCGCGATCTGGTGGCGGAGCATACCAGCATCCAGGGGATCCCGGTCCGGCTTATGGATACGGCCGGCCTCAGCGCCCGTCCGGATTCCGCCGAAGGCCTCGGAATCGAAAAAACCTACCGGGCGATTTCCGATGCGGATGCAATCCTGATTGTTGTCGACAGGAGCCGCGTTCCCGGCGAGGAGGATTTAAGGATCCGGTCCGAGCTTGAGAACCTGCCCTGCATGGTCGTCCTGAATAAGAACGACCTGGAATCCCGATGGAGCCTTGAGAATATCGAAATGTTTGCGGGAGAATGGCCCCGGATCGAAGTTTCGGCAAAATACGGAGACGGCATCGAACGGCTCCGGTCATTGATTTTTAAGGAAATCTTCGGATCCGGGGCCGTTGAAAGGGATGACGTTTTGATTACCAATTTAAGGCACCGGAGCTGCCTCGAGGCTCTGGAAGGGGAATTGTTGCTGGCGGTCCGGTCTTTTGAAGAAGGATTGAGTGAAGAATTCCCCCTGATGCACCTTCATAAATCCTTGAAGCATATCGGCGAGATCACGGGAGAAACGTCCGTTGAAGATCTTCTGACAGAGATTTTTTCGCGTTTCTGCATCGGTAAATGATATGGATAGTTACGATGTCGTTGTCGTTGGAGGGGGTCACGCCGGATGCGAAGCCGCGGTCGCAGCCGCCAGGATGGGGGTGAGGACCGCCCTCTACACCTTCGACCCGGATTCGGTGGCTCAGATGTCGTGCAACCCCTCAATTGGAGGCATAGCGAAAGGCCATCTCGTCAGGGAGCTCGACGCCCTGGGCGGGATTATGGGCGAAGCCGCCGACAGAACCGGAATTCAATTCCGGCTTTTGAACGCGAGCCGCGGCCCTGCGGTTCAGGCCCCGCGCTGTCAATCTGATAAATATAAATATATCAATGAGATAAGAAGAATTCTTTTCGATCAGGAAAACCTTTCAGTTCATCAATCCGAAGTTGTCGGGCTGATTATTGAAAAGGACAGGATTCAGGGTGTCGAGGTTAAAGACGGAAGAAGGATCCAGGCTTCAACGGTAATTCTCACGACAGGCACTTTCCTAAACGGCCTGATACACATAGGCGGAATAAGGCAAAAAGCGGGTAGAATCCATGAGCCCGCATCGGAATCGCTCGCGCAAAACCTGCGCCGCATCGGTTTTGAAGTGGGGAGGCTTAAAACCGGAACGCCGCCCAGACTTGACGGAAATACCATAGATTTTACGAGATTCGAGGAACAGCGGGGAGATGACTGCCCGGCATTTTTTTCCCTCAAGACGGAAAGAACCATCCTCCCGCAAATCTCCTGTTTCCTTGGATATACAAACGCAAAACTCCATAATCTGATTCGTGAGAATATTAAACAGTCCGCGCTTTACGGCGGGGTCATCAAAGGGATCGGGCCGCGATATTGTCCAAGCGTCGAAGACAAAGTCATAAAATTTTCCGAAAAGGAACGTCATCAGCTTTTTCTTGAACCGGAAGGTCTGGATACCGATTCCATTTACCTGAACGGGCTTTCCAGCAGCATGCCGGTTGAAGTGCAGAAGAAAATGGTTGCCTCGATACCCGGACTGGAAAATGCGCGCATAATTCGTCCAGGATACGCCATCGAGTATGATTTTGTTCAGCCGACCGAATTAAGACAAACGATGGAAACAAAGAAGATTTGCGGCCTTTTTCATGCGGGCCAGATTAACGGCACCACAGGGTATGAAGAAGCCGCCGCCCAGGGATTCGTGGCCGGTATCAATGCCGCCCTGCAATCCATGGGCCTGGATCCCGTCACCTTCCCGAGAGAGGAAAGCTATATCGGGACCATGGTGGATGACCTCGTTACAAGAGGAATAGACGAACCCTACAGGATGTTCACATCGCGTTCTGAATTCCGGTTGCTGCTGCGAATCGACAATGCGGACAGGAGGCTGAAGCCGACAGGATACCGTCTCGGGCTGGTTTCAGAAACGGATTATGTCGTATTCAAGCAAAAATACAGGGAAATTGACCTCCTGCGCTATTTTTTAAAAGAGACACGCTGGAACACGAGGGATGCCGCCTGTCCTGCGCTGGCTGCAAAAGTGGATGTTCAGGCGATCAGGGGCTTGACCCTCGAGGAAATATTGCGCCGCCCCGGCATTTTTTTGGAAGATCTCGATCCTTTTATGAGTTTTCACGGAAGGAAACCCTCTTCCGGCGAGATAAGGAAAATTGTTGAGATTGAAATCAGGTATCAGGGATATATCCAGCAGCAGGTAAAGGACGCGGAAAAGATGCAGAGCCTCGGGAAAAGACGCATACCTCCGGATTTTGACTACAATGCCGTCGACGGATTGAACCGGGAAACAAAAGAAAAACTCAGCCGCATTCGGCCTGCCGATCTTGCCATGGCCGGCAGAATTCCGGGGATTACGCCTGCCGCGGTCTCCGTCATCAATATTCAACTGGAAATGCGCAAGGCAAAGAATTCCCGCAACGGTCGGAAACCGGAGAAATCATAAAAACCCGCGCTTATCCGGATCGTCCCATTATGGAATTAATAGAAAAATATAGAAAAATATTTCATCGCCTGGACTTGCCTTTCGATTCCGGGGTTTTTGAGAAATTGGACGCGTATACAAAATTGTTGAATAAGTGGAATGCGCATATCAATTTAACCGCCTCCAGCGATTGGTCCATGATCGAACCGCTGATGGCGGAAGGGATATGGGCTTCAAAAATATACCCCGAAGAAGCGCGAAATCACCTCGATATCGGCAGCGGGGCCGGATTCCCGGCCATCCCGCTCAGGATTATGGTGTCGCGCATGAAGCTGGATATGGTGGACAGCCGGCTGAAACGGGTCACTTTCCTGGAGACGGTCATAAGGGATCTGCATCTCTCGGAATCTTATGCCTTTCACGGCCGGATCGCGCAGCGCCTCGAGGGCATCGATAAAAAATGGGATTGCATCAGCTGGAAGGGTTTGAAGATAAAAACGCAGGATCTTTTTGAAATCAAGAAGCATGCGCACGCGAAGACACAGATCTGGGTCTTCCACGGCAGGCAGCCGGCCGCCGAAGAGCCTGAAATGCTTGAAAAGCATTTCAGGCTTCTGCGAAGAGAAACATTCCTCTATAAATCGGACTGGAACTTATCCGTTTATCTTCCTGAATGAAAGTTTCACGTGAAACACGGGCATGGCGCGCGTTTCACGTGAAACTTTGAACGCCGTTGCCGGGAATTCTGTTATTTTCAAATGGAAGTTTGTTTTTTTCTGGCAGTCTGTGTTAATCTCTTCCCCTGATCCGTATGTCTCACCGGTCCCGGTTATTGAAGGGAATTTTATCCTTTTTCCTCCATCTAGACAGGGCGGAGGGATACAATGCGGTTTGAACCGTCTCCTGCTGAATTATTATCATGGCAAAGATTATTGCGGTAACCAATCAGAAAGGCGGCGTGGGCAAAACAACGACGGCCATCAATCTGGCTGCTGGCCTTGCCGTTGCGGATATGCGCGTTTTGGTGGTCGATACGGATCCCCAGGCGAACTGCAGCAGCGGTCTGGGCGTCGTAAAGGGAACCGCGAAAAGCCTTTACAAGGCTTTAATAGAGGCGCAAGCGCTCGAGGAAATCATTCATGCAACGGAACTGGATAACCTGAAACTGGTACCGGCGGATAATGATCTGACCGGGGCCGTTATCGAAATGCTGGAGCTGCCTGAAAGAGAGTTTCTTCTTAAGAAACTTTTGGTGCCGCTGTTGCACCAGTTCGATTTCATCTTGATCGACAGCCCTCCTTCGCTGAACATACTCACCCTGAATGGTCTGGTGGCTGCGGATTCCGTGCTCATTCCCATTCAGTGTGAGTATTTTGCACTGGAGGGCCTTTCGGATTTGTTCGATACGCTTGCCCGCGTTCGCCGGTCCCTGAATGTCGGCCTGAACATTCAGGGCATTTTGTTGACGATGTTTGATGAAAGGACCAACCTTAGCGACCAGGTGCGGGAAGAAGTAAGGAATCATTTTCCAAACCACCTGCTCGAAACGGTCATCCCGCGCAATGTCCGCCTTGCGGAAGCTCCGAGCTTCGGGAAACCGGTTCTTCTCTACGACATTAAGTCCAAAGGCGCCGACAGTTACATCAAGTTGGCCAGGGAAATTTTAAACCATGAAAAAAAAGGTATTAGGTAGAGGCCTGGGCGCGCTTATTCCGGAAGCCGGGGATAGGGAAGCGCCGCCGGGTGAAATCGATATCGATCGCATTGCCACCAATCCGGATCAGCCGCGGCTCCATCTGGATGAAGAAAAACTGCAGGAGCTGGCCCTTTCAATACGGGAAAATGGAATTTTGCAGCCGATCCTGGTTCGCCCCTATGGAAACGGATACCAGCTTATCGCCGGGGAACGCAGACTAAGTGCCGCACAGAGGGCGGGCTTGTTGAAAATACCGGCCGTGGTCCGGGATGTTCCGGATGACCGTCTGCTGGAGCTTGCGCTGGTTGAAAATATCCAGAGGGAGCCTCTGAGCCCGATAGAGGAAGCGCAGGCATACGAGAATCTCATCGCGGCTACCCATGCAACACAGGAAGAAGTGGCTCAAAGGCTTGGGAAAGACCGCAGTACGGTTGCGAACTCCCTGAGGCTTCTGAAACTGCCCCCGAATATCAAACGCTTGGTACAGGACGGAAAACTTTCCCCGGGTCATGCCCGCGCACTGCTTTCCTCCAATGCGAGTGCTTCGGAGATGGGCGAAATTGCGCAGGCTATTGTCGGCAAGGGCTGGTCCGTACGGGATGCGGAACGTTGGGCTAAAAGGCGGACAAAAGAGCCGCCTCTTCCGAGAAGTAAAGATCCCAATGAAGCGGCTGCGGAGGATCGGTTGCGGCTTTCTCTCGGAACGAAAGTGGAAATACACGCTAAATCCGGCAATAGCGGTGAAATACGCATTCATTACTTCGGCCAGGATGAATTAATGCGCATCTACGGAATATTAACCGGCACAGCCGTATCAACGGAGCAGGATTATGGGAATAGGCAAGGGAAAAAAGAGCGATGAAATTGTCAGTCTTCTGGGAAAGGGAACTGAAATTTCCGGTGATATTTCCTTTTCAGGCGGAATGCGCGTGGATGGCGCCGTCAAGGGCACGGTACGTTCCGAAGGGTCTTTAATCATTGGCCCGTCGGGCCTGATCGATGCTGAAATTAATATCCGGAATATCTCGATCAATGGAGAATTCAGGGGAATTCTTCGGGCTTCCGACCGGGTGGAGATTCACAAGGAGGGTAAAGTTTTCGGCGATATTTACTCCCCCTGCCTCATCATAGAAGCGGGCGCCACTTTTGAGGGGCGCTGCAACATGACTGAGACGGATACGGAGCCGCAGGGCAAAGATTCCTCCAAGAAAAGTGCCTACCCCGATTCCGGTCAGGACGCCGAGTCCGCTGTTGTGGATAACGATTAGAAATCAACATAACAAGACGGCACACAGCGTACTACTATAAATTTCATTATTCCTATAATACCTATAAAATACTTATTCTAAATAACTTATGGAATTTAGCGTCTTCAGGCGAACCTGAAGACCCCGGGAGATAAGCAGAAATAAAGGATGTTCTTTTAGTCCACGGAAATTTTCAAAGA
>JAFGAO010000082.1 GCA_016933615.1 Acidobacteriota bacterium
GCAATACCCTCATCCAGGATATCTACTCGATTTCCCGGCAGACCGGTAGTATTATTACATTAATTTGACGCTATCCAATCCCGCGAGGATGCCGGGATTACTCGGTCCTTATAAGAAAGGGGGGCTTCATGCGCACCACATGTATCGTTTTTGTTATTTTTTTATTGGCGGTTACACCGTTAATGGCCCAGAAAAAAGAACGGGAAAGGCTCGAGGAATGCGCCGCCGTCATGGAGGAAATTCTCAACGTCCCGGACAATGTTCCCCAGGAATTGCTCGATTCGGCGGAATGCGTCGTTATTTTTCCTTCCGTAAAAAAAGCGGCCTTTGGAATCGGAGGCAGCTACGGCCGCGGCGCCGTTTCATGCCGTTCGGGAAAGGATTTCAACGGCCCGTGGAGCGCCCCGGCATTGTTCGCGCTTGAAGGCTTCAGTTTCGGATTTCAGCTCGGCGGACAGGCAACCGATTTCCTGCTGCTGGTCATGAATCCGAAGGGCGCGGAATCCATAATGGGCAGCAAGGTCAAGCTGGGAGCGGATGCTTCGGCCGCCGCCGGGCCCAAGGGCCGGACACTGGCGGCGGCAACCGACGTGGTCATGAAAGCGGAAATCTTATCCTATTCCAGAGCCAAAGGCCTCTTCGCGGGAGTCTCGCTTGAAGGTTCCACATTAAGGTCCGACGGCGGCGCCAATGAAAACCTTTACGGCCGCGAACTCGACGCCCGGCAAATCGTCCGCGATGGCGCCGTGAGCGTTCCGGACGCCGGCAAGAAACTGATTGATTTCCTTAACAGGAAATCCCCCCACAACCTCAGCGATTAAGTCAGTCCGTAGGGGCGAACCTTGTGTTCGCCCCGGAACAATACTAGAAGGCTCCCCGCAATCCATGCAGCGCCGCCAAGCGCCAAACGTCCCGTGAATCCGGAGGGCGAACCTTGTGTTCGCCCGCGTAAAACCTGTAGGGGCGAACCTTGTGTTCGCCCTTTGTGCGTAAAGTCAGAAGGAATTGACGGGTGACTGTAGGGCGAACACAAGGTTCGCCCCGCTGCGGCCTAAAAATGTAGAAACTCCAGAGGGCGAACACAAGGTTCGCCCCTACAGGTCTCCACAATTACGACGATAAAAATCAAATCTGACCGATTTTCCCGGTTTCCCTGTTCTTCCAGTAACCGCGCGCCTGCAGGGGCCAGTTGAATTTAATGGCCCCGGGACAGGGGCAGTCGACCGCACAGGTACCGCAATACCAGCACTCTTCGGGATGCAGGATAATAGGCGGCTTCCCTTCCTCGGGATTCGGTATGTACACGTCTATCGGGCACACTTCCACGCAGATGTTGCATCCTGTGCAGTAATCCGGATCGAAGACAACCGGCCGGTTCGGCGTCTGGACATTGGGCAGAGCAAATAATTCTTTCTTGGCCACATTTCCCTCCAATATCAATTCTTTTGACATACCCTCGCGGGAACGCTCATTTTCCCCGATACACCCCTTCGTAGTCCCTGTTGTGCGTCTCGTACTGCTGCTTCATGTCGCCCCAGAATTCCGGGGGCAGATCGCCGATTTTCACTTTGTCGTTCTCCAGCTTGATGGTCATAAATTTGTTCCATTCCGGCGGGTCGACATCAGGGTAATCCAGGCGCTGGAACCCGAGCGGCAGGCTGCTGGCTTTTCGGGCCCGGGACGCCTGAATGATAATCTTGGCATACTCGAGGATGCTCAGATCTTCAAGAGTGCGCATCAGTTTGTGGGGATCGAGAGCGTAAAGCATGGGCACCGATTCCGTTTCAATCTTTTCGAGGGCATCCATTCCCATCTTGAAGAGGGACTCGGACCTGAACTCGCTGGCGTAGTACTGCATCACCCTGGCGATGCCCGCGTGCAGCTCTTTCCACTCGATGCCGCCGGAGCGCCGGACGGGTGCGTACACCCTGTTCTTGATGGTTTCGATCTGATCCCGCGCCAACTTGGATTCACCGATCCCGCGGGCGTAGGCGACCGCTTTGCGCCCGGCGTAGCGGCCGGTGGCGGCGGCATAGCTGTGGTCTTCCGGGGCGAACATCTGGGTTCCCGCGGCATACAGGCCGTCGAGCGAGGTCTTCAGGTTCCAGTCCACCAGGAGGCCCCCGCCGTAACCCGCCTCGCGCCACTGCGGCAGGCTCTGCCCCTCGATGAACTTGTAGCTCTGGAGCATGTCCTTCCTGGTGTTGAAACCCGCCTCGTTGAAGGTTTTAATAATGACCTTCGTGGTGGCCTCTTCACCAAGCATCAGCTTCCAGGTCGCGTCCTGTTCCACTTTGGGCATGGAGGGAAAATCGGCGTAGAAAGGAAGGGCGTACTCGCCTTTCAGGATGCCTTCGCGGATTTTTTCCTCGACCCCGGGCGCCGGCACCATCGCCCCGGCATCCACCCAGCCCTGGATGGGATAGGGCAGGCGCTTCCCGTTGGCGTCGACAAGCGGTACATTTTCATAGCTGGCGTCTCCTCCCCCGGTGTACCACTTGTGCTTGTACCCCGTGGCGATCCGCACCACCCCGCCGGCCTCCATCTTGGTCAGCTCGGCTCCCGCCCTGAATGCCATGACCGTACCGTCACCCGAAATCGCCCGGGAGTGCATGTTGGAATATCCGCCCAGCTCCATGCTCATGAACCAGATGGACCCGGCCCCGGCCGTGGAAAGGATTGTGGCCTTCGATTTGAAGATTAAAAACTCCCCGGTGCGGGTGTCAAAACCGGTGGCCCCGATCACGCGGGCGCCCTGGATGCCGTTTTCCGTGAGCAGGCCGGTTCCCATCACCCGGTCGAAGATTTGGACTCCCAGGCGCTTGCACTCCTTCTTCAGGGCGGGCTTGAACGTGCTGCCCCATACCCGGATAACGACATTATTCCTTGTTTCCGGCGGGTTGAAATTCGGTTCTCCCATCCTGGGATCGGGGAAATAGCTGTGGATGGTGCCGTAGCGCGGCGAAATCATGAACTTGGTTTTGTCGTCCCGCCCTTCCACTCCGACATATTCGTCTTCGGTGTCGCGGATTTTACCGCCCATCTGCTCCATTTCCAGCAGGGTGTCGAAATCCTCCCGGCACTGGATCTGGATGCCGATTCCGTTGCTGTATGGGCGGGAAGCCATATGCCGCGCCCATCCGTCCGGGTCTACCCTGGACAGCGGATTGGCCGGAGCATTGCACCAGTGGTCGCATCCGGGCCCTCCGGAACCGCTGCGCACCGTATCGCTCTTCTCCACCAGCGCCACTCTCATTCCCAGCCTGGCTGCGCTTATGGCGGCCCAGCATCCCGCAATACCCCCTCCAATCACCAGGATATCGGTGTCCACCTCCCGCTCCTGTTCAAAACGGACAGGGTAGGGCCAGCTCGGCGGCCGCCCTTCTTCTTTCAGGTAATCGTGCCACGTAGTCATATTCGCGATCTCCTTAATGACAGAGGGATTTTTCCATGTTGATCGATTTTGATCGATGAAGCGGATCATATGGGAACATTCTTTTTCGAGTCAAGCAATAAACCTGCAGGGGGCGACGGAAGAGTCCCACGGTTTCCGGACCGTTACGGATACCTACGGCCCGGGATCGGGATCAATCGCCCCGAAAATCACGATAGAATTCCCGGCAACGGCTTTTTCGGCGAACTGCGGCCAATGAATGTCCATCGTACCCGGCGGCATGGGGTGGACTCGGAGGGCAACCACGGCTTTCACGCAGTAATCGGAGTTCTTTTCATAGTCCCGGCTGTAGTGAAATTTTTCCGGCACCGCCGCAATGCACGCGGCGGTAGCCTGGCTGGAAATATCCGGAATCCCCGGGTTTTCCATCTGCGGGGCCACAACGCGGAAAGGCCCGCTTCCCTTGAGGCGCCCCTGTTCGTTGAGGGAAGCCGGCGCATAGCGTTCCCCGTTTGCCTCGAAGCTCAAAAGGATGTCGGCGTCCGGAAGCGGGAGCCCTTCTTTCAGTCCGGGCGCCCCGTACCGGACCCAGCCGCATTCGCCCAGTGTTTCCGCGCCGAGCCCCAGTACGGGCGGCGCCTGGGGATAACGCCGCCTGAGCTGATTGACGGAAAAGGTCGTCATGTAGCCGTCCAGGCTGATGACATCCACGCCGGCGGCTTGAGCGGAAAGGCCCGCCGCTTCCAGAACGTCGATGAGCCTGAACCCGCGCAGGCTGGAATAGCTGTCGCCATCCCTTGATTTGGAGACATTGACAAAGATCGTCTGTTGCCGGATCGGGACGGCTTTTTTTACGAGGTCGTCGAATGAGACGACGATGTGGGGGGCCGGTTTCCTGTCCTGTGTGCCGGCTGGATCGCCCGGATTGGTTTGTGCCGCAAGTTCCTCGGCGTTGGTCCATCCGTCGCCGTCGGAATCCATTCCGGCTATGGCGGAGAAGGCGGATGCGTTGCGGCCGGTTTTGAAATAGTCGATTCCATAGGCGTTGAGCGTGTTCCCAGGTTTGCGCCCGTAATCGGTGATTCTATGGCAGGAATCGCAGCTGCTGAGCGGCACCGCCGCGCCCATACTGTCGCCCGGAGGGGGAGCGGTGATGCCGAGATGGCAGGCCTGGCACCCGTCCATTCTTGTTCCGGCCAGATGAGGATATTCACTGAAAAAAAGGCCGGAGTCGGTTTCCGAGTGCGTTTTATACGCGGAGATTCCCGCAACCGTCGCCGGCCCGATAATCGCGGCGATAAAACCGATGGCCCTGAAAATTTTCCCGACTGAACCGTTCATTGGCCCTCCCTTGTCCGACGTTTCCGCCGTTGACGCCTCTCCTCGATGGCGGGCATCGGCGACGGCCCGCCGTCATGTTTCGAAGGTACTAGGGTTACCATAAACTACCGGTAAAAACCAATAATAACAGAATACAACTTGTTGTGAGGGATGGGGCTTCTGTCGAGGATGGTGGAAAGCGGCAGCCGACATCCGGATCGGGCGGCTACTTTCCCCTGATAATGAGAAACGTGTCTCCCGGAAGGAGCACTTCTTCGGGGCCGGGCGAAATGATATAGCTGCCGTCCCTGGAGATGCTGATGATGCTGATTCCCTCTTCCTGCCTCAGTTTGAGCGATCCGATCGATTTCCCGGCCCAGCCGTGCGTTTCCTCCAGAGAAAGCTCCTCGATTTTAAATTTTGGTTTCTCGTAGTGTTCCGTTTCCTCCGCTTTTTCCCTGAGCAGGATTTCCGCGGTCTTGATGTTCTCTTCTTCGCCGGAAAGCAGGACGCAGTCGCCGGGATAGAGGAGAAAGTCCGGATCCGGGTTTAAAAACGTTCGGCCGCCCCGATCCACGGCAAGGATGATCGTCTGCGTCCGGGCTCCCAGGTCCAGCCGGCTTATGGTTTTCCAGCAGGCGATCGAACCCGGTTTCAGGCGGATCTCCGAAATCGTCAGGGGCCACCTTATGTGGTGGCGTAGTTCATGGCGCGACGTCAGAAGGCTGCTTACGGCGGTTTCGGCGGCGTCGACGAAGGGGCGGAGGACCCTGTCCGCGCCAGCTTCATAGTACGCCTTTACCTGCGCGTAGTTATGGGCCGTCAGAAAAATACGGCCCGCATACAACCGCTCCTTCAGGATCTTCAGGATGTTCATGTTGAGGTCGTACCCCCCGACGGTATTGACCACCATGGAAGCGCTTCCGAGCGGCAGGTAGTCATACGCTTCGGGGTCGCCCGCGTCGGCGTAGATGCAGGGCCGCGATTTCATCCTCCATTTCGAAAGAATCTCCGGATCAAAATCGACGCACACGACGCTCTTTCCCAGCCGGAAAAGGTCGCGGGCGATATTCCTGCCGTAGCGTCC
>JAFGAO010000083.1 GCA_016933615.1 Acidobacteriota bacterium
GATGATGTGCGTGCTCGGCGTGTTGCCGAGGGGCAGAGCGATGGTCGCATCCCGGATCAGAACCGGCAGCTTCGACTGCGATCCGGCCAGCGAAAGCCTCAGTCCTTCGCGTCCCGCCATCAGCGGGCGGCGCGGCAGTTCCGCGACGATCTCTTCCAACTCTTTCTCGCTGAGTTCATGAACACGCGTCTCGCCCATGGTCGGGGGAGGCGCGCCTTCCGGCAGCAGGCTGACCGCTCCCGCGCATTCGCCGCCGATACGTTCCAGCATGGCGAAATCGTTGCGCCCGCTGATTCCAAGAATTGCGGCGATCTGTTGCCTCGGACCCTCATCGGGAAGGATACCGGCGAAAAAAGGACGCGCCTGTTTTCCCCGGAACGGCTCGTTTTGCAGCGGCAGAGACCGGGAAAGAGGCGCGGCATCCATCCTGCTCGTCCACTCCGGGGCGTAACGGAACTCGAGAAGTCCGCTGTCATCCTCGTCCAGAGCGCCGGCCTGCTCGCCATTCAGGTAGACGATCAGTCGCTTCATGGCCTCTTGCCTCCGGCATCATCGCCGCTGAGGAGGGTTGTCTCGATGGCGAGTCCAAGCGTCTGCAACACCTGGAGCGTCTTGCCAATCTGGCAGGTGGGCTTTCCCTTCTCCAGATCGACGATGAACCGCAACCCCGTGCCGCAGGTCATGGCCAGTTCTTTCTGGGTGATCTTCAGCTGCTTGCGCCGCGTTCGGATCGCCTTTCCGAGCTGTTCTGCAGTTTTCATCTTCATAGTTCCCGAACGGTAATATCTCATGGCTTTGGCGATCCGTCAACCTTTATTTTACCGTTCGGGAACATTTGAGCGGGCAACATGATTCATTTTCTGAATATTCCCGCTCGGTACATTCATAAAAATTGTCGCAAAGATTAATCCTCTTCCGCCAGCCGGTAGAGCAGTTGGTCCTCCCCGGCTGTTTTTGCCTTCACCTCGTCGATGAGGAACCGCACGCACTGGTCGTCGGACGGATTCAGCCGGAGCATTTGTTGGAAGGTGCGCTCCGCCTCGTCAAAGCGCCCGAGACGCCAGAGACAACATTTCCGGTTTGTTTTGGTTTTACACTCCATGTCACGGCATGGCGAAGCAATTCAATCAGGTAAAATCATCGGCGGCCTCTGTATTACCCAATGCGCTACCTAATTCATTCGACATTGCCCAATTTCCACTTGGCAGTTTTTTCCCACCGGGCTTTCTGGCCGCGTCCAAGGCATTCAACCTGATCATGAATCCAGGTTAGAGCCTGCCGGTACCCCCTGACCTCCTCCTCATTACGGTCCCCTAGAAGGGCCTGGCCGAAAACAATGGTAGCGATACGAGATTGATCGACCTCCACACCCTCAATCCGGTTGGACGACACGGCGCTTTCAATAAGGGCGTGTTCCCGCAGAGCCTTGAGACGCTGGGGCGATTGGCGGGTGAACAATTCCTGTTTGCCCAGTGCCTCGCCAAGGTCCGCCAGGTACCAGGATATGGCAGTCGGCACGGATTCGAACTTAAGAGAAAAAAGCCGCAGTGTCATCATGGCTTTTTCACTCCGTACGGGTAATTGTTCTTCCTAATCGTCATTGCATTATCCTCAATCATCCAGCCCCCGGTGGGCAGCGGCGTCTTCGTCGATTCAATCCTCCTCAGTGCAGGATATGCCTTATTTTTCTTGGCCAACGTGCCGCTTCGATGGCCTTTTCCAGCGGATCGATCTGTTTTCGCTTCAAGGGATTGCTGGTATTCCTTCGATTGTCACTCGACTTCTCGATCCTCCCAGGCTTTTTTTGCCCTCACCTCGTCGATGAGGAACCGAACGCCCTGGTCGTCGGACGGATTCAGCCGGAGCATTTGTTGGAAGGTGCGCTCCGCCTCGTCAAAGCGCCCGAGACGCCAGAGACAAAATCCATAGCCGTGCATGCAGCGCAGAAACGGGCGGTTTCCGATGAAGCTCCACGGGAGCACGCCGGCAAAATTTTCACCCAGAGACAGCTCGCCGATGCGCAGGCCGACTTCATAATGCAGGACGGCATCGACGGGATTGCGCTCAAAGGCGAAATCGCCCAGATGCGCATGGGCATCGAGGCAGCGCAAATCCGCCTGGCACAGTTGCATCAAAACAGCAATGGATTCTTCCTTATCGCCGTTGTCGTTGAGATAAACGGCCCTGATCGTGGGGGCGTTGAAGGGATCGTCAAGGGCCTCGCCGGTCAACACCTGCTCCATCTTGAACATGGGGCGGGGGCCTTGAGCCATGATGGTCCTGCACCATTCCCCGAGCGGTTCGTCATTTTCTCCCCCGTATTCATCCCCGGGGTCCCATAGGCCCATATCTTCAAGCCCCAGGGGGACCAGCTCGAGAGCCCCGGCGTCGATTCGGACGGATTGAATTTCCCCGGAGAGATACGGGTGGCCGCCGTAACGCCACTGCTTTCTTGGTTCGACCGTAACGATCGTGCCGGGCGCCGCCGTCCAGAGGCGGCCTGCGCGCAGGGTAATGATCCTTTCGATTCCCGGCAGCCGGCACCGGGCGCCCCGCTTTTTTACGGCGAGTACGACAAGTTCGACGGGTTTGCTCAGGTCGATGTCATTTTCTTCCGCCTTGTGCTGACGCCGGGGTCTGGAAGGATCTCCGATTTCGGCAGGATATGGATCGAGGTTGAGCCACCTGCGGTAGGCGGCGATGCAGCGCGCTCCCGCCGATGACTGCGGCAACACCACATCGGCGGCCGCAATCACATATTCGGACCCGTCCTCGCGACGGCATTTCGCCGTCAGACCGCGCCGTTCGTTTCCGCCGTAATCCACCGCTATTATCGAAACCGGTTCCCCGATGACGAAACCGTCGGCCGGCAGCGCAACTTCATCCTCGAAGGCCTGCCGAAACGCCCGCAGCCGCTCGTCATCGCCATCTGCGTCAACCGTTATTTCCTCTATAAGCCTGTCCAGGGCTTCGAGTCCCTTGCCCTCTTTCGAGTTTCGCGAGCTCATCTTTTATTGGTCCTTCCAGATACGGGTCTTCGCCGGACGTCGGATCAGCGCCTTGCGCCGCGGGCGGACGCCATCAATTTTTTCAGTTCCTCCTGGAACCGCACCCCAACAATATTCAATCACTTTATCAAAAAACAAGGCATTTCGTTGAAGCGGAAGCAGTATCGAGGCATATTTCCTTCGCCCCCGAATCCTCCGAGCAATTTTTGCCGACTAAACACTCCGCCAGCTCCAAAGCGTCCACGATGCATAATCCGCTGAAGTTTTCGGAAGAATGGAGAACTTGGAAGGGAACGTCGAGCCGGGGGTAACCTTTTGAAATTAATACCCTTGGAAAGACGAAGCCACGCATCATGGATGCGGGGCTCTATCCGTTAAGCAACCGGTTCGAAAAGGGTTGTATTCGTGGATGGCTCC
>JAFGAO010000084.1 GCA_016933615.1 Acidobacteriota bacterium
AGGGAAACCGTATCGGTCGTGCCCTTCTCTACCGGAATCAGGGCCGCCATTCCTTCTGCGGGAGTGCGCTGATACATGCCGCCGTAAGGCATAAGAACGGTGCCGGACCCTATGGTTGCATCAAAGGCCTCGGAAAGCCCCTTTCGTGACCCGGCCGAAAGAGAGGAGAGGGCCTCCTTCAGACGGATCAGTTCCGTCGCATCATCCGCGGCACTTTCGTATTTTTGACGTGGAGGAGCGGACAGGCGGACCTGGGCCCGGGCGTGTTGAGTCACTCCGTTGGTATCCAGAAAAGCCCGGGAAAGATCCACAATAGTGGCGCCTTTCCAGGTCATGACAAGACGGGGATCGGCGGTAACAACAGCGACCGCCACCGATTCCAGGTTTTCCTCTGCGGCAAGCTGCCGGAATGTTTCCGCGTCTTCTTTGGCCACGACTACGGCCATCCGTTCCTGGGATTCGGATATGGCAAGTTCCGTTCCGTCCAGACCGGCGTATTTTTTCGGGACCTTGTCCAGATTGATCTCGAGGCCCTCGGCAAGTTCGCCGATGGCGACAGACACGCCCCCTGCGCCGAAGTCGTTGCAGCGCTTGATGAGGGTCGTGGCCTCAGGGTTTCTGAACAGCCGCTGTATCTTCCGCTCGGTGGGCGGATTCCCTTTCTGCACTTCGGCGCCGCAGCGTTCCAGGGATTCCATGGTATGTGCCTTGGAAGAGCCTGTCGCCCCGCCGATACCGTCCCTGCCGGTCCTGCCGCCCAGAAGGATGACCACATCCCCCGGCTCAGGCCGCTCCCGGCGGACATTACAGGCCGGTGCAGCCCCGATAACCGCACCGATCTCCATCCGTTTTGCTTCATAGCCGGGATGGTACACCTCGGCCACCTCCCCGGTCGCAAGGCCGATCTGGTTACCGTAGGATGAATAGCCGCGGGCCGCGACGGTACATATTTTCCTCTGGGGAAGCTTTCCTGCCGCGGTTTTGGACACGGGGGTCCTCGGGTCTGCGGCCCCGGTGACCCGCATTGCCTGGTACACATAGGACCGGCCGGAGAGGGGGTCCCGGATGGCCCCGCCCAGACAGGTAGCGGCCCCGCCGAAGGGCTCGATTTCCGTAGGATGATTATGGGTCTCATTCTTGAACATCAAAAGCCAGGGTTCCTTCCTGCCGTCCACGGTTACGTCTATCTTGATGCTGCAGGCGTTTATTTCCTCGGATTCATCCAGGCCATCCAGAACGCCCTTCTTTTTCAACGCCTTTGCGGCAATCACCGCAAGGTCCATGAGGGTCACCGGTTTTTTGGTTTTTCCGTATACATCTTCCCGGACCGAAAGATACCGCCGGTAAGCCGCTTCCAGAAAGGGCTTATACGGCCCTTCGGCGATTTCCACACTGTCGATACCCGTCAGAAAGGTTGTGTGACGGCAATGGTCCGACCAGTAGGTATCGATCATGCGGATTTCCGTTATCGACGGGTCCCTTCCCTCGGTGTGTTTGAAATAATCCCGGCAGAACAGCAGGTCTTCGGCGGACATTGCAAGACCCAGGTCCTTCGCCATGGCGGCAATGTCACCATCGGGGGCGTCGGTAAAACCGTTGAAATATTCAACCATGGGCGGATCGGGATAATTCTGTGCAAGGGTTTCGGGTACAGCCAGATCGGCAAGGCGGGATTCCACGGGATTCACCATGTACGCCTTGACTAGCTCAAAGTCTGGATGAGCGACTTCTCCTTCCAGTACAATACGTTTTGCAGTCTGGACCAACGGCGCCGCAGAGTGGGTCAACAGCTGAATGGCCTGGGCAGCCGAATCGGCCCGCTGGTCATATTGTCCGGGAAGGTATTCAACGGCGAACATGAGGTCGCCCG
>JAFGAO010000085.1 GCA_016933615.1 Acidobacteriota bacterium
ACCTGCGTCGGTTCGTGCCCGACCAACAGTATTTTTCTGCATGAAACCGCCACAATCGAATTCCTGGAAACCTGCACGGAATGCGGGCTCTGCATCCCTGTCTGTCCCGTGGGATCCATCGGGCGGATTTCCATATCCTCAACGGAATCCGGCTATGAACCGGCAGAGGAGGCGGAAGCATGAGAGTCATTGAAACGGATGTTCTCGTGGTGGGCGCCGGGCCGGGGGGATCCACGGCCGCCAGGTATGCCGCGCGCGGGGGCGCCCGGACGCTCCTCATTGAAAAAAAGCAGGAAATCGGTTCCCCGGTGCGATGCGCCGAAGGCATCGCGCAGAGCTGGATGGAGGAATGCGAAGTTCCGCTGGATCCCGCCTGGGTCGCCTGCACTCCGGAAGGGGCGCGCATATTCGCGCCCAACGGAAGGCATGCGGTGGTTTCGTCGGGCCACGCGGGGGATGAAGTCGGACTCGTGATCGAGCGCACTCTTTTCGACAAGGCGCTGGCCGGTTATGCGGCCCAGGCCGGTGCGCAAATCCTGCTCAAGACCCACGCCTGCGGCGTGATCGCCTCCAACGGAACCGTGCGCGGAGTCAAAGGCAAATCGATGGGAGAGGATATTGAAATTTACGCCCGAATCACGATCGCGGCCGACGGCTTCGAATCCCAGGTAGCCCGCTGGGCCGGCATGGAGACAGGACTGGATCCCTGTGACATCATCTCCACGTTCCAGTACCGGCTGTGCAACATCGAATGCAACCCTTCCTACTGCGACTTCTACGTCGGCTCCTGCGCGCCGGGCGGGTATATATGGGTGTTCCCGAAAGGCCCCGGAACCGCGAATGTCGGCATCGGAATCGCCGCGACGCGGCTGGCGGACCCCGGACAAACCAAAGCCAGCCTCGATCGCTGGATAGCGGGCAAACCGGAATTCTCAAAGGGGCAGGCGCTGGATATGACGGCCGGAGGCATCTCCAAGAACAAGCCTCTCCCCTCACTGGTATCTTCGGGATTCATGATGGTCGGGGATGCCGCGCGCCTGATCAATCCGCTGACCGGCGGCGGAATCGTCAATGCCTGCATCTCCGGAAAGCTGGCCGGGGAAACAGCCGCGGATTCCGTTGCCCGCGGCGACAGCGGAGAGAAATTCCTTCAAAAATACGACCGGGCCTGGCGCGACCGCATGCAGAAAAGCCATATCCGCAATTGGAAAGCCAAACAAAAATTCGACACCCTCGACGACGGCTTCTTCAACCGGATCATTCAGACGCTTTCGGAAACCAAGCCGCACGCCAACACGCTTTCGATGCTGCTTGCGCTGGCGAAAAAACACCCGACCCTGGTGGCCGATTTCGTCGATTTATTGTGGACTTAGGGCTCGTGAAAAATTAGTCCATTCGAGGATGCCAGCCATGGAGCCCGTCAAGGACGTTCTGCCGCCGAAGGGACCGGACGGCCGGGACGCGCTTCGCATCATTCGGCGGCTTCCGCCAAAGCTTCCCCGGAGCGCGATTTTTGAAGCGAAGGATGCACCGGGGATTTGGCAAAGACCAGAAAGATCAGGCCGGCGGCTATCAGAAAAATCGCCGTTCGAAAGGCGGGCAGATAGCTGCCGGTCCTGTCCCAAACCAGACCGGCAAGAGGCGCGCCCGCTCCGCCCGCAAAGGTCCAGAACATCCGGGTGAATCCCATAATTCTGGGATAATCCGAAGCTCCGAAGTAGTTGGGAAAGATGTTCATGGTCGCCACCATGGCGCCGCCGAACCCAAATCCGAAAATGACCATGTAGACGAAAACGAACGGCAGGGTTGTCGTAAAAACAAGCATGATCATTCCCAAAATTTTAAGTATCTCCGATGCCACGGCGATGGCGTGCATGCTGTAACGGGACCCGAGAAACATCCCGACGGCGTACTGCGTCAGGGTCATGACCACGGACATCGCGCTGAGTGCAAACGATGCCTGCGTGGGCAGGATGCCGATTTCATCCTTGAGATAGGCAAATTGATGCACAAAGAGCGCCTGCATGGCCAGCATATTGAAGCAGAAGTAGATGATCAAAAACCACAGGGTTCGGGTTCGCAGGGCTTCCTGCATTGTAAAATCTACAGGCGTCTTATAGGCTGCTTTGAGCGGGACGGGTTTTCTCCCGGAAGCGACTGCGTCCGGACCATCCGGAACCTGCCCCAGATCCGCGGGCTTGTTCCTGATCAGAATTGCCGGCAGAATCACGTTGCACGCCAATATAACAACGGCCAGGAGCAGATACGTCTTCCTCCATCCGATATTTTCAATCAGCGCCACCATCGAAGGGCCGATGACAATCCCGCCGGCGCCGAAAGATCCGAGATAGACGCTCAAAGCCAGGGCTCTTTTCTGGACAAACCAGTCGTTGATCACGGTTGTGGAAGCCAGAAGGCCGCCGAATCCGACACCCAATCCGATGAGCAGTCCGAAACCTGCAAACAATTGCCAGAGGTTTGTATGGGCAAACAACAGAAGAAACCCCAAAAATCCGAGGAAATTGCCTATCACGATGGACCGCCTGGCTCCATGCCTGGCGATATAGGCTCCCGCCAGGGGTCCGCATATGCCCATGACAATCAGGTTGACGGTGGAGCCTAGAGAAATCAGGCTACGGTCCCAGCCGAAATGCTCTACCAGGTAGGGAAGAAACACGCCGAAGGAAATCAGGTACAGGCCGCCCGCGACGCCCATAACGGACGTTACGGCAATATTGACCCATCCATAAAAGCCCTTTTCACCTTGAACGGCAGCCGTCATATCGCCTCTACTCCTGTGAAAGATTGAAAGAGTCGCCCGGGAAGCTTTCGCTCCAGTCTACGGTCAGCGGCATTGGGAAACGGTTGATTTTCAGGAGCCAACATATCAGGAATCGGGCAGTAAAGCATTCATAAACATTCTTCCGACCGGCGGCAGCGCTCCGCCGGCACTCCTCCGTTTCCGAAGATTCGCCTTTCGTCCTTAAGACCGGCCGCATATAATCAGGATCACGATTGATATTGAAACCTCCAGGCGGGATTGCCTGAAACCGGGGAACGCTTTGCCGCAAACTGCGGGGGAGGAAAATCATGGCCAACGGATTCGCTGGAAAGATTCTCGGAATCAACCTCACCACCCAAGAGATGCGTACGATCGATACCGCAAACTACGAGGCGTTTGGCGGCGGCTACGGAATCGGCGCCGCCCTTTTCTGGGAACTGGCCGTGGCGCCGGGAGAGTGGGACCTTCAGGATGCCTACGACCCGCGCAACGTGATCGCTCTGATGACGGGGCCCCTGGCCGCTACCGGCGTGCCGGCAGCGGGAAGGACCAGCGTGTGCGGTCTGTCCCCCGAAGTGTTCCCGCAACCCTACTTTTTCAGGACCAACTTCGGGGGCCGGTTCGGGACGACGCTGAAAACAGCAGGCTGGGACGGCATCGTCGTCGAAGGAAGGGCGGATCGCCCGGTCTGGATCAACATCATCAACGATAAAGTCACAATCGAGAATGCCGAAGGTTTATGGGGGCTCAACACCCATGAAACCCAGAACAGAATTACCGGGATGGTTGGCGGCAAAACGCGGTTCGGCGACGAGTGGCACCAGATCGGGCAGGAGTATACAACGGCGAGGCCTCAGATCGTGTGCATCGGCCCCGTGGGGGAAGCGCGGGCCAGGATCGCCGCCCTGATCCACGGCAGCGGCATCAGCGCCCGCACCGGCGGTTATGGGGGTGTTTTCGGGGCGAAGAACCTCAAAGCCATAAGCGTAACCGGAACGGGGAGCGTGAAGGTGGCGGACCCGGCAGGGGTGGTGGATGCAAGGCTCTGGCACGCGGAGGCTTACCCCAGGGGAAGAATGCCGGATCCGGGCACCGCGGCCTGCATGCCCTGCATGAACAACGACCGCAAAAGAAATTCCTATTACGGCGGCGAATCCATGTGCACGGATACCCTGTGGTTCTACGGCAAGAGCCAGGACATTCAGATGAAGGGCGCGGACGTCATCATGCGCTGGGGCATCAGCGCCTGGGGCGCCCGCTTCGAGAGCATTTTCAGGGAGGACATTCCCGGGGCGCCGGCGCTTTTCAAGAAGCAGGTGCCGCTCGAGCCCGGGCTGGGATGGTACATCAAATATCTGTACGATCTCGGGGTACTGGGACCGGGCAAGCGGATAGACTCCAACCCGCTGCCGATGGACGAATGGAACGAACTGATCTTCCGGGAGGCGCTGTGCGACGCCATCGCATATCGAAAAGGGATCGGCGACACGCTGGCGGAAGGCACGCTGGAGGCGGCGAAGAAATGGGGCCGGCTGGAGGAGGACATGAATTCCGGGGCCTTGCGTTTTCCCGCCTGGGGAAGCCTGTTTCACTGGACGCTGCCCTGTATCGAATGGGCTTACGGCTGCCTTCTGGGAGCCGGCGATCCCACCTGGCACGCCTTCTTTGCGCTGGGCTCCGGCTCAACGGGCGGCGCTGGGCATCCCTACACGCTCGAACAGCTCCTGGAAATCATGGCTTCCAAGGTTATCCCCTACACCGGGGATCCCTTCATGTTCAGCTACTCCTGGAAAGGCGAGGAAGCCGAAAAAACGGGAATCTATTCGCCCCATAAAGCCAGGCAGATCGCCTGGGCCCGGCATTACGCCGGATTCTGGAATGAATCCATGGCATTCTGCGAAACCCAGCTTCCAAACTTCGTCAACAGGTCCCGGCCGGACTATCTCGGCTCCAGCCCCGATACCGAAATGCGTTACTACCGCGCGGTCACCGGCGGGAAAGAATCCTTTGCCGATACGATGGAAACCGGAAGGAAAATATGGAACCTGGAGCGCGCGATCCGGGTGGCGCAGGGACGGCACAGGAATCAGGAAAAATTCGCCCCGTTCATGTACATGCCCGGCGCTTCCTACATCACGATGACCGGCGGCGTCCCGGTCTACGAAAATGGAAAGTGGAGCTGGCAGCCCCTTCTGGACATGTACCTGGACGACGCCGGCGTGGAGCGTTTCAAGACTCATTTTTACGAACTGGAAGGGTGGGATGTCGATACCGGCTGGCCGACCCGGAGAACACTTCAGGAACTTGGGCTGGGCATGGTCGCCGACACCATGGCCGGAAGAAGAAGGCTGGGGTCTGGATAAGAATCGGGAGGTGCGCCATGCAGAAAGTCACTGATCATGTCTATATCGAGAGCGAGTCGAGCGTATGCAACGCCGGTATTGTGGCAACGGATGACGGGGTGGCGGTCATCGATACTCCCATGGTCCCTTCCAGTGCAAAGAAACTGGCGCATGCGATAACCCGATTCGGCGCCGTACGCTACGTGATCAACACAGAACCCCACATGGACCACATCGCAGGCAACTGCTATTTCGGCGGTACGATCGTTGCCCATGACGGCGTTCGCGCCCGCATACTGGCGGCTAAAGAGGAGGAAATGACCGGGATGCTCCAAAGAATGGCACCGGATAACTTGCCGCTGGACAAGGAATTCAGATTTCGTCCGCCCGAAATCACCTTCTCGGAAAAGCTCACTCTCCACCTCGGACAGTTCACCCTAAGGCTGATACACATGCCGGGGCACACGCCCCACAGCCTGGCTGTTTACATTCCCGAGGAGAAAATTGTCTTCACATCGGACAACGTCAATCTCCAGATGCCTTTTTTCGGCGACGCTTCTCCGGACTTATGGCTGAAAACACTTGAAAGATACAACAATTTGGACGTGGAGATGGTTGTTCCCGGACACGGCAGTGTTTGTGACAAAGGTTGTTTCCCGAAAATGAGTCTGATTCTTGAAAGCTGGATAGATGCCGTCGACAAATCCATCAAGAAAGGTCTGGACATGGAACAGACGCTTGAGGAACTGGCTAAATCCGAAATCGCTTCGCGGATGCCCGAAGAAGGCCCCGAAATAGACCTCTTTCGGTTAAACGTTGAAAAGCTGTACGGTTTCCTGAAGAGATAGCTATTTTCACGGGCAGCCATGCAAAAGCAGATAACGGCGGTGAGACTACCGTCGACGCCCTGCGCCTTTGACGTCCCTATTTGAGGAGCCGGAGCGTCCACGGATAGGGCCGGAACTGGTTTTTGCTGGCTGCGACGGCACCCAAAATCAGATTGATGAGCGCGTATAACCCGAGCAGTGGGAGCAGAATCGCGCCTATGATAATAAAAACCAGCAGGGAGCACACGATTCCGGCGATGGCAATTGTTATGCAGAAGTTCAGGACCTCGATGGCATGCCTTCCGACTTCCCGCGACTGGTCTTTCTTGAGGAGCCAGATGATCAGAGGCCCGAGGAAATGCGTGAAAATCGCCAGAACGTGAACCAGGATGCACATATTCCTCTCGTCCTGAGGGGTTTCGCCGACGGATGGAGTTGGATCGTTTTCTGTCATTGCCCTCTCCCTTCGTGAACTGTTACGGTTTTAAGGCCAGTCTGAACGCACTTCCAATGAAAGTCAAGCGCGCAGGCTTGCCGA
>JAFGAO010000086.1 GCA_016933615.1 Acidobacteriota bacterium
TACACTTACCGCAAAACAAAGAAAAGATCCGAGTCCTGGAAATTTACGGGCGAACCTTGTGTTCGCCCTGAACCTTGTGTTCGCCCTCTATCCATCTCCCGGCATCGCCGATTTCCCGGGGATCGTGCAAATTGTCAGGAATGCGAGCAGCATAAAAACAGCGCTGATCCAGAATACGTAGCGGATCCCGGTTTCCAGTGAATTCCGGATGGCCTCTACCGCTTCCTGAAACAGCCGGACGCCCTCGCCGCCTTTTTCCTGAAGGTTTTTCCTGAGGTTTTCCATGGCGTGTCCCGACAGGAGAACCTGGGGATCGTCGAGCGCCTCCATGGTCGCTGCGTCCGCGACATCCTCCAGCCCCGCAGGCAGGGCTTGGGTTAGGGCCCGGGCGTAACCCACGTTCATGGTCGAACCCAGGATCGCCGGGGATATCGCGGACCCTATCATTAAAAAGAAAAAGATGGCGCCCATGGCCGCGCCCATCAGCCTTTTGGGGACCGCATTCTGAACGACGACGGTATTGATGGTCGGAATGACGCCGTATCCCAGCCCGGCAAGCAGCGCGACGGCAACGCTCCAGCCAACGGGCGTGCCGGCATGGAAAAGAATCAATGCAAACATGCTCAGCGTGAGGATGCCGTACCCGGCGACATACATCCATTTAAAGCGCCCGGAACGGGCGATGATGTATCCGGCGGGCACGCCCATAAACGCCGTCAAAACCCCGTAGGGCGTCGTAATGAACCCGCTGTGGAACGTGGAGATGCTCTGAACCCCCTGCAGAAACATGGGGAAATACATCATCATTCCCATCGTTCCGAAGGAGGAAAAGAATGTGGCAAGCGCAACCCTGCTGAAGGTGGGGTTGCAGAGCACGGCCGGATCCAGAACAGGCTCTTTCGCTCCGGATTCCACCCTGAAAAATACGATCCAGAAGACCAGGGAAATCAGCAGCAGGCCCAGCACGTGCAAGGACACCCAGGGATGCCTGTCGGCAAAAGAAAAGCCCATGATCGAGGTCGAAGCCGCAAGGGCGACCCATATGCAGCCTTTGACGTCGATTCTGCGCGATGAATCCCGGTTCATCAGCGAGGGCACGCCCACGGGGACGGTGACCAGGCAGAAACAGAGCAGCGGTATGGCCATCCAGAACAGGTAGCGCCAGTTCAGCGCGTCCACAACGAAACCGCCCAGCGCGGGACCGGTCAAGGTGAACACCCCCAGAGGTATGTTCAGCAGGCCGACCCATTTGCCGCGCCCGGCGGGAGGAAACAGGTCGCCGACGACGGCGAATACCAGCGGCATCATGGCCCCGGCCCCCAGAGCCGCGACCGCACTGGCCGCGATCAGGAATATGAAATTGGGGCTCAGAGCGCTCAGGACCGTTCCCGCCAGGGAGGCGGCCAGCGCTATCATGAGCATGACGCGCCGGCCGTACATATCCGAAAACTTCCCGAATATGACGGTGACAAGGGCCATAACCAGCGAAGGGATGGAAACGGACCAGCCGTACAGGGACAACCCGTCCAGATCCGCCGCAATCTTCGGCCGGGCGATCGTCAGTGTCTGTACGGAAAAGGCCACCGTGCCGTAGACGGCGAAAATCGCCACCAATCCCCACAAGACCTGTTTCCTGGAAAAAGGATATTCCGCCTCCAGGGCCCGCTCTGAAACCATATATTTCTCCCGACTGATTGATGGTCGTTTTTCGACGCATTAACTTATATCCGAAACGCCGCTGTTCAAAATGATTTTTATTTCGATACGGGAGACCTTACAGTAGGGGCTATGAAGAAACTTCTGATTGTTTACAGCACCATGACGGGAGGCACCGGACAGATGGCCCGCGCCGCGGCCGACGGCGCCGCATCGGAAAAAGAGGTGCTCGTTCATCGGGTGCGGGCATCGAAAGCGGGCGCGGACGAAGTGACCGGATCGGACGGGTTCATCTTCGCGGCGCCCGAATATCTCGCCATGATGTCCGGATTGATGAAGGATTTTTTCGACCGGACCTATTACGCGGCCCTGGACCGGATCCGGGGGCGGCCTTACGCCCTGCTGATCTGCGCCGGCAGCGACGGCGAAAACGCCGCGCGGCAAATCGCCCGGATAGCTGCGGGGTGGCGCCTGAAACCGGTCGCCGCCCCCCTGATCGTATGCACACAGGCCCAGACACCGGAACGGGCTCTGGCGCCCAAAACGATCGCGGCCGCCGAACTGGACCGGTGCCGCGAAATCGGCGCAACCCTCGCCGCGGGTCTGGCGCTGGGGATTTATTAGTCCGCCCGAAAGCGGGGCTAAGCGAACGCAGGGCGCGGCAAACAACAGGTTCGCCCCTGCACAGGATCAAGGCCGGCAAATTTTTTTGTGGAAAATCTTTATGAATCGCGGCGCATTTATACGGGACAACGCAGTTCCGGGAACTGAAATTCCCGGGAGAAAACCCGGCATTTGGTAGTACACTGGCCGCTATAAACGCGCAACCATTCCGATCGCGAGGCGACACCATGGCGGACATCGAAGGCAGCAACGGACAGAGAACGGAATTCAGGGCTGTGGGCCGGGCCAACGTGCCCGGCAGGCTGTCGTACACCATAGCCACGGGCCGGGCCAAATACGGCACCGACGCGGTCATGCCCGGCATGCTCCATGCCAAATTCCTCAGGTGCCCTTACGGCCGCGCAAGGGTAAAGGGAATGGACACGCGCAGGGCCAGAGCCCTGGAAGGCGTGGTGGATATCGTCACCTGGGACGATCCGGAGGTCCTGGCCGTGAATCCGGGCCTGACTCATCCGCCCGTCAACACCATGGCCGGTATCCACGGCCCCCTTATCCCGGGCGAGGCGGAGACGGAGGACGAGGAAATCGGCGCGGTCGTGGTCGCCGTCACCCCGGAAATCTGCGAGGAGGCCCTGAGGCTGATCGAGGTGCAATGGGAAGTCCTGCCGAGCATCGTGGATGCCAGGGACGGCTTGAAACCGGGCGCGCCGGTCATCAGGCACGACCCCAAAAAACTTTTGTCGAACTATACAACCGGGGATATGGAATCCGGTTTCAGGGAGGCGGACCATATTGTCGATTTCGACTGGGGACACTCCCGCACGGCGTCGCACATACCGAATCCGAACGGAAGCCTCGCCTGGTGGGCCCAGGACCCCTGGGGATCCGAAGGCCGGACCCTGTATATCGAAGGCGTATGCCCTACGTGGGGAGCCTTTCAGCTGCTCCCCCTGTACAATATCGGCTTCGACAAGCTCTATCGCCTTACCCTGTTTCAGGGCGGCAAGTACTGCGACTGGATCATCCGACGCTCCCAGCTCATCACGCCCCTGCTGGCCCGCAGAACGGGGCGGCCCGTCCGCTGCGTAAACGACAGGCGGAACGATTACTATGTGGCGAATCCGCAGCGCTATTGCCACGTAAAGATGGGATTCAGGAAGGACGGGACCATCACGGCCGTCGAGGAGAGCACCATCGGGGACCAGGGGGCTCCGGAAGAGACGGCCTCCGCGTGGGGGGCGTTCGAAGCAAGATTCAGCCCTTTCAACACCACCCGGTGCGTCCATCAGAAGAGCCTTTTCCAGGAGGTCTACACCAATTCAGGCCGCAACACTCTGAGCCAGACTTCCCCGTTCAACTGGGACGTCATGACCATCGCGGAACAGATCGTGGCGGAAAAACTCGGTATGGACGTGATCGATGTCGCGCTTAAAAACGTCCACGGGCCTTCGTCCCAACAGGATCCCGGCATCCCCCCGGGCCTGCGGATGTGCGTGGAAAAAGGGAAAAAGGCCATGGACTGGAAATGGCATCCGGCCGGCACGCGGAAACTCCCGGACGGCCGATTGCACGGCCTGGCTTTCCGCTATGCCCTTTCGCCCCGGCACGCCCAGCAGCCGTATACGGCGACGGTGACCATTCAGGCGGACAACAAGGTGTACATACCGCTCAAGGGGCCCTGGGCCGGCATCTATTCCGCCGATGCCGCAGCCCTGGTCGTCGCCGAGGAGCTGGGGGCGAAAGTCGAGGACGTGATCCTTCTCTACGATGAAAAAGCCATCTTCACGCCGTGCGGGGGCGGAAGCGACGGCTCCACCGCGTCCTCCTGGGTCATGAAGGAAGCGGCCGTAAAATGCAGAAAGCTGCTTCTGGACCAGGCGGCCAGATCCAGGGTGTTCAATACCAGCCCGGAGAATCTCGACACAAGGGATACCATGGTCTTCCTGAAGCAGGATCCCGGCAAGGCGTACCCTTTCGGGAAGTTCATCGCGGACGAAGGATTCGGCGATCACGATCTGGATATCACCGCGACCTTCTTCGGGAGGCCTCCGGAAACGACATGGGCCAAAAGCGGGCACATCCTCGATGTCATGAACACCAGCTACTGTGAAGTCGCCGTGGACACCGAGACCGGCGGGGTGGAAGTGACCAAATTCGTGGTGGTCTGCGATCCGGGCAAAGTGCTCAGATTGACATCGTTCGAAGGGCAGCTGCACCAGGCGATGTTTTTGAGCCAGGGAGGATTGTCCGAGGAATTCATCTACGACAAAGATACGGGCGTGAAGCTCAGTACGAACATGTTCGAATACAAAAAGCCCACGATCCTGGACCTGGGGCCCATCGACACTTACGCCGTCGAGACCCGTTCCGGAAACGCCTGCTACGGCGCTTCCGGGATCAGCCACTGCATGGCGGCGCCGCTGCTTCCAGTATGCGCGGTAGCAAACGCCATAGGACATTGGATCGAGCCTCCGGCCACGCCCGACAGGATCCTGAAGGCCCTGGGCAAGGTCTAGATATATTTTTTACACCGTTTGGGGCACTATTTCCTGAAATAGAACGAGGTGGAAATGAAAAAAAGGACGCTATTTTCCAATCAAATTTCGATGGCTGCATTCCTGGTTCTTTCCGGCATCGCGGCGATTGCGTCCGCGTGCGGTTCCGCCGCCTCCGGCGACGGGCGGATCACTGTTCTCAATCCGGCCGTTACGGAGAAGCTTGCCGAGCGGGTGCCGCTGGCCCCCCGCCTGGACACCCTGGAAGGAAAAACCGTCTACCTGGTCGACATGAACTACGAGGGGATCAACGGCACTGCAGTGATGGGAGAATTGCAGAACTGGTTTGCGCGCAACATGCCCGGAGTCAAGACCGTCCTCAGGCTCAAAAGCGGCAGCTACATATCGGATGACCCGGCGCTGTGGAAGGAGATCAAGGAAAAAGGCGGCGACGCCGTCATCATGGGCGTCGCCGGCTGATGGGGGTGCATCGCGGCCGTCGGCCGCTTCAACGGGCTCCTGGAAACGCAGTACGGCATCCCCACCGTGTCGCTAGCCAACGAAAACATCGTGTCCTTCGGAACCGGGGCTCATTTCAGGTACAGCACCGGCATGCCCCTGCGTTACGTCGGGATGCCGTATCCCTTTACCGGCCTCAACGAGGAAATGCTGAAAAAATATCCCGACGGCCGGGACAGCGTCAGCGGCAAGCCCTTGATGGAGGCGATCGTCGGCTCCCTGACGGCGCCTCTTGCGGATGCCGAAAAGATATCCGGAACCCCGCCGGAAGCGGTGTCAGAGCCAAGATACCTGCCCCCGGACACCGCCGACAATCTGCAGCGCCTTTTCAAGGACCGGGACTGGACCGACTTCAATCCCGTCATCCTGCCGACTGAGGAAAAAGTGGCCGCGATGCTCAAAGGAACCGGCCGCAAACCGGACGAGCTGGTCAAGAAAGAATCCGGCACCTTCGGGACCTCCCGGCCCTTCACGGTGGAAAAAGTCGCCGTCATCGCCGTCATGGCGGGTGCCAGGCCCGAATACCTGCCGACGATCCTGGCGCTCTCCACACAGGTCCCGTACATGGACTCCACCACCTCCAGCGCAAGCATGGCCCTGGTCAACGGACCCGTGCGCAGGGAGATCGGAATGAACTCGGGCATCGGCGCGCTGGGGCCCAATGCCGAGGCCAATTCCGTCATCGGCCGCAGCATGGTCCTGATCCATAAAATCATTCAGGGCTACAAGGAGGGCGTGAGCGGCTTTTCCTCCCTCAGCAACCCGATCTCTTACAGCTACGCGCCCATAGCCGAAAACGAAGAGGAGCTCCCCGAAGGCTGGCAGCCGTTCCACGTGCTGATGGGGCATAAGCCCGAAGACAGCGTCGTCACCGTGCTCATGGGCTGGAACTTCGTGAACTGTTCGGGGTCGGTCGTGGAGCACTACGCCCCGCAGCTTCTGATGCGGGACTTCATGGGAGTGCTCGCGGCAACCGGCGCCGCCACGCTGATCATGGACCCGTCCGTGGCGGACCTGCTCCGCAACGCGCAGGGATTTCAAACGAAAGCGGCGCTCGCCGAATGGCTCTCCCGGAACGCTCAGGTGCCCGCGGCCACCTACTGGGCCAATTCCATCGCGTCGGGCATGATGGGCCCTCTAGGCCAACAGGGTCTCGAACCCTATGCCACCTGGAGGAAAGTTCCCGGCGAAACGCGGATCCGGCACTTTCCCAATGCCAGCAATATCCGGACCGTCGTGGTTGGAGGACAGACGGCGAGCGTCTGGTTCATCACCGATTTCATGGCCGGCCGGGGCGTATCGATCGACGCCTGGAGGTAATCACCAACATAAGATCCGTCATTCACGGAAAGTTGCAAGCACCATGCCCAAGAACCTGTATCTGACCACCACCAGCCCGTATGCCGGCAAAAGCGCCATAATTCTGGGACTGATGTCCGCCCTGCTGCGCGAATTCAGGCGCGTGGGCTACTTTCGTCCCATAGGCAGAAGCGATCAGCTGGCGCAACATCCGGACCCGAACGCCTACCTGGTCTGCTCCGTTTTCGGCCTCGACTGCGACCCCAAATCGGCCGTCGGCATCCAGGCCCCGCAGGCGATGGAAATGATCACCCGGGGCCGCCAGGCGGAGCTGATGGAGGAAATTCTCGCCGCGTACAAGGCGTTCGAGAAGAACTGGGATTTCGTGCTGGTCGAGGGCACGAATTACCAGGGCTCCAGCACCGCCTTCGAGTTCGAAATCAACGCGGAAGTGGCCCGGAACCTAGGCGCCCCCGTGCTCCTGCTGGTGAGCGGCAGGGGCCAGAGCCCATCCGGGATTTACGAAAACATCTGCATCAGCAAAGAGCAGTTCGAAGACCAGGGCTCCGACCTGCTGGGCGTCATCGCCAACCGCGTCGAACGGGAGGACTTCGACGCAACATTGAAGTTCCTTCGGGAAAAACTCCCGGAACGGGGAATCCCGTTTGCGGGGGCGGTTCCCGAAGACCAGATCCTGGCCAAGCCGCGCATGGACGAAATCGCCGCCGCGCTCGGCGCCGAGGTCCTTTACGGAGAAAAATACCTGGACAACCTGGTGGACAACCTCCGGATCGCATCGATGCAGCTGCCGACCCTACTGGAGAGAATCGGGCCGGGCGCTCTCATTATCGCGGCTGGAGACCGGGCGGACATCCTGCTGGGAGCCATCGCGTCCCAATTGTCCAACAGGATGCCGAAGCTGGCGGGCGTGCTGCTCAGCAGCGGACTGCGCCCCAGCGAGACGATCGACCGGCTGATCAAGGGAATGGAGCGCATCCAGCTTCCCGTGCTCGCCGTGGATTCGGGCACCTACCAGACCGCCATCGACGTCAGCCGCGTGACGGCCTCCATCATGCCCCGCAGTTACCGCAAGATCGAGACGGCCCAGATGCTTTTCGACGAGCACGTGGACCTCGACGTGATCCTCAGGGGCGTCATGGCCAAGCGGGAGAGGAGAGTCACCCCGAACCTGTTCCTGTACAACCTTCAGGAGCAGGCGCGTTCGGACCGGAAGCACATCGTTCTGCCGGAGGGCGCGGAAGACCGCATCCTGCGCGCGGCGCAGATTCTCCTGCACCGGAAGATCGTGGATCTCACCCTCCTGGGCCGGGAGGAGGAAATCCGGAACCGGGCCGAACAGCTCATGGTGGATCTCAAAGGCGTCGAAATCGTCGATCCCAGGACCTCGCCCCGCCTCGACGGCTACGCGGCCGAATACTTCAGGCTGCGCGAGCACAGGGTCGTCACGCCGGACATCGCGAGGGAAACCATGCAGGAGCCCTCCTACTACGGGACCATGATGGTCTACAAGCAGGACGCGGACGGGATGGTGTCCGGATCGATCAATACGACGGCCCACACCATCCGGCCCGCCTTCGAGTTCATCAAGACAGGGGAGGGAGTGAAAATCGTCTCGAGCGTTTTCTTCATGTGCCTGGCCGACAGGGTGCTGGTCTACGGAGACTGCGCCGTGAACCCGAACCCGACCGCCGAGGAACTGGCCCACATCGCCGTCACCAGCGCCAATACGGCGCATTCCTTCGGGATCGAACCCCGCGTGGCGATGCTCTCCTACGCGACCGGCATGTCGGGCAAGGGAGCGGATGTGGACATGGTAAAGGAAGCCACGAAAATCGCCCGCAAGATGCGCCCCGACCTGCCCATCGAAGGGCCGATGCAGTACGACGCAGCCATCGACGTTTCCGTCGCCCGGACCAAGATGCCCGAAAGCAGCGTGGCCGGACGCGCGACCGTATTCATCTTTCCCGACCTGAACACGGGCAACAACACCTACAAGGCGGTGCAGAGGTCCTCGGGCGCGATCGCGGTGGGCCCGGTGCTGCAGGGCCTGCGCAAGCCGGTCAACGACCTGAGCCGCGGCTGCACGGTCGCCGATATCGTCAGCACCGTCGCAATCACGGCGATACAGGCCCAGAACGCCGACAGAAAATAATATTGTAGCGGAACGATGCCGAGGCCCTTCGAAAGTAACCGGCGTGCCCTAAAACCGTCGTAAACGCAATCGGGAACTAATTTTATCTTGACATAATCTTAATAATGCTAAAAATTAGGATGAACTGTGAGGGTATTGGTAAATTTGGCTTTTAAAAAGCACAGGACAAGAATTAGGACAATGGCTGGAGGGCATCGTTGCATTCATGCACCGACATGCCCCAGCAAAGATTCAATCTCCCTTTGGAGGATTCAATGAAAACTCACTATAAACTCAGCGTTCTTTTGCTGCTGACGGTGATGGCCCTTTTCAGCTCGCAAATGTACGGCCAGGAAACGACCGGATCCATATCCGGCGCCGTCACCGACCAGTCGGGCGCGGTGATTCCGGACGTGATTGTCACCATCACGAACCAGGAAACGGGTCAGACGTTTGAGGTCGTCACCGGTCCGTCCGGAAATTACCTAGGCCAGGCTCTGCGCCCGGGACGATATTCCGTCTCCTTTGATGCCAGTGGTTTCACGGGCAAAGAGATCCGCGATATCGTCGTGCTGCTAGGCCGGGTATCCAAGGTTGACGCGAAGCTCGAAGTGGGCGGGATCGAAGAGACAGTTACAGTAACGACGGCCGCAGCGCTCATCGACACCCAGTCCACGATGATTTCGTTGAACATCCCTTCCGAGGAATTCGACCAGCTGCCAAAAGGACGGAGTTTCCAGGCCCTGGCCTCGTTTCAGACCTCGGTCAACACGGGGGAGGTTGAAGGCGGCATCCAGGTCAACGGAGCCAGCGCCGCGGAAAACAACTACTACATCGACGGTGCATCCACCACCAGCGTTCTTGACGGCAGCGCGCGCCAGAACGCCTACCTGGAATACGTGCAGGAGGTGCAGGTGAAAACCTCCGGGCTGGAAGCCGAATACGGCGGGGCCATGGGGGGCGTCATCAGCGCCGTCACCAAATCCGGCGGCAACGACTTCCACGGAGAAGTGCATTATTACTACTACGGCAACAAACTGAATGCCAGCCCCACCGAACGTCTGGAACTCAGTTCCGAAGATTACAAGACGGTGGAATACTTCCAGGACAGCAAGCAGAAGAGGGACTATCACGAAATGGGCGGCACCCTGAGCGGCCCCATCGTCAAGGACAAGCTCTGGTTCTTCTCCTCGCTGGCGCCGCAGTGGTACAGGGCCAGCTACGGCTACCATTTCGCCGACGGGGACGATACCCTTCAGCGCAATGCACACAGGATGAGCTGGTTCAACAAAATATCCTGGGATCCCACCAGCCGCATCCGCACCAACTTCACCTACCTGTACTCCCCCCAGTACGTGACGGGTTCTCTGCCCGTCTATGACAGCTGGGGTCCCAACCAGTCTTCGCTGACTGTGGAATCGGCCCAGGGGCGCAGGACACGCGGCTACAACCAGCCCGAAAGCAGCTATACGGGGAGTATAGACTTTACCCTTACAAATTCATCCATCCTGAGCGTCAAGGGGGGGCGCTACTACCTGAACTACAAGGAAGTCGGCATCCCTTACGACACCTACTATTGGTGGAGAAGGAGTTCCATAGGGCTGGAGGGCGTTCCCGAGGATCTGCAGCAGGATGCCGATTTCCAAACTCCCAGCGCAGCCAGGGTCGTTTTCGATAAAACGACGCGAACCTACGTTCAGGCCGACTACAGCCACTATGTCAATTTCGCCGGGGAGCACAACTTCAAATTGGGCGTGGGCGTACAGAAAAATGTGAACAACGTCGACGACAAATGGTTCGGAACGGGCGGCCGTGTCGAGATCTACTGGGATGGAGATTACACTCCCCCCGGGGCCGAAGAGCCGGTCCGGGGCGAATACGGCTGGTAT
Organism: Acidobacteriota bacterium; assembly: GCA_016933615.1. Taxonomy (GTDB): domain Bacteria; phylum Acidobacteriota; class UBA6911; order UBA6911; family UBA6911; genus UBA6911. Next base: position 10,635 of record JAFGAO010000086.1, read on the forward strand.
ATAGTACAGGATGCCAAAACCTTCGGATCGGCCGGGGCCACCATCACCCACATGTACATCCAGGATTCCTGGAGAATCCATCCCCGTCTGACCCTGAATCTCGGCCTGCGCACGGAAAGGGAGGTCATCCCCGCTTTCAACAAGGAAGCGGCGCAGGAGTATCTGGGCTCCGATTACGCCATCAAGTTCAACTTCCAGGACAAGCTGGCCCCGAGACTGGGCGCCAGCCTGGACGTGTTCGGCGACGGCCGGCTGAAGGTTTACGGCGGCTGGGGGCGCTATTTCGACTGGACCAAGTACGAGCTGGCCCGCGGGTCCTTCGGGGGCGACCAGTGGTACACATACTACCGCACGCTGGACACGCCCGACGTCTACGACATCAGCCTGGAAAATATGCCCGGAGACAACATCTGGATCTCGGAGTTCCGCGACAGGCGCGGGACCGATTTCGACATGCTGGATCCGGACATCAAGCCCATGAGCCTCGACCGGACCAACTTCGGCATGGATTTCGAAGCCGCGCCCAATGTCGTCATTTCCGCGCGCTACACGCGGAGCAAACTGAACCGCACCATTGAAGACATCGGCGTGCTGGATGAAACCGGCAGCGAGGTCTACAGCTACGGCAATCCGGGCGAAGGCGCCAACACAATCGGCTTCGTGACCGGAGAAACCTGCGAGGTTACCGAGGGAGAGTCCTGCGGTTTCATCATGCCTAAAGCAGTGCGCATCTACAACGCCTTCGAGATGTCGGTGTCCCGGCGTTTCACGGGCGGGTGGCTCGGCAGCATCAGCTACGTCTACAGCGACCTGCACGGCAACTACGCCGGACTGCAGAACACGGACGAGATCCGGCCCCCGACGCTCGGCTACGGCTACGGCACCAACCAGGTGTTCGGGGCCACCAACTACCGGCCCGGCGGAAACGTCAACCGCTATTTCGACCTGGATGAAGCCATGTACGATGCCTACGGCAACAAGGGCGTCTTCGGCCCCCTGCCGACCGACCGGCCGCACGTGCTGAAAATCTACGGCTCCAAGCAGTTCTCCTTCGGCACCGATGTCGGTCTTTTCTTCAGAATCATGAGCGGAACTCCCGTCACGACCCAGGTGAACACGGTCAACGGCATCGGAATCCTGGTGGAGGGACGCGCCGACATGGGACGGACGCCCGTTCTCAGCCAGACCGACCTTCTGCTAGCCCACAAGATCTCCGTGGGAGAAGGCAAGAAGGTCCAGTTCGAGTTCAATTTCGAGAACCTGTTCAACCAGAAGACCGCAACATACATATTCGACCGCTACAACCGGGAAGAATGGTACGATACTTCCGGCATGTATCTGGGCGGTGAGGACCTTACCCAGGGATATGACTGGCGGGCGCTGGTCAACGAGAGTCCGGATGCCAACGATTCGACGTATGGCAATATTGCACTGGATTCGCGTTACGGCATGAAAGCCGTCTTCAATCCCGGCTTCTCGGGCCGTTTCATGATCAAGTACCTGTTCTAGGAAGATTGCCTTTCCTAAAAAGGCTTCAGGCGGATAGCCTCCGCCTGAAGCCTTTTTTATTTTCCGATGGCGGGGACCGCGTCCACCTCGGGCGCCGCGCCTTCCCGGAAGAAGAGAATGGTGCGGATCCTGAAACCGCCCTTTTCATCCGGCACGAGCCGATACCCGGGGAGACGGTGTTCTATCGCCGTATGCAGGCTTCATGACCGCGCCCTGATCCTGTTTCCGGGATTTTTTTTTATTCGTTTCCGCCGTCAGGATATTTTTTCAGTCGAGCCTCCGTCCGGCATCCGGGCCCGGCGAAACGTTGTAGATCTCCGTGATCCTGATGACGACGGCCCCCTTGGATTTGAGGGGATGCCCCATCTTCCGGCCCATCTCCTCAATCCACTTCACCGTTTCCTCGAATATCTTCCCCTCGGTCTGTATTGCGGCCTCTCCCTTGATTTGATACCCCTCGCCTTTTTCGGCCTCCCAGAACGATATGGCCACCTTGGGATTTTCCCTGAGATTGCTTAAAGTCTTGAGAAAGAACTGATCCGATACCAGAACCGTTTCGTCGTCCAGGATTTTCACCGCTCCGACCGGGACCACATTGGGGGTTCCCTTCAAATCCGCGGTACCCAAAACCAGGATATTCTGGCTGGAGAAAATCTCCTTCATTCTTTCGTTGAGCTTCGCCATTGTCACTCCTCCTGTAGCGTACATGATTGTAGAAATTTCTTAAGAGCGCCCCTTCCAACCTCCGTTGAATTTTTTCCATCCGTTGCGTCGGCGCAAGCTTCAATACACGGTTGTGGACCGGAAAGTTTCCTGTCAAAACCGTCCCGACACTCATTTGCGGCCGTTATTCTACTACAGGCGGGCAGGAAAAGTCAGCCCGGCCGCAGACAACTGCCTTGAACCGCTCCGCGGCATTGTTTAGACTGTCGAAAGGAGGGATCGGATGCAGGATGCGCAACGGACGACCGCGCGCTGCCGCACGCTCGAAGCCATTGTCGAGCACGCCGGACGGATTGAGGCGATATATAAAAATGACCTGAAATTCGGGGACCGGCTGGTCGTAACCACCAGAAACTCCACCTACAGCATCCATGCCGTGCAGGAAGGCCTGTATGCCGTTTCCGGCGGCTGGTTCGACCGCCAGGGTTTGTCGCCGGTGAAAGTCGCCATCAACGGATGCACCTGGGGCGGGCGCGCCATCAAGGAGGACATCCTGGCCGCCCGCGGCCTGCACCTGGAATTTGAAAACAGCGTGGTCACCAGCCGGATCCTGGAGTATCAAATCATCCCCTGCAGCGAAGAAACGATTCAGTAACCTTCCAAAGAGCTCAATGAACGCATGGTGATTGTGGACGGCAACAACGTGATGGGCCAGCGGGTCGGATGGCACCGCAATAAACCCGCCGCCCGGAAACGGCTGATTCAGGAAGTGGAAGCAATCGCCCGTTCCCAAAATGAACCGTACGTACTTTTCTTTGACGCGGCATCCGGCTCCGCCGTGCCGGATATGGAGAGTTGTCCGCTACTGTCGGTTCGATACGCCCGGCCCGGCTCCAGCGCGGACGAACTCATACTCGAGTTCGTCTATCGCCATGTCCGGCGCACGGAACTTGTGGCAGTGACTTCAGACCGGGCGCTTTCGAGGCAGATCCGGGCGCTCGGCGCACCGGTCATGCGCTCGGGCGCGTTCCGGAAAATGCTGCAGCGGCAATAAAACGGACGCCGCATCTACAGCTTGGCTACAGCTTGGAGGGCTTGCAGAGAAAGTCCGTGGAATCCGCGGCTCTCCCGCAGTTCTTGCATACAAATTGCGGGTTCTTCACCCGCTCTTTATAATCTTCTAAATTGCTCTCCAGGAAACCCATATTGACCAGGTAGCAGAGATGTTCGTCGTGCATGGGGTGCGGCATCTGGGGTTTTTTCATCTTCGTTCTCCTTTTTATCTTTGCGTATTGAACGACGCATCCGCGTCCTTATCTCTTCAGTATTGATACAATAACCGTCCCGGCTCTGCAATAGGGATTCCCGCGCGATGATTTATCGGGCGGACGGGCGAAACTGCCGCTTTTTATCCGCGCATCGATCTGTTACAGTTTTAGCAAACAAACAGAAATCAGGATTCCCCTCAAATACGAGGACGAAAAATAAACCAGCGGATGGTTCTCAGACCAGGAGACAGCATGGCGACCGATTCTGAACACAGACCCGCAAACGCCGACATGAAGACGGTCGTGGTCCACACGGTTCAAGGCCCTGTCGAAGCCGAGATCGTCCAGACCTTCCTCAGATCCTGCGGCATCGAAAGCACCACGCAAGGTCTTGCCGTCCAGAGCGTCCACCCGTTCACGGTGGACGGGATGGGAAAAATCAAGATTCTGGTCATGGAAAACGACGCCGAAGCCGCCCGGCAAACAATCGCGGATTTTCTGGCCGGAAATCCCGAACCGGACGCGGACCAGGATCTGTAGGCAACAGGCCGATTCTCAATGCTCCCCTTCGGAAAGTGCGGGTGGGCGAACCTTGTGTTCGCCCTTTCCGGTTTCCCTGAAACGTTCCCATTCGTCTATATGCACTACATCTGAACTTTGATGGATAGTAATTGCGGCAGGGAAACTTCGCGCTGCTGCAATTGCCCGTAAAAATGCTTGACGATCCCGTTCGTCTGGAATTTCTCCCGGGCCAATGGCTGTCCTATTACGGCCCGATGTCGCCGGAACGCTTATGGGAGCTGTTCGGCCTGTCATCGGTACGTTACGGGGAAGTCATGGAAGCGCTTATAGAAAGCGAGCAGATCGTTCTGGATACCCTTTCCGAAAGGGCGACGGCACCGCAGATCTGCGATGTCGCAAACCTGTATATTCTGCTCGGCTGGTTGCGTCGCCGGCAGTTTAAAAGCCGCCGGGGCACTCCGGGTCACTCCGCCAGGTATCCCTTCGCAACGGCGTCTTCTACAAGGGTCCGTATGTAATCCCAGAGGAGGGGGGCGCCTTCGGCGACGGGGCGCATGCGCTCGAGCACCTGCTGGCGGCGGATCCCGTGGCGGCGCCACACTTCCCCTTCGGCGGCGTAGTTCTGCATGAAGGCCTGGAACCGGTCGAGCGCGTGCGCAAAGCGGGCTTCGGGGGTCTTGCGCGCCTCGAATTCATCCCACAGGCCCCTCAACCCGGCCGCCTGATCCTGCGGCAGCAGACCGAAGATCCGGTCCGCGGCGGCGAGCTCCCGCTCGGCCTGGTCCAGACGTCCCGCGTCGTCATAACAGTAGGTGTCGCCCGCGTCGATCTCGACCAGGTCGTGGATCAGCATCATGCGGACGGCGCGGGCGAAGTCGAGATCCGCTCCCGTTGCATGCTCGCCCATCACCAGTGCCGCGAGCGCGATATGCCAGGAGTGCTCGGCCGAGTTCTCCCGCCGCGAGCGGTCCGTCAAAATCGTCCGGCGCAGGACATGTTTAAGCCGGTCCGCCTCCAGCATGAATCCGACCTGACGCCGGAGCCGTTCGCTCCCCCCGGGCATCGGCCCGTCGTCGACTTCTATGCGCACATCCATTTCTTTCCTCCGCCCGATTTCGTTCCGATAGCGGCTTCAAAATTGGATCCCGGGCAATCGTTGCCGCGTACCGTTTTCTTTCCCCGGAGCCTGAGCCGCAGCCGTCAAGGCAAATAGATGTTCTTAATTTATAGCCGCAACGCCTCGGGAGACTTCACGAAAACCGATTGCTTTATTATCTATAATTATCGTGGCCAGTTCCCATTATATGTCCTATTATAGGGGTCCGTTCCCATTATATGTCCCTCTGGATTGTAAAGAATGCGCAGGATTGGTTTTAATGAGAAACACCAACGTTAAAGCCGGCGGCAGAATAACTTGCCCGCCACGCGTCTATGCCGCCGATGCATTTCCCGGCCGGATGCTCAAAATGAAAGCCGTCGCGGCGCTGGCGGCCCTTCTTGTGCTGTCAACCGGTTGCGGTTCGGCATCGAACCCGCCCCCCGAAAACAGAGCGCCGACTGCAGCCAATCCGGGATCGCAGGCGGGCGTCGTGGGGCAAACGGCGAATCTGCGGATTGCGGCCGGCGACGCAGACGGCGATGCGCTGCGGTTTTCCGCTGTCGGCCTGCCCAGCGGACTGCAGATTCATGCATCCACCGGTCAGATTTCCGGCATCTATGGAACGGCCGGCAATTATGCGGTTACTGTTACCGTCACCGACGGTCGATACTCGGTCCGCGTGGAATTCTTCTGGAACGTGGTCGAACCGCCCAACAATCCGCCTTTCGCCGTGGCCCAATATGTTTTCACCGGCTTCGACTCGCCGCGGGCCATCGTGCTTGCGGGATCCGATCCCGAAAACGACCCGCTGACCTTCGACATCGCGGCCTATCCCGCAAGCGGCAGCCTGAACGGGAATCCGCCGGATCTGACTTACACGCCGGACCCGGGATTCAGCGGGACCGACAGTTTCCGGTTCACCGTCTGGGACGGCGAGTACACGAGCGACCCGGCGGAGGTCGCGATCTTCGTTCGACCCGAGGGCGGCGCGGCGCCCAATATCCTGTTCGTCGTCATGGACGACATCGGGATGGACGCGTCGTCGCAAATGCATCCGGGGCTGATCGAGGATCTCGCGGCGCAGTACGGGCCCCAGGGCCACAACCACCCTTTCTATCGCCGGATCGCCGGCCGCCCGGCATCGACGCCGACGCTGAACACGCTGGCCCGGCAGGGCATCGCGTTTGCGCAGACCTGGGCGCAGGCGTACTGCTCGCCCACGCGCGCGTCGATTCTGACCGGGCTCTATGCCGCAAAAACGGAGGTCTTCGATTACGCGGATTCATTGTCGCCGGGCCATGAGACCGTCGCCCGCATCCTCAGGGACGAAGCGGGTTACAGCACGGCGATTTTCGGCAAATGGCACGTGGCGGGGCTGGGTTTCTATCCGGGCATGAAACCGAAGCAGGCGGGCTTCGACCTGTTCCTCGGCAACCTCAGCGGCGCGATCGAAGACTACTGGAGCTATGAATATCAGATCCAGGACGAAACCACGCCGCCGAACCAATGGCGCACGGAAGCGGCGCCCACGCGCTCCCTGCCCGGCATCGCCCCGACCACGTTCGCGCCTGTCGTCAAGGCCGCCGATACGATCGAATGGATCACGGAGCGGGAAAACGCGGATCCGGACAAACCGTGGTTCGCCTGGCTCGCGTTCAATCTGCCGCATATCGCGAGCGGGCAGGCGCCGACGTTCGTGCCCAACGAGGACACGCTGGATGAACCCACGAGGGATGAGATCCTGGCCTGCGGCGGCGTTTTCGGCACCGACAGCATCGGCGCGTGCTCGGGCCCTGCGCTCAACCGCGCCATGACGAATTCGCTCGACACGGTCCTCGGAAAGCTGCTCGAGGCGGTCGATGCCCTCGATCCGGTCACCTACGTGATCGTCATCGGCGACAACGGAACGCCGATGTACGGCTGGCCGGCAACCAACTTCATCGACAACATGTACATCACGCGAACCGGCCGCGCCAAGGGCACGGTCTATGAAAGCGGCGTGCGCGTCTCGCTGGCCATCCGCGGACCCGGAATCGCCGCGGGCCGCCAGAGCGCCGCGGTCAACCATGGCGCCGACCTGTTTGCGACAATTCTGGACCTTGCGGGCGCCGGCGTTCCCTCAAGCGTCCCGGCGGGAGGGGGAGGCGGCTCCGTCGCGCTGGATTCAGTCTCGCTTGCGCCGATTCTGTTCTCCGGCGCCGGGCAAGTGCGCGAGCCGGACTACGGCACCGTGATGTCGGAGACGGTCAACCCGCTGGCGAACGACGAGCGGCAGGCCGCTGCAAAGAATGCAAGCTACAAGCTCCTCTGCGTAGAGGACACGCAAACCGCGAGCTGCACCTTCTACGACCTGGTCGACGATCCGTTAGAGGAGTACCCGCTGCCGAAGCCCCAAAGCTGTCTCAATTTCGACAACGGAACCTGGACGCCGGCGGATCGCGAGTGGCACTTCTGCAGGCTGCAGGGAATTCTCCGCACGCAGTCGTTTTTGGGCGAGCCTTGACGCGAGCCGGCGGACAGACGCCTTTTCCGCCGGGGAGGCACCATCACGGTTGACGGTCCTGTGCGCGGGCAACGGGGGCTTCCTGCCGCGCCCGGATCACATGTCCGGAATGCCGAACAGCATTCCGGCTCCGATGAGCTCGAGGATCGCCGCGACCAGTATCATCCCGAAAAGCCCGATACCTACGATCAGAGGCCCGGCGAGAAATCCCCCGATGATTCCCGGCAGCATCACAAACATAAACATCGTATTGATTCCAATCGTGGCCAATTCCGGTTTGACGCTTCTCGTGGCGACCACAGACACCCCCGGAGAGCCGCAGACCCCACCGAGCGTCGCCAGCCAGAAAAGAAGCACATACGCCCACATGCTCTTCAGCAGAGGCAGCATGGCGAAAGTCGCCGCCGCCGATATCAAAAGTGCTATAAACAGCGCCCTTTTTGCGCCGATTTTGTCGATAACAGGCCCCCATATAAAGGTGCCGAGCCCGAGCATCATGGAAACGACCGCAAAGAAGACCGCCTGCAATTCCACGGGGGTGTCCAGGAAATCCACAAGCACGTAGGAGAAAGATCCGTATATCGCCTGCCACCCCGTCAGATAAATCAGCAACGTTATTCCGGTATACAGGATGGCTCTGTGGCCTATCACTCCCCCGATATCCTTTCCTGAAATTCCTGTCGGACTCTTTATGACCGGGATCTTGGCCGGGAGCAGAAACAGAATGGCCAGCACTGCCAGGGCTGATGCAAGATAGTAAAGCCCGACAGATCCTCCCAGAACTTTAACGAGATATCCGCTCATAGCCTGGGAACCGCCCATTCCGAGCATCGCGCTTCCCATAGCGAGCGCTACGGCGCTTCCGCGCCTCTGATCTGAAAACAAGAAGGATACGAGAACAACATAGACGGACATGAAAGCAAACGGCAGCCCGGAGAATATCCTCCATATTGAAAGGGCAACCCATGATTGGCTGAGCGCGAGCCCGAGATTGGCGACCACGGTAACGGCCATGGCTGCCAGGATAATTTCCTTTCTCCTGCCCGTTCTGTCTGCAAGGATTCCTACGGGCAGCAGGATAATCAATCCGATAATCGACGGCAGTCCCATCGGCAAGGCGGTAACGATCCAGCTTGGAGCTCCAAGTTCCATCGCATGCAGCGGAATGGTCGGAGCGTAGAGCGTACCCGCTGCAGTCCCTACAAATGCCGATAAAAGAACAAGTGCCACCCCCCACGTACTTTTTTTATTCATACGCCACCTCCGAGCGGACGGAAAAAAACCTTTTGTAATTAGCATATTTAAATTTCAGGGCTGATTCTCATCGTTCACTTTTTTCAGCTCGCGCAGGATAGCCAGGGCGCTTGATCCCGTGGCGAGCTTGGCGATGCGCTCCATCAGCTCCCGGTTGGCCTGAAATTTCTTTTCCATTTTCGCCTGATACGCCTGCTTCAGGGTATCCATCAGCTTGTCGAGCTCGTAGGGCTTGGGAAGGTAGCCGAACGCCCCAAGCTTGGTGCAGTCGACGGCCGAATCCACCGACCCGTGCCCGGTAAGAATGATCACCTCGATGAACTTGTCTTCCTTTTTCAGAATTTCCAGCACCTGCTTGCCGTCCATCCCGGGCATCTTGAGATCCAGAAGGGCGAGGTCGAACGGCTCCTTTCGCGCGATTTCAACCGCATCGGCGCCCCGCGTGGCCGTTCGAACGTCGAATCCCCTCATTTCCAGACGCTTGGCCATGGATTCGAGAAAGTTCACCTCGTCGTCCACGATCAATAATTTTATCTTATCCGACATTGCGCGCTCCTTCCCTCTAGAACCCTATATATTGCCAGTAACCATAGATCGTCCATCCCCAGAGCACGGCAAAGGAAAGGACCAGAACAACCGCGCCGTGTTTCAGGAAATCGGACAGCTCGAGCAGCTGTTCGCCCGTGACCGGGTCTTTCGCCATGGCGTAGGCGATCGCGTTCGACGGCGTGCCGATGACCAGCATGTGCGCGAAAGAGGACGCGAATGCCGTGACCAGTCCCACCATCCAGGGATGGGTGCCGCTGATCGTCGCCATCGGCACCGTGATGGGCCCTATCGCCGAAACGGTCGCCCCGTCGCTCATGAAATTCGTGGTTAGCCCGGTGAAAAGGCTCGCCGCCATGGCCAGCCCCGATCCGCTCTGCATGAATTCCGGCAGAATACGCAGAAAACCGTCCGCCATATAGAGCGCGCCGCCCGTTTCCGCCAATCCCTTTCCAAGCGCGCTGGCGCTGGCGTAAAGCGCCACGACCTCCCAGTGGATCGAGGTGATGTCGCGCCATTTCAGAATCCGCATCATGTTCAGTGCGACAAGCCCCATGATGATCGGGCCTCCCATGCCGAGCGTGTCGCTGGCGCCGATCCAGAGAACGACGACGATCAAAAGAACGGCCGCCGTAATGTATTCATTCCGGTTCATGGGTCCGATCTGTTCGGAAGCCTGGCGCACGATGCGGGATACATTCAGCGGCCCCACCTTCGTTTTCCTGCCGAGAGCGAGATAAAAATAAAGCCCGATGGCCAGAGCCATCACCGGCACGAAAGGCATCCCGTACATCACCCACTGGCCGAATGTCGGGGCTACATTGTAGTCCTGCAGGATCCCCATCATGATCGCGTTGCGCCCTCCTGCCGCCGGGGAACCCGGCCCGCCGGAATTGGCCGCATAGCAGAGCGACAACCCGAAAATTACTGCCAGGGCCCGGTCCTTTTTAACGCCTGCGGCGCGGGTGGCTGAAAAATAGACCATCATGAAAAGAGGCATGATGAACGCGACCAGCGCATGCTCGGATACCACGGAGCACGCCATTGCCAGAAGCGGCAGGAAAACGAATAAAAGAAGCGGGAGCGATTTCGCCGGCCCCAGAAGCAGGAGCCCTATTCGCCGGTCCAGCCCTGTTTTCGAAATGGCGACCGCCAGGGCCAGAACCCCGAAAACGAACAGAACCGCATCCTTGGCATAGGCCTGCGCGATATCGTCAGGCTTGAAGATTCCGGAAAAATACATGACCACGCCGACCAGAAGGGCCGTGATGCCGACGGGAACCGCCCCCGTGGCCCAAAACACGGCGGCGACGATCAGGATGGCCAGCATGACCCGAGCTTTCAGGGAAACCTTCAGCGGAGTCTGGTTTTTCGTGGTTTCCCTGCCGTCTGCGTCCACGACGGTGTCGAAAATCTTGTGCTTGCGGCTGTAGTAGTCTGCGATGCTCTCCCCTTCCTGCATCTGGCGATACCCGGCAAATCCCATGTTTATATCGGTCATCTCGCCGGTCTTCGGCGCCGACAGTATGTCCATCAGCCGCTTCGGGGGGGGCGCCAGCAGTATTGCCGCAAAGATCAGAACACCCAAAAGGATCACTCCGGGTCGGGAATTGTGCGATCCGCTCAGCCACTTCTTCAGGGATCCTTTTTCCACATGAGGGATTTCATGGCGGGCCATGACGTAAGGCCGGTCCTCCCGGGCCCTACGGATCATTTCCAGCAGCCGGTCCATTTCGCAGGGCTTTTCGAGGTACCCGTAAGCTTCCAGCTTCCCGGTTTTCATGGCCGATTCCAGGGATCCGTGACCGGTCAGCATGATCACCTGGACCGCCGGCCGGTATTTTTTCAGCTCCGCAAGGGTCTGCTCTCCGTTCAAGCCGGGCATTCTCAGATCCAGGACCACCACATCTATATCGTTGTCCCTTCTGGCGGCCTTGATGGCGTCTTCTCCGCTTCCGGATTCGGTTGTTTCAAATCCTCGAAGGTTGAGGCGCCGGGCCAGGTCGGATCGGTATTGCGCTTCGTCGTCCACAAGTAATATTTTTGCCATGCATTTATCCTTCATCGCCTTTTTCGGAGGCGGCCCGGCTCATTTCCGCTATAACCGCATCGCAGAGATCGGCAAGCCGGACCAGTCCCACCGGACGGTCTTTTTCGGTAACAAGAACGGACAGAGTCTGCCATGCCACCATTTTGTCGATGACATCCCGGATCGATGCATCGACAGGGACGTGCTCCCCAAATGGATGCATGACCTTTCGTACCGGAAGGGTCGCCGCCCCCTGGCACATTTCCGAAAATTCGTGCCGGAAGGAACGCAGATGATCCAGGGCCTTCTCAATGATGGTATCGCTGACCCCGGCCTTGTCGAGCGTGTCCTGATCCATTAAAATCCGGCGGCTTGGCAGAAGGGCTTTCAACAATGCCAGCTGTCCCAGCTTTCCAATAATGCGGCCGTCGGTATCGGCAACCAGCACGGCCTGAAACGGCTGGCGCCCGGGTTCCATCCTGCGGCGAGACTCTTCGAGTTTGACGACTGCTTCAAGCACCGTTGTTGAAGCATCAACAACCGGATACTCATCCAGCGGCACCATTAGATCGCCGGCGTTTTTCTTGTTCATTGGGCCTCTTCACTCCTGTCGATGGAACGTTTCGATTTCATGGGCAGCACCAGCCTGAATGTGCTGCCTTCTCCCGCGATGCTATCCACCTCTATTTCCCCACCCAGGTTCCGCACAATGCCGTAGCTGACCGAAAGCCCGAGCCCGGTCCCCTTCCCCACTTCCTTGGTCGTAAAAAAAGGAACAAACAGTTTCTCCAGAACCTCCGGGGGCATCCCGCTCCCGTTATCCTGGATCGACACAACGATATTGTTGCCGCGCCGGTACGTGGCGACAACGATCTCGCCGGGCTTGGAGCCTATGGCATCGCGCGCGTTGTTTACGATATTCAGAATCACCTGCTGCAGTTGATTTCCATCCGTCACCAGCTGCGGCAATGAGGTGTCGTAATTCCGCACCACTTTCAGATCGGATACTTCGATCTCCTTTCCCAGAAGGCCGTCCATGACGCTGTCAATCAGCAGATGAATGTCCTGCTCCTGCATGTCGAAGTCGGACCGGCGCACGAATCGCAGCAGCTTCCGGGTGATGTCCCGGCAGCGGAAAGACGAATCCTGAATGGTCTTGAGCCGGTCGCGAAGCTCCGACTCGCCGACTTTCTGGTTGAATTGCGGATCGAGGAAGTCCAAGAGCAGGCCCGATTCCGTGGCGATAACGGCCAGGGGATTATTGATCTCATGGGCGATGCCCGCCGCCAGTTCGCCGACAGACGCAAGTTTGGCCGCGTGTTCGAGCTGCGCCCGGGTTTGGTCCGCCTGTTTCTGCTGGGCGACCAGTTTGCTTGAGCGGTCCAATATAACGATGACGGCTATCAGCAGCAGTGCGGCGGAAACGATCAGCGGGCGCATCTGGAAATCGCTGAAAATCCTTCCGGCATCCGTTAGAGACTGAACGATCAGGCACCATTCCGCATTGCGGAGCCAGCGGAATGCGTACTGGCGGGACAAGCCTTCCGCCTTGAAAGTTCCCTCGCCGTATTTCCGGTCGAAAGGCGCCGCGATGGGGCTCTTGTCCAGAGGCTGGCCTATGATTCCGTCGACCAGTTGGTAGCGCCCCTCGACATTGACGATGCTGGTGGTGACGTCGCCCGCCGCCTGCTGCGAATGGATATATTCATACATGCGCGCCGGATCGAGCGTCGCGCGCAGGACTATAATTTCGTCTTTGTAGAGCCGGCTCACCGCAATGGTGAAGTGAAGCTGTCGGCGGAATCCCGTGTAGATGTCCGATATGACAAACGGATCCCTGTTCTGCAGAAGCGTTACGTACCACTGTTCGTCCCGGTAGCTCCGGGATTCAAGCGACGGATGGGGACCGGCATAGACCAGCTGAATTCCACGGGGATCGAAAAATCCGAGGTCGACGAACGCATCGCTCACCCGCTTCAGATCCTCCAGATATTCCTCCATTTCTTTTGGCGGGGGGGGGATGGAGAAGCGGGGATGGTCGATCAGGTTGGCCAGATTCAGCCGGCGTTCCGTCAAGAAGAGATCCAGGGTGTTGGCCTGGTGTTCGGCGATCGCGCCGAGATGTATCCGCCTGTTTTGCTCCTCGATGCCGATGGAACGGTAATGGAAATACACGATCAGGATGATCAGGGGAGCCAGATAGGTGACGCTCATGCGCACGACCTGGCGGCGGCGCCATTCGCGGTAATGTTCGGCTTTGTACGGCAAGGATTCAACGGTTATCGAACGGGCTCTCCTGGTGTTCGCCATCCTTCCCAACCTGTGCAGTCACCGTTCAATATTTTAAAGTGCAATTGGATGGAGCGGGAGACGGGGATCGAACCCGCGACGTCCAGCTTGGGAAGCTGACATTCTACCGCTGAATTACTCCCGCTCGCGATATGCTAAATTTAGCGTTCCCCGCAGAATCGTGCAAGGGAATTCGAAGTGAAAATCAGGATTGCCTAAAACAGCTCCGTGCGCCAAAGATCGTGCAGGTGCACGACCCCGATCACCTTCCGCTCCGGGTCGACCACCACCAGGCTCGTGATCTTCAGTTCCTCCATTTTTGCGAGCGCGGCGCCGGCCAGCTCGTTTTCCCGGATCGTCCTGGGGTTTTTGTTCATCACGCGGTCCGCTCTCAACTTCAACGGATCGGATTCTTTCTCGAGCAGGCGCCTCAAGTCGCCGTCGGAAATGACGCCCGAGAGCATTCCTCTTTCGTCGACCACCGCGGTCATCCCAAGCGTCTTGCGGGACATTTCGTAAATCACGTCGGGCATGAGGGTGGATTCCCGGACAAGGGGGATGGCATCCCCCTTGTGCATCAGTTCGCCGACCCGGATAAGTTTTTTGCCGATGCTGCCCGCGGGGTGCAGCGATGCGAAATCCTCCCGCCTGAAACCTTTCCGTTCCATAAGGGCGATGGCCAGGGCGTCGCCCATGGCCAGGGCGGCCGCCGTGCTGGTTGTCGGCGCCATGCCGAAGGGGCAGGCCTCCTCGTCGACGCTGACGTCGAGGCAGACGTCGGCGAAACGCGCCAGGCTGGATTTCTTATGACCCGCCAGGGCGATGACCGGCAGTCCCAGCCGCTTGCAGACGTTCAATATCTGCAGGATCTCGCCGGTTTCCCCGCTTTTGGATACCGCCAGAACGACATCGTCCTTGCCCAGCAGGCCGCAGTCGCCGTGAAGCGCGTCGGCCGCGTGCAGGAAAAATGCCGGGGAGCCGGTGCTACTGAGGGTCGCGGCGATCTTTTTGCAAATAATTCCCGACTTGCCGAGTCCGGTGACCGCAATTTTTCCCCGGCACTTCTCGGCCATATCGACGGCGCGCAAAAAAGGATCTTTGACTCGCCCGATAAGATTCCGAATCGCCGCCGCCTCCGATTCCAGCACCCGGACCGCGGCCGCTATGGTCGGGTGAATGCTCTCTTCTTTCACTGTTTTCTCCCGAGCGATCGGCGGATGTTCAGAATATCCTCCACCAGGCGGGGGAAGCGCCTCAATTCGAGCGCGTTCGGCCCGTCGGACAGGGCTTCTGCGGGGTTATCATGAACTTCAAAGAAAAACCCGTCGACGCCGGCCGCCGCCCCGGCGCGCGCCAGATAGGGCACAAACCGCGAATCGCCGCCCGAACTGCCCCCCCGTCCTCCGGGAGCCTGAACGGAGTGCGTCACGTCGAATACGACGGGCTGCCCGAAGGAGCGCAGGATGACGAAAGACCGGAAATCGACCACCAGGTTGTTGTAGCCGAACGAGGTGCCCCGCTCGGTCACAAGGATATTGCGGTTGCCCGTCCCGCGGGCCTTCGCCAGGACTTTCTCCATTTCCTGAGGGGAAAGGAACTGGCCCTTTTTCAGGTTCACGCAGCGTCCGCTGCCGGCGGCAGCCTGTATCAGGTCCGTCTGCCGGCAGAGGAAAGCCGGGATCTGGATGGCGTCGAGAACTTGGGCGGCGGCCGCGACCTGGGCTTTTTCGTGAACGTCGCTCAATACCGGAAGCCCGCAGGTGCGCCGCACTTTTTCGAGGATGCGCAGGCCCTCCTCGAGCCCGGGTCCGCGGAAGGATTCCCCCGAAGTGCGGTTCGCCTTGTCGTAGGACGCCTTGAAAACAAGGTCGATTTTCATGCGCCCGGCATAGCCGGCCAGGCGCTCGGCCATCTTCAGACAGTGCTTTTCGCTTTCGATGACGCAGGGCCCCGCGATGAAAAACGGGCGCTCGTCGAGTCCCAGCGTAAGCGATCCGATTTTAACGCGATTCATAGCAGGGCTTTCCTCGGTTCTGCGGTTACGCTTCCACGATACTCTTCTGGTCCATAGCGGCCGAAGAGTTTTTCCTGCCCGCTTTCCGCTCTTTCCGGTGCCTGTAGGCCGCTTCGATAAAGCTTGCGAACAGCGGGTGCGGCTCGAGCGGCTTCGACTTGAACTCGGGGTGGAACTGGCAGCCGAGATACCAGGGGTGTTCCGGCAGTTCGGCGATTTCCACAAAATTCCTGTCGGGGGAATTGCCCGAAAACCTCAAGCCGTAACTCGTAAGAATCTTCTCGTATTCGCGGTTGAACTCGTAACGGTGGCGGTGGCGCTCGGAAATTTCTTTCTTGCCGTAAACCCGGTACGCCAGGGAGTCGGGCTCCAGTATGCAGGGATAAGCTCCGAGCCGCATGTTGCCGCCCATTATGTCGCTACCCAGCAGCTCGCGAAGCATGTAAAACACCTTGTGGGGAGTGGCGGGATCGAATTCGGAACTGTCGGCATCCAGACCGCAGACGTTCCGGGCGAACTCGATCACAAGGCAGTCCATTCCCAGGCAGATCCCGAAATAGGGGACTTTATTGACGCGGGCGTATTTCGCCGCTTTGAGCATCCCGTCGAATCCCCGCTTGCCGAACCCCCCGGGCACGAGAACGGCATCGTACGCACCGAGCTGTTCTTCAAGCATCGAATCCAGAAGCCCCTCGGATTCCACCCATTTCAGCCTCACATCCAGCTGGTGGGGCAATCCGCCGTGGTAGAGCGCTTCGTTGAGGCTTTTGTAGGAATCCTCGTACTCGACGTATTTGCCCACGATGCCGATTTCAACCGTATCGACGGGATTGCGGAATCGCCGGATCATGCTCTCCCAGCGGCTCAGGTCCGGTTCCTTTTCGGGAATATCCAGAAGGCTGACGATCGCGTCGTCCAGCCCTTCACTGTGCAGCACCAGGGGAACCTCGTAAATATTATCCACATCGAGCGCGGTGATGACGGCGCTTTCCGTGACATTGCAGAACAGGGAGATCTTGGCTTTCAGCTCCCTGGGGAGTAGGCGGTCGGTCCGGCACAGGAGAATATCGGGCTGAATGCCGATGCTGCGCAGCTCCTTGACGCTGTGCTGCGTCGGTTTCGTCTTCAGTTCGCCGGAGGTCGCAATGAAGGGAACCAGCGTCAGGTGAATGAATATCGCATTGTTCCTTCCCGCCTCGTTGCGCATCTGGCGGATGGCTTCCAGGAAAGGAAGGCTTTCGATATCCCCGATGGTTCCCCCGATTTCGATGATCGCGACATCCACATCCTCGGCGATGCGGCGGATGGTGGATTTGATTTCGTTCGTGACGTGGGGGATTACCTGGACCGTCTTGCCGAGATACTCTCCTCTTCTCTCTTTCTCGATAACGGATTCGTAGATTTTTCCGGTGGTGGAATTGTTGTTCCTGGTCAGTCGCACATTGGTAAACCGCTCATAGTGGCCGAGATCCAGGTCGGTTTCCGCGCCGTCATCGGTCACGAAAACCTCCCCGTGCTGGAACGGGCTCATGGTGCCCGGGTCCACGTTGATATAGGGATCCAGTTTCAAGAAGTTGACTTTGAGCCCGCGGGATTCCAGCAGGCTCCCGATAGAGGCGCTCGCCAGCCCCTTTCCCAGGGATGAAAGCACTCCGCCCGTCACAAAAATGAACTTCATCGCAGCTCCCCCCTTAACGATTCTACCGTAAAGTGCAGATTAACAGTGCCGACATAGCCGTACAAGAAAAGCCTTAGTCCGTTTCCGACAAAAGGGTTTTTCCAATCCTTTATCCGCTTAATCAAACGAAAAGCCCGGGCATCCTTTTCGCGGGGCAGGCCGGATAGCATCCGCTTCGGCGAAAAGGATGGGAAATGGCGCCCGCTGCGGCAAATTCAAACAAACTCCCGGCCGTCTCGATTGTTTCCGCCACATCTTAAATTCTCTTTTGAAATTGGAGTTGCCGGTCTTTCGAGGGTCTGGGATATCGTCCGCTTTCCCATGCTTTAGGTTGAATGTGGGTCCAACTTGCATTCGACCGGAACCTTTCGGGTTACGGTATAAGGGAATCGTATTCTCAAGTCAAGAACTATTTGGGCTTTTTACACAATATGGTGGGCAGAATTGCCCTGCCCCCTCAATATATTGTGGCAAATACTGATATTCAGGCCGGCGCCAATCTCCGGGATGAAATTTTTGATCAAATTTGGAAGCGCAAGCAAGCTTGCTCACGGAAAGCGGCAGCAAGCTGCCGCACTTCATGGCGTCCTTCGGCGCAAAAACCCAAGCAGCACTGAATGATAGTCTGGCGGACATGAGTCCCACTTCCGTTTGCACCCTTTTTTCGGTGGTTTCTTGACGGATCCATTGTTTGCAACTATGCTCTCTGCAATGCTTTATCAGGGGATAGTGGAACTTACGGCCGATTCACGGCAGCGGCTGCATCCCGTGGAGGGGTTCAATGAACAAGGAAAACATGTGGAAACCTGCAGTTATCGGCGGTTTGCTCCTGGGAGTTCTCTCTTCCCTGCCCATCCTCAACTGCGCCTGCTGCGCCTGGGTATTGGCAGGCGGCATTCTGGCGGCATACCTGTACGTGAGAGAATCCGCTCTTGTCGCAACGCTCGGTCAGGGAATGACTCTCGGATTCCTGACGGGAGCGATTGGAACCGCGGTTATCGCTTTGTTTTCCATACCCTTGATCCTGATGTCTCCCGAGGGCAGCCGCGGGATTGCCGAACAGATCCGGGAGCTGGTGGATCAGGTGCCCGGTTTCCCGGCCCAAAGCCGCGAAGAAATCGCCGAGCTCACTTCCCGGGAAGGCTTCATGAAGATCGTTTTCTTCACTTCACTCTTTGCCCAGCTGGCGGTCAACTGCCTGCTGGCGATGCTCGGCGGCGCACTGGGCGTGGCAATTTTCGAAAAGCGGAAACCGGGAGGCCCTCCCGCTCAAACGCCCGATACGCTGCCGCCGCCACCGCCGGACCAGCTGGACGGCTGACACGTTTCAGGATTCGGGGAATTTTACCAGCGTCACCCCTGCTGGCGGAATCCAATCCTGAGGCTCGATCTGGATCGTGGTGTGCCCTATCCCGTATTTATTGCGCATCAACCGGCTCAATTCACTCAAGACGGCGCCCGGATCCTCGTTTCCCTTCAGAACCACGTGGCAGCTCATCGCGGCCATCCGGGTCGAAATCGACCATACGTGCAGATCGTGAACGGACGCGACGCCGCGGACGCTGCCCAGGTCCTTGAGTATGCTGGATATTTCGAGATGCCGCGGAGTCGCCTCCAGAAGGATATCCACGCTTTCGCTCACCAGCTTCCAGGAACCGTAAAGCACGAGGGTTCCGACAATCACGGAAACGACGGCGTCGGCGCCATACCAATGCCGCCACCAGATCAGGAAGCCGGCCAGGATCGCCCCCACCGACCCGAGCGCGTCCATCAGAACATGCAGGTAGGCGCCTCGCAGGTTCAGGCTTTCGTTGCGGCTCCGGAAAAGCAGCCTTGCGGTCACAAGGTTCGCCGCGAGACCGGTCGAGGCAACCAGCAGCATCGGAATGCTTTTTATTTCCGGAGGCACGCGGAAGCGCTGGAAGGCCTCGTAGAAAATATACGACCCTATAAGCACGAGAAATATGCCGTTGGCCAGCGCCGCCAGTATTTCCGCCCGAAGATATCCGTAGGTCTTTTGATGTGTCGCAGGACGCGCGGACATCCAAAGGGCGAAAAGGCTCAGGCTGAGGGCGCCCAAGTCGGTCAGCATGTGCGCGGCATCCGCGATCAGGGCCAGGCTGTTGGAGTATATTCCCCCGGCCACTTCGATGATGAACCAGGCGCCCGTGATCGAAATCGCCTGGATAAGCCGTTTCTTGCCGCCCTGTCCCACGGAGTGATGCGCATGATTGTGAGTCATAGGAAACTCAGTCGATATCCCGTCATAGGCCCACCGCCTGCTCTTATGCAATAACACAAAATGGGCGGAATTGAAACAATCTCAAAAGGATTCCCCGGGCCGAGAAAAACCCCCATCCGGAGCCCTGAGAGCATATAATGCATCCCGAAACCGGGTTGAACCCGTGGATTCAAAAAATAATTGTGGTCTGACCCAATCCCGTGAAATGAAAGAACCGTCGCTTGTTTATGATCCCGGCCTGGAGCCGCGCACCGTACGCGCGGCCGTGATCTGGGGCCTGGGTCTGCCCGGATGCCCGGAGACGGCATCGGCACCGGCCTGCCTGTCCGCGCTTCTGGAACGGGTGCGCGGCGCGGGTAAAGGATTTCTGCGCCCGGAGCGCAGGGCCGCCGTCCGGAACATGCTCCGCTTCGGGGCCTACAAGCCCTCCGGACGCGGCAAGCCCTCGAGCGAGTACCTGCTCGCTTCGGCGCTGGAAGGAAACTTCCCTCTCGTCAACGGCCCCGTCGATGCAAACAACGCGGTCAGCCTCGAGTGGGGATATCCCGCCAGCATTTTCGACCTGGACCTGTGCGGAACCCGCCTGATGCTCAGGCGCGGCATGGCAGGGGAAAATTATATTTTTAACCCTTCGGGCCAGGTCATCGATCTACAGGATCTGCTTTGCGTCTGCCGCGCCGAGGAAACGGCCTGGCTGCCCTGCGGCAACCCCGTCAAAGACGCCCTTGCCACCAAAACGCGCGCGTCCACGCGCGACGTGGTTGCCGTAATTTATGCGCCCGCATCGGAATGCGAAGCGGAAATTGAAGCCGCCGCCCGGCGTTTCGCCGAACTCCTGAGCACGGAATGCACCGCCGCCCAAACCGGCTGGACCATCCCATAGCATAATCGTCCATCTCCCGAGGCGAAGGCTTTGAGCCTGCAACGAAGCAGCTGCCTTCAACGCGCAGCGTCTCACGTGCAACCTGCAACGAGCAGTTTTTACAGGAGCGACAGCGGATCGACGTCCACGTGAACGTTGGCGGTGGGGATTTTGTGCCGGTCCAGATACGCGAAACAATCGTGAAGCAAGGCGGACATGTCGTAGCCGGGAGGCGACTTTATCAAAATCTGCATCCGGTAATTGCCCCGCAGTTTTTCGATAGGGGCGCTGGCGGGTCCCAGGATGACGGGCCTCTGCCCGGACGCTTGCGCGCGGACATCGCTTTTTAAAACATCGGCAATGCGCCCGGCGGTGCGGCTCGCCCGGGCGGAATCCCTGTCTTGCACCAGGATCTGGACCAGGTTCCTGAATGGCGGATACCCCATCAGCCTCCTGAACTCGATCTCGTGGCGATAGAAACCCTCATAGTCCTGTTCCCTGGAAAATTTCAGGGCGTAGTGTTCCGGATAAAAGGACTGAAGAACGACGCGGCCCGGGGCGGCCCCCCTTCCCGCCCTTCCGGCAACCTGGATCAGCAGCTGGAAGGTCCGCTCCGCGGACCGGAAATCAGGGAAGGACAGGCCCGCGTCCGCGGATACGACACCCACCAGGGTCACGTCGGGAAAATCGTGCCCTTTGGCCAGCATCTGCGTTCCGACCAGAAGGTCCAGTTTCCGTTCCGCGAAACCAAAGAGCGTCTTCCGCATTACGCCGCGCCTGCGCACGGTATCCCGGTCCAGGCGGGCGATGCGCGCCTCAGGCAGCAGCGTCCGGAGAATGCTTTCCAGCTGCTCGGTGCCGACTCCGGCGTAATGAATGTAGGGCCCTCCGCAGTTCGAGCAGGCGGCCGGAGCGGGCTTCTCCAGACCGCAGTAATGGCACACGATGCTGTTGGACTGCTGATGATAGGTCATACTGACGCTGCAGTCTGAGCACGCGAAGATATGGCCGCAGCTCCGGCACAGGAGCGTGCGCGAATAGCCGCGCCGGTTCAGGAGAACGATTCCCTGTTCCCCCCTCGCCATGCAGCGCCTGAGCTCCTCCTCCAGGATCTCCGAAACAATGGTGTATTTCCCGCGCGTTCGGAATTCCCGCCCCATATCGACCACCCGGACTTCCGGCATCGGCCTGGACTCGATCCTTTCGGGAAGATTGAAGAACGCGGCATTTCCCGACCGCGAGGATTCGTGAAAAGTTTCAATGGACGGGGTGGCCGATCCCAGTACCAGAACTCCCCCGGACTGCCGGATGCGGTGCCAGGCGACTTCCCGGGCGTGATAGCGGGGAGACTCGTCCTGCTTGTAGGAAGCGTCCTGTTCTTCATCGATCACGACGAGGCGGAGCTCCTTCAATGGAGCGAAGACGGCGGAACGGGTGCCGACCACGACGCGCGCCTCCGCAAGACGGATACGGTTCCACTGATCGAACCTCTCTCCCGCCGACAGCCCGCTGTGAAGCAGCGAGACCAGCCCCGGGAAGCGCGAGACGACGATCCGGCTGAGCAGGGGGGTCAGCCCGATTTCCGGAACCAGGAACAGCGCCGTGCCTCCCTGGCCGAGGGCTTCCTCCATGAGGCGCAGGTAAACCTCCGTCTTCCCGCTCCCCGTTACACCGTGGATCAGGCAGCGCGAAGCTTTCCTTCCGCGGATCATGTCCGAGATCCGGATCACAAGTTCCCTCTGGGAGGCTGTCAGAACGAACGCATCCCGCGCCTTGCTTTCGGACAGCTCGGCTGGGGTGCGCTGGATTTGCGCGGGGGCGATCTCGACCACGCCCTTTCTTTCGAGAACCTTTGCGACAGCATAGGAACATTTCGAAGCTTCAAGGAACTCCCCCAGAATCACCGGAGCCTTGAAGGATTCCAGGGCGGAGACAAGACGGGCCTGCGCCGGCGTGAGGGAACCGGAATCCCTTTCGCGGGGCAGCAGGCGGATTCCCAGGCGCTCCTTGGATTTCACGCGCGGCTGATCCATATGCACATCCGCCCGGACCCAGCCGGCCGCGATCAGGGCCTCGATCCAGGCCTGGGCGCCGCGGACGGAAGACCGTAAAACCAGTTCGCGCACCGTCAGAGGCTGTTTTCCCGCCAGGGCGTCCAGAACGGCGTTTTCCCCGGCATTGAGCCCCGGGGGCCTGAGTCCTCCGGCAAGCAGGTTGGCCGCCTTCGGCGTCAGCGATACTTTCCGTGCGCCCGAAACCTGCGTGCCCGCCGGGAAAAGAGCCCGGAAAACCTCCCCCGGGGGAGCGAAATAATAGCGCGCCACCCACAGGGCCGTTTCCACCAGGGACTCCGGAATGGACGGTTGCGTTTCCAGCAATTCCTGAACCGGGCGCAGCCGGATCCCGCCGGCTTCCGCCTTTGCAGGCAGACCCGCGACATACCCGGTCAGGACTTTAGAACCGAACGGGACGAGAACGCGCATCCCCACGCGTATTCTGTCCCTAAATGCGGCGGGTACGGAGTAGGAGAAGGTTTTGCGGACTCCAACCGGTACGGCGATCTCGACAATCTCAGGCATTGTTTCCAACAAATCATGACAACGAGGCGATGTAATCGCGAACCGTCTGCATATCCTCCCAAACCTTGCGCTTTTCGTTCGGGTTTCTGAGCAGGTAGGCGGGATGAAACGTGGCTATAAGTTTCGCCCCCCTGTAGTCGATCAGATGCCCGCGCAGGCGGGATATGGCCTCGTTGCTCCTAAGAAGGGTTTTGGCACTGAAGGCTCCCAGGGCGCAGATCACTTTCGGCTTCACCGAGGCGATCTGACGGAAAAGGAACTTTTCGCAGGCGGCGATCTCGTCCGGCTCCGGATTCCTGTTTCCGGGCGGCCGGCATTTCAGGA
Organism: Acidobacteriota bacterium; assembly: GCA_016933615.1. GTDB lineage: Bacteria > Acidobacteriota > UBA6911 > UBA6911 > UBA6911 > UBA6911. The sequence goes on from JAFGAO010000086.1 coordinate 34,016, forward strand.
TATTGCAGATAAAAACTTCCTCACGGCGCATGCCGATCGCTTGGATGATTTTCGTGAGCAGCTGCCCCGCACGTCCCACAAACGGCAAGCCCTGCTCGTCTTCATCGGCGCCCGGGGCTTCGCCCACGAACATGAGGTCCGCATTGGGGTTGCCGGCGCCGAAGACGATGTTCTTCCGCGTCGGAGAAAGCTTGCACAGCCTGCAGTCCTTCAAATCGGCCCGGATGGTTTCGAGGTCTTCGGAAATCGCCGTTTCCGGGAATAGGGCCGTCTTCGCGGCGGCTGCAGCCACGGGAGAGTGCGGGGCAATCCGGCGCGCTTCTTTTCGAACGGCGGCGGGATCATCGATCTTTTCCGGGGCGCGCACCCAGCGGACCCCCAGGTCGCTGTAGAGCTTCAGATGATCCCGAATCCGGCCGGCCAGTTCTTTCTTCGTGTTCATGCACCGAGCTCCAGTTGGTCGAGTATACGGTCGTCGTTGCGCCAGTTCCGTGCCGTGCGGACCTGCAGTCCCAGGTGGACCTTGCAGCCCAGCTGCTTTTCCAGCTCTTCGCGCGCGGCGATGCCGACATCGCGCAGATTGGATGCACCGGAGCCGAGGACGATTCCCTGCTGGGACTTTTTCTCCACCAGTATATCCGCTTCTATCGTAACCCGGTTCTTTTTTTCACGCCCGCTTTCGTCGAATTTGCGTATCAGCACGGCGCAGGCGTAGGGCAACTCCTGACGGACCCTTTCCAGAAGCTTTTCGCGAATGAACTCCGCGGCCAGGAACCGTTCCGTCCGGTCGGTCACAAAGTCGGAATCGTACAGAGGCTCCCCATCGGGAAGACAGCCGAAAATTTTGCTTCGCAGAAGGTCGATATTCTCCCCCGTGCGTGCCGATATCGGGATGATTTCCAGAAAGTCGTAGGCGGCGCCGTAATGCCGCATGGTTGGAAGAAGTCTGGCCTTTGCGATCCTGTCGATTTTATTGAGCAGCAGCATGGCGCGCAGACGCGCTTTCTTTATGGTTTCCAGTACGAAATTCTCGCCGCTGCCGAAACTGATGGATGCATCCACAACCACGAGCGCCAGATCCACCGTTTTCAGCTCACCATAGACCGTGCGCATCATCCGTTTGTTCATCCCATACGCCGGTTTATGGATGCCGGGGGTGTCCACGAAAACAATCTGCCCGCGGTCTTCCGTAGCGATTCCGAGAATGCGATGCCGTGTGGTCTGGGGCCTGGAGGAAACAATGGATATCCTCTGGCCCACGAGCGCGTTGAGCAGGGTGGATTTCCCGGAATTGGGCCGGCCCAGAATGACTGCGGTGCCTGATTTCATGATAAAAACGGTTTAAGGGCTCGCGCAAAAATAATTCCACATTCTGCGCGAGCCCCAAGGTCCAAAGTCGAAGGCTGAAAATCGGATAGGCGCACTGTTTCAGACCTTTGGCTTTCGGTTTTCGGCTATTATGTCCAAAATTCGATCCGCAATTGCGTGCTTTGGTTGATCCCTGAGGATTTCAGGATCTCCGGCGGGTTTTAAAATATGTACGGTGGAAGTATCCGACCCGAACACGCCGCAGGAAACGTCGTTGGCAACCAGGACATCCAGGTTTTTCCGCTTCATCTTGTTCCGCGCCGACTCGAGCAGCCGCTCGGTTTCGGCCGCGAATCCGACCAGCATCTGCCGCTTCTTCTGTTTCCCGAGCAGTTCCAGGATGTCGTCGGTGGGAACCAGGTGAAGGCCCACTTCCGCCTTCTTTTTCTTAAGCTTCTGCCCGGCAGCCTTGAAGGGGCGGTAATCAGCCACGGCGGCGGCCTTAACCACCACATCCATATCGGGGTACAGCTTCAATACGGCGTCTTTCATCTCGGCGGCGGAACGAACCGGGATGAACCGGACTCCCCAGGGGGCCTGCAAATATGTGGGACCGGACACCAGGACAACCTCCGCTCCGCGCCGCCGGGCGGCTTCGGCCACGGCATAGCCCATTTTCCCGGAACTGCGGTTGGAAAGGAACCGGACGGGATCGATGTCTTCGATGGTCGGCCCGGCGGTGACCAGGATCTTCAATCCGGCCAGGGAGCCGTCCGCCTTCAAAGCTTCCAGGATCCGGGCTACGATCGTTTCCACTTCCGCCAGGCGCCCCTTCCCTTCCGCCCGGCAGGCCAGCTGCCCCTCGGCGGGATCGACAAAGAGATGCCCGCGCTCCTTTAAAATCGCCACGTTGGCGCAGACGGCCGGATGGCGCCACATCTCGACATTCATTGCCGGCGCGATTAAAACAGGGGCCGGGGTTGAAAGATAGAGAGTGGAAAGAAAGTCGTCCGCGATCCCGTGCGCGAACTTGCCCAGGATGTTGGCCGTTGCCGGCACCACCGCGAGCAGTTGAATCGACTGCGCGACGCTGATATGCAGGATGTCCCTGTTCTTCCCGCGCGGGAACATTTCGGTTATGACATCCATGCAGGACAGGGCTTCGAACGTGAGCGGGGTTACGAATTCCGCGGCCGAACGTGTGAGCAGGACCTGAACGGACACGCCCGCCTTCTGGAGGCCCCGCATGACTTCGATGGCCTTATAGGCGGCGATGCAACCCGTGACACCCAGAGCGACTTTCATGGCGTTTCCTAGGGGTGATCCGCGGGATCCGGCGGCGTCTCGATCTTGAAACTGAGCACGTCTTCTTGCAGCTCCTTCATTGCAATGAACGCCGGTTTGGTGGACTTCGTCTTGATTTTGGGCTTTGCGTTGTTCTGTAACTGCTTCGCCCTCTCGGCGGCAAGGATAATAAATCGGTATTTCGACCCTATTTTCTCAGGGATTTTCTGCATCCGTTCCTCCAAAAGTAGCCAACACGGATTTTGCCGACTCCATTCTCGATTCCCTGCGGCACCGGTTGCCCGATATGACGGCTTCGAGCTCCCGGATCGAGTCGCCAAGATCCCGGTTGACAATCAGATAATCGTATTCATGATAGCGGCGGATTTCACTGCACGCCCTCTTAAGGCGCTGCCGGATCACAAGGCCTTCGTCCAGGCTCCGGCGCTCGAGGCGTTCGCGCAGAACGTCGTACGAAGGGGGCAGCACAAAAACGGAAACCGTGTCGGGTCGTTTGCGGCGAATAGTCTCCGCCCCCTGGACGTCTATATCCAGGATGACATCCTCCCCCTGCACAAGAAGGTCATCCACGAATTTCCTGGAGGTCCCGTAATAATTATCGTGAACTTCAGCCCACTCAAGCAGGGCATCTTCCTGGATCAGGGATTGAAACGCATCCCTGTCCACGAAAAAGTACTCTATGCCGTCCCGCTCCGTGCCGCGAGGCGCGCGCGTAGTGTAGGAAACCGAGAATCGTATATGCGCCAGAGTACCCAAAACCCCGGCCACCAGGGCGGATTTGCCGGCTCCGGACGGTCCCGATACAATGATAAGATTGCCACGGCTCATCGGATTACTCAACGTTCTGAACCTGTTCGCGCAATTTTTCGATCTCGGTCTTGATCGCGATAGCGTGGTTTGCGATCTCGAGGCTGCCCGACTTGGAAAGAATTGTGTTGGTTTCGCGATGGAGCTCCTGCAGCAGGAAATCCAGCTTTTTCCCGGTTTTCTCTTCGGCGTCGACGAGCGAACGGTACTGTGCGATGTGACTCTTCAGACGGGCGATCTCTTCCGAAATATCGGCTTTGTCGGCAAGCAGCGCCGCCTCCTGGGCCAACCTCTGCGGATCCACTCCTCCCCCGGCCGGTGGAAGCAGCTGTTCGAGTCTGGCCTGCAGCTTTTGCAAAGTTTCGGCTGCGGACGCTGCGCTTAACTCCCGAATCCGCGCCGCATCCTGTTCGATGACACCGAGATGGCCCAGCATGACCGTCCGGAGCGAATCCCCCTCGTGCCGGCGCATATGAAGCACACTTTCGAGCGCCTTTTCAATGCAGGCAAAGGTTAGTTCGGAAACAATTCCTGGTGCTTCGGACAACAGATCCCTGTTTTGCAGGATACCGGGTAAACTTAAAATTGCCTTAATATCCAGATCCCCCTGGATCTTATAGTTTTCCTTTAACTTTTGGCCCGCTTCCAAAAACCCCCTGACAAGGCCTTCATTGACGAGGAATTCGGTCGGCCCCGTATTCTGAATAGACAGACTGATTTCGACTCGTCCCCGGTCCAAAACCTTTCGGACCGCTCTCTGAATTTCTCCCTCCAGAACTAGATATTCGCGCGGGACCCGCACGTGAAGATCCAGAAAACGATGATTCACGGTCCGGATTTCAACCGAAACCGCGATGTCATCTTTCTGGGCGGAAGCCGCTCCATATCCGGTCATGCTCAGAATCATAGGCGCCCCAAACGGATCGTGCGACCGAAATTTCCTCTGCATTTCCATCCGGCGGGAATGGAAACAAAAGGTGAAGTCCGTGTTTAAAAATCTTATTACTTTAACGCCATCAAAGTTTTACGTCAAGATCAACCTTGTTTCTCCCAATTTCATTTCCCTGAATTCCGGATTCTCCTGGAAACCGTCCGGACGCCCATGGATTTATGGAGGGATTTCTTTTGCAGGAATATTTTGAGATTTTTACACAAATCCTCACCGGGCAATTCGATTTCCTGAATTCTTTTACAAAACAATCTCCGGTATGTGAAATTCTTTGATGGAGGGGTGTTTAAACGTCTGCAGCCGCATCCGATTCTGTTTGGAGGCGGAAGAATCGGCTGTAGCGCCCTTGAAGTTCCATTAAACTTTTATGGGTTCCGGATTCCACAATTCTCCCGTTTTCAAGCACGATGATCCGGTCCACATTCCGTACGGTGGAAAGTCTGTGCGCAATAATTAATGTCGTCCGGTCGCGTATGAGATTTATTAATGCTTTTTGGACCAGTTTCTCCGATTCAGAATCCAGGGAAGAAGTCGCTTCGTCCAGTATCAGGATAGGGGCGTTCTTCAATAACGCCCGTGCTATGGATATTCTTTGACGTTCCCCGCCGGACAAACGCTGCCCTCTTTCCCCTATCGGAGTTTGGTACTGCAGCGGGAAGCCCATGATGAAATCATGGGCGAAGGCCGCCCGGCCGGCTTCGATAATCTGTTCCATGGAGGCATTCTTGTTGCCGTATGCAATATTATTGCATACGGTATCGTTGAAGAGGAAAGTCTCCTGCGTCACTATTGCAATCTGGCGCCTGAGGGAATTCTGGCGGTAATCTCGGATATCGCGTCCGTCGATGAGAATGGAACCGGACGTCGGATCATAAAAACGAGGGATTAAATCCACCAGAGTCGACTTTCCGGCGCCGCTGCTGCCGACAATGGCCACGATTTCGTTCTTTTTTACCTTTAGATGAATATCCCTCAAAACCTCCTTTTTGCCGCTTTGATCCTCGTACTTGAAAAACACATTCCGGAACTCAATCGAATCCAGGATGCCTTCAAGATCCAGTGCATCGGGCCTGTCCTGTATCTCATGGTGCGTGCCTAGGAGATCGGAGATTCGGGATGCCGCCGCCATGGAGCGCTGGATCCTTATGTGAATACGGCTCAGTTTCCTTATGGGATCGTACATGCGAAACAGCGCGAAGAGACCGCTGCCGAACATTCCCAGCGTCAGTTCGCTGCCGGTAATATTTCTATGCGCATAGAACAGTATCGGTACGAACGCAACCGCCCCGATAAATTCCAGCAGCGGGGAGCTGAGGAAAAAAACGGCCATAGCCCTCATATTGCTGCGAAATAAATGAAGAGTAGTTTTTTTATAGTGCCTGCTTTCGTGAGATTCCATGCCGAAAGCTTTTATGATTCTCATCCCCGTGAGCGACTGCTGCAGCTGATCGTTCAAAGTCGCCGTATCCTGACGGCCTTTTAAACTCGCGATGCGGCTTCGCTTCCCCAGTAAATACGTCAAACCGAAAGCCGGCGGAGCAATCAACAGAGTCAGCAACGCCAGCTTCCAATCCACTACAAAAACTACAACGCCCATTGCCGCCAGGACGACGGATTCGCGAAACAGCTCGGCCATAACGGTGGAGACGGCCTCCTGAATCTGCTCGACATCGTTTCCCATCTTCGACATCAAACGGCCGGTGGAATTCGAAGCAAAAAAACCCATGGATTGCCCAATCACATGGTTGAAGAGAATATTCCGCAGATCGGTCAGAACGTTCTGCCCGACTCTGCCCATTAAATAGTCCGAACAATATATGAAGATTCCTTTCAGGAGTGTCAGCGTAACAAGTATGAGCGAGACCTGCCATACTATGCCTCCGGGCATGAGATCAAGAATAACCTGAAGGAAAGCGAACTGCTCCATACCGGTCTTAAAAGGAAGAGGTTGCGATATCAATACTTTGTCGAACAGGGGAATAATCAGCAGGAAGCGGAGAGCTTCCAATCCTGCGCTTGCAGCCAGAAGAAACAGGGATAGAACTATATTCCGCTTGTAGGGTTTTACAAAATTGTATAATTCGTCGATTGCCCTCATGATTTTCCGTAAAACGGCCAAACCGATTGACTCAACGGCATTTTGTTCTGAGAGACTAGCGGAGAAAACCGAATTGGTCAAATAAAAGTGCGGGAAGGACTCTTGGCCTGACGATCCCAATCGCTTCGGGCGCCGGTTGCGCCCGGCTGCATCGGAAGCGCAACGGCGCGGGATCTTGCCGATGACGGCGTCGGAGCGTTCGGATCCTGCGGACCGGGCGGGACGGATGATCCGGGCGGATAAACGAGGCGCAATCGACGCCTGTCTTGATCCGATCCTTATGCGGCCTGGAGTCATTCCTCGGGAGCGGTGCGGAAATATCTGCGGTTTTTAAGTCAATCCTTCCCCGGTCTCTTATCGTTTTAGCGGCTTCTGGCTTTTCGCGGACTGGAATTTGACTTGCTGCTATTTGAACTTTGGCCGGATGAGCGTGAGTGAGGAGAATCTGCGGATGAACTTCGAGCCGAAGAAGGAGAGGAATTCGAGCGGCTGCCAATACTGCGGGAAGGCGTCGAATAGGAACGGGACCGGCTGTCGGGCGAAGGCGCTGCATAGGAACGGCTCTGACTCCCGGCTGAAGGAGACGAATAGGATCGCGTCCGGATGCCGGAAGACGGGACAGAATCAGACCGGCTGCGGCTGTCGGGCGAAGGCGTTGAATATGAGGGGCCGGGAGCGCTTGAACGAGCACTCTGGGATATGCGGGGTCGGCCGTCCGAACGGTTCGTGCGGACGCTTTCTTCGACCGCGGACCCGCTTTTTTGCGGGGTCGGCTGTATCCGTCTTACAGGCGGGGAAACCGGCTCGCGCTTTTCTTCCTCTCTCCTTGTACCGGAAGTTCCACCGGAAACTATCCCCGATGAATTCCGGGGAACGGCCGAACGGGTCGTTGCGGATCGGTCGCTTCGGCCGACGGGAAAATTGGAAGAATCGGCTCGATTCGCGCTCCCGCTCGTTCGACCGGGATTAGAATTATTGATGTCCTGGTTTTGCCGGTTCTGCTGATTGTCTCCGGCACGATTCTTCTCTGCAGGGGAACGGACATCCGCCCGGCCGGGCGGGCCATCGGCTGCCGCGCCGCCTGCCGACCGCGCTGGCTCGGCGCCGGAGCTCTTGCTTGGCGTGCTTCTCAAAATGCGCATGCGCCCTTCGTCGGATTCACGCCCCGCGTAATCGGCGCCCTGTGTGCCTCTTGTTCTCTCCGCGGTTTCTTTGGTGTCCCTGTTTCTTATTCCCTGGGTGTCCCCGCTTCTTAATCTCGCGACCGCCCGAGACGCGACCTCCGGATTCGTCACCCGCACGTATCCGCCTCGACCCGCAGCCCTCGCCTGAGGATCGTTGTGTACCAGCGCAGGTCGCGGATTGATTAATTTGGACCGTAGCGCACTCCTGTCCGGATCGGGGCTGAAGCTCTTGGAAGTGGGCCGAACGGCCAGACGTTCCCTTACCAGCGTGCCTCGACTCCAGGGCTGTTCTATCTGCCTATAGCCCTCTCTCGTGGCTATCGTACGGGATCCGCCGTTTCGGAAATGGTCTATTTCCATCGACCGGAAAGCCCCGCGAACCTGCCTATTAACGGAGTGCCCCGCGGCTCTCCAGTGCAACCGGCCCAGGTCGGCGAGATGATGGCGATACAGTCTCCGGTTATAATGGTAATTGTTGATGCTGTAGTAATCCCCGGGCCCCAACGGGCACCAGGAAACCCATGAGGGCCCGTGATAGAATGTAACCAGCCCGGGAGACCAGAAGTTGAAAGAAAAGGAAGGCCCCGGCAGCCAGCACCAACCGAAACGTGGGCTGCGATGCCATCGGCCGTAATGATACGGGAGCCAACCCCAAGGTTCATAGGAAACCCAGGTCCATCCCCAAACCGGCCGATAGCACCAGCGGCCGACGGAGTAGGGAGACCAGGAAACGCCTATGGAAAAGGGAACCCAGGCCGCTCCGTAAGACTCCACGGTTACCCACCGCCCATACCGGTCCAGATCGGAAACGCCGGCATATACGGTGCCGGGCAGATGGCGGCTGCTGGTTCGCGCGATAAAATCGGCATCCCGGCGATCGTTCCATTCATCCCAGGCGTCCCGGCCGGAATAACGGGCCATGGTGTAGGAGTTGTTCTCATCGGCTGTTACGAAAACCTGCTCTCCCGAATGGACTCTGCGCACGAAACGGTGGCTCACCGTTTCCAATTCTCCCTTGCGCACGATTGCATCCGTGTCGCCATTGTCCCTTGTATCAAATCGATAAAGTCCCCGGCGCAGAACAACAAAAGCGGCTGCCGGAGTATCCAGTTCGAAAGTGGTTCCGCTTGAAACCGTCAGCGAGGAAAGACCGGTCATGATCCTTATCTGGATGAGGTCTTCACTCAGCGAGAGAAACTGAATATCCGTCCCCTGGGCCAATCGATACACGGATCCCTCATCGAATTGTATCTCCGCCCTCCCCCCGGGCCCGGTGTAGATTCGGTCGCCCGGCTGAAGCGGCAGGTTTATGCTGGCTGCCGTCCAGTCGACATCCAGGTCATTCTGGAAGCTGACGGGCCCTTCCATGTAAGAGATACGCGCAATACGGATATAGTCGTCATCATACGATTCGGCATACGAGGCCAGGTTCGCCATCGACAGTGCCAAAATAACGGTAATTGCGCAGCGTGCCATGGTGCATACCCCCCTTCCTCCGGGCATTCTCTTTCGGTACTGTTTATTTTGACGCCTGCAACCTCGATAAGTCTCAAAAAATAGCACCGGAGGCATAACGCAAGGTCTGCATGGGGGAGATTGTAAAGCAAAAGCGCCTTTATGACATTTCGTCGGGGACTGAAATTTCGCGGACATAGTGTCCCAGGTCGGCTTTAACCAGTTCCGAGACGGCATGGGTGAGGTAGCTGCAAACCTCACGGGCGGTACTGAAAGTCAGCGCTTGATCGGCAATCATCCTGGAATCGTCAATCGACACTTCATGCAGAACGCGCCGTATCGCCGGAATCGAAAGCGGATTCATGCTGAGTTGCGTGTATCCCAAACCCAGAAGCAGCACTGCAAAAAACGGGTTGGAGGATATTTCCCCGCAAATGCGCGCGGGCTTTTTCAGTTTTGCGGCTACATCCGCGATGCGCGCCAGGCATTGCAGCACCGTCGGATGCAGGGGCTGAAACAAATAGGCCACATGGGGATTTTCCCTGTCCACGGCCAACATATACTGGATAAGGTCGTTCGTTCCCACACACAGGAAATCCGCTTCCCGGGCAAGAACCTCCAGAGCAAAAACGGCGGCGGGAACCTCGATCATGGCTCCAACGGGAACTTTGCGCAACCTGCTTTTCGAAGTCTTGCGAACCGAATCCCGGACTTCGGATATCAAGGATCGCGCCTGCCGTATTTCCTCGACGGTCGAAATCATCGGAAGTACAATTTCAACGTTGCCTTCGCTGCCGGACCTCAGGATCGCCTCTATCTGAGACCGGAACATGTCCTTCGCTTTCAGGCTCAGACGGATCCCGCGCAAGCCCATCGCCGAGTTGTACTGACCGGGAAAGTCCTCCCCGTCGAACAGCTTCTCGGAGCCCGCGTCCAGGGTTCGCACGGCCACGGGGTGGGGCTTCATCTCGCGCACAAGTTTGCTGTAGACCCGAAGCTGTTCCTGGACCGAAGGAAGACCCTGCGGATGCCCGAAAAACAGAAGTTCCGATCGGAACAACCCTATCCCTTCAGCCCCGCATCTCTTTGCAGCCTCCAGCTCATAAGGCAGCTCGGTATTGGCACGCAGCGAGACGGGAGTTCCGTCCCGCGTTAGGGTCGTTTGTCCGGATTTTTCAAGTACATAAGCAGCCGTAGTGCCGAACGCTTCGATGCGGCCGCGCATGCGCTGCATGCGCTTCTGGGTGGGATTCAGGATAACCTGGCCATCATCCCCATTGACGAGCAAGGCGTCCCCCGTGCTGGTCGAGGGAAAAATATCGCGGATCCCCATAACCGCCGGCAGCCTCAGCCCTCTGCTGATTATGGCGGTATGGGAGGTGCGGCCCCCGAGTTCCAAAACAAGCCCGCGCACTTTATGAAGATCCATTGTCGCGAAAGCCGAGGGATGGAAGTCGCGCGAAACTATGATCAGGTCTCCGGGAAGATTGCTCCAGCTGAAAGGGCTGTCCCCGGAAAGGTTGGCAATAACCCGCTCCAGTGCATCTTCAATGTCGTTGTGTTTTTCCCGGAAGTATGCGTCCTCGAGGGATTCGTACGCGCGCACGATGCGGTTCATCGCCTGCATCACGGCCCATTCGGAATTGGCGTGTTTTTTTCGAATGCAGTCGAGAATTTCGGCCTGCAGCGTTGGATCCTCTAAAATGAGTATGTGGGTGTCGAGAATCACGCTGTGTTCGCTGCCGATCTTCTCCTCCAGACGACATTTCAATACGGACAGCTGCTCTTTGGATTGCTCTATCGCATCCAATAAACGCCTCGCCTCTTGCTCGACATCGTCAACGTGCATCTTCAGGATGGCGCGATTCCGTTTGTCCAGCTTCAGGGCCTGTCCGAAGACCACGCCGGGAGAAACCCCTTCTCCAAGAAATTCTTTTTCCTGCTTTGCCTTCATCGAGCGTTCACCCCGCCTCAAACAATGCACCGCATACCGCCAAGTCTAACCGCCTACTGCCTACTGAATGAACAGTGGGTTCCGCAGATTTATCTCCCGGATTTACTTTCCCGGATTTATCGGTGCGCAAAGACCTATTCCTTTTCCCCGAACTTGGACCTGAAAAGCCTTTTTATGGCCTCTCCCGCCTCCATTTCGTCGCGGCCGTCGATGAAAACGGCCAGACATGTCCCCTTCGAGGCGGCCAGCATCAGGACTCCGAGAATGCTCTTGGAGTCAATCCTCTGGTTTGCGCCCTCGCGGGACAGATACACGTCGCTGGAAAATCTGGATGCGAGTTGGACCAGTTTTGAGGCGGCGCGCGCGTGCAAACCCAGTTTGTTTTCCACTTCGACGCAAAGACGGATCATACGCCTAGAAATTCACTGGCCGTGGAGATACTCGAGCGCCCCTGGTCGCGTACAGTGCGGGCCAGAGAGTCCAGCGTGTCTGCGCCTTTCTGGCTGGCGATTTTAATAATCATCGGCAGATTGACGCCGGTCACGACATCAACCTTTCCGGGTTCGTGAAAAGAGAAGGCGATATTCGAAGGCGTGCCGCCGAACATGTCCGTCAGGATAAGCACCCCATTCCCGCCGTCCACTTCGGAAATGCGTTTTTCAATATCCTTCCTGGCATCGTTGACGTCGTCGTGCCACCCCACGGAAACAAACTGTATGTGCGTTATTTCCCCAACGATCATCTCTGCGGCGGCTACAAGCTCCCTTCCCAGATGCCCGTGCGTCACGACCAATGCGCCGACCATAAATATCTCCAGGCTCCCTCTATTGGTTTATATCACGATGCTGAATGTGAATGGACCTGTTTTTACTTTCCAGCATCTTCGCAAGCGCCTCAACAACGAACACCGACCGGTGCCGCCCCCCGGTGCATCCGACGGCAACCGTAAGGTACCGCTTCCCTTCTTTGATATATTTGGGAATCAGGTATTTGAGCAGATTCCCCAGGCGTTTTATGAATGCGTTCGTTTCGGGAAACGATTCCAGGTAGCGCACAACGCTTTTATCCTTGCCGCTGTAAATCCTGATCCTAGGCACGAAATAGGGATTCGGCAGAAAACGGGCGTCAAACATCAAATCGGCCTCCTGCGGCACGCCTTTTTTGTAACCGAAGCTCAGCAGGTGAATATTGAGCGTGGAGGTTCGCGAATGTTTCCGGAACCTTTGCACAACCACCTTTTTTATTTCGTGCACGTTAAAGCGGGAAGTATCGATCGCAACATCCGCGAATTCCCGCAGGCTGTGCAGCTTCTCGCGCTCCAGCCGGATGGAATCCCGCAAAGAATTTTCGCCCGACAGCGGGTGGGGGCGGCGTGTTTCACTGAAGCGGCGAACGAGGACATCGTCATCCGCTTCCAGATAAAGGACGAAGAGGTGAAAAGCGGACTGCCGGAGACCCCGGATAATCGCTTCGAGGTCTTTGAGCTTCTCCCCGGCCCGTATGTCGATAACCAGCACCGCGTGTTTGACTTCGTCCTCGGTCGTCTGGAGCCCCTCCACCAATTTGGGTATCAGGGAGACGGGGAGGTTGTCGATGCAGAAAAACCCCAGGTCCTCGAAAGTCCTCAGGACCGTTCCCTTCCCGGACCCGCTCATCCCGGTTACAATGACCAAATCCTGTAGACTCATACCCTGAGAGTTCCGCAAATGCCGCATGGCGCCCGGGCGGCCCCGATGCTTTCAGGCCGTACTGCAGGAGCATGCCGGATTTTTACCCGCCGAATCCCGGAAAGGGACAGGAGAAGCGATCGGCTAGCGGCCCGCCTCATCGGACTTCGGGCTGTCATTTTTCAGCAGGCTGTCCGTGGAAGACTGGTACCCGCGATGCCTCAGCAGCTGGATACGGGCAGCCACTTCGATCAGGGTGGCGACGTTCCTTCCCGGCGCCACCGGTATATTGATGATGGGAAGGGAAACGCCCATAAAATCGATGGTGGATCGCTCGACGCCGAGCCGGTCGTACTCGGCGTCGGGCTTCCAGCGCTCCAGCCGCACGACGAAATCGATATTCTGGGAAGCCCCCGTCGCCGAAATTCCGAAAAGCTCCTTTATATTTATGATTCCGAGCCCGCGCAGTTCCATATGATGCTTCAGTATCTTCCCGCCTTCGCCGGACAGCTTGTCCGTCCCATGACGCGTGAGCTGGACGTAATCGTCCGCAACCAGGCGATGCCCCTTCAGCACGAGTTCGAGGGCGCATTCGCTTTTCCCTATTCCCGACGGCCCCAGCACCAGCACGCCGAGTCCGAAAATCTCGATCAGAACTCCGTGTATGGTCATCTCGGAAGCGAGGCGCCTTTCGAGGTAATCGGTTATCTTCGGAATAACGCCCGAGCTGAGGGCGGAGCACCGGAGTATCGGGATTTTCTCCTCCTCGGAAAGCTCCAGCAGTTCTTTCGGAATCTCCAGCTGCTTTGTAACCACGATACAGCACATGGAATAGTTCTTGAGCTGGCTTATTGCCGTCTTTCTGTGCTCCGCGTCCAGAATATGGAGGTAATTCAACTCGCTGTTGCCGAATACGACCACGCGTCCCGGATCGAGGTGCCCCGTGAAACTGGCAAGCATCAATCCCAGCTTCTGGATCCTGGGCGACCGTATTTTTTTATCCAATCCCTCCTGTCCCCGGACGATCTCGAGATCCAGGCCCATGGCCGGCGAAGCCAGAAGGAACTCCCGGACCGTTATGGTCTTTTCCTCCTCGGGCGCATCGATGGAATTGGAAATATGATTTTTATCCACGTTTTACCCCGAACCGGCTCTGCATCCGGAAATCCTGTTCCGCGGCGGAATCCGGCGCCTCCATACTACACCACATCCCGTCCGGCTCAAACATTTGTCGGTCTGATAAGGGCTCGCGCCAAAATAAGTCTGCATTTTTGCGCGAGCCCTAAGTAAACGATCCGGTGTTCGTTTGCCTCTCGACTCTGCAGTTGAGGCTGGAAGCTGCGGCAGGGGCGCGGGAATCCGGAATGCGCCCCTTTTCAGCCTGAAGGCGCACCCCGGCTCGCATGGCCGGTCGTCGCGCCACGACCCGGGAAGACGCAGGTTTTTATGTGCGGATCAGACCGAGCGAGCTGTCTTTGCGACGGTAAAGGACGTTGACGATCCCCGATTCGGAGTTCCGGAAAACTATAAAGGGATAATCGGATTGATTCAGTTCGATCAGGGCCTCTTCGACCGTCATCGGTTTGCGGTAAGCCTCCTCCTCCCGAATGCTTTCGGCTTTTGAAGCGCTGGAGCGTTTCGGAGGCCTGACGGTTCCGGATTTAACCGCAACGGAATTTTCCTTGGCCCGCTGGCGTTTCCCTTCGATTATCTTGCTCTTCTGCTTCAGCGCCTGGCGCTCGAGCTTATCGATTGCCTGGATAATCGAAGCGTACATGTCGTCGGTCTGCCCTTTTCCCGCCAGGTCCATAAACTTGGACTTGAGCAGAATATCCGCCGTCTGCCTTACTTTCTGGACCGTAATGATCACATGAAAGCTGATATCCTCGCCCAGTATTTTTACGAACTTTCGAAGCCGCTTCATTACATATGCGCGAATGGCGGGAGTAATGTCTACATGTCTTCCGGTGATTTCCACATTCATGGCACGTAATCCTTCCTGGTCGAATAATTCAACGAATCACACCGCGGCGGTGCCGGGGGGGAGGAGCCTCCGCGAACACGTCAGAAAAGATAGCCGACTTTCCGCTCCCGCGATCCCGGAATCTGCATCTGCTCCCGGTACTTGGCTACCGTACGGCGGTTGATGAAGATATTGTCGCGGCGGAGCAGCTGACCAAGCTGGTTATCCGAATACGGCTTGCTTTTATTCTCTTTTTCGAGCAGTTCCTTTATTTTCAATTTGACCTGAACAATCGAAAGCCCCTCGCCGTCGGGTTTTTCCAGCCCCATGGTGAAGAATTTTCTCAGCTCGATCACTCCCTGCGGCGTATTGACGTATTTATTCGTCACAACGCGGCTGATGGTGGAGCTGTGCACTCCGAGTTCGCCGGCGACATCCTTGATCAACATCGGGTGCAGATGAGAAAAACCGTTTTCCAGGAAATCTTTCTGCCGGTTCACGATGCAGACGCAGACCTTGTAGATGGTCTGCTTGCGCTGGTTGACGCTCCTGAGCAGATCCACGGCCGATCGGAACTTCTCCCGCAGAAAGCTCTTTGTTTCCCCGGTTACGCCGTTGCTCTTGAGAAGCTTCTTGTAGTTGGCATTCAGCCGCAGCTGGGGCATGCCTTCATCGTTGACCATAACGACGAATTCATCGTCCACCTTGGCGATGGTCACTTCCGGTTCCACATAATTGGTTTTCTGATTGTTGTATTTCAGCCCGGGCTTGGGGATCAGGCGCCGGATGCACTCGACGGCATGCACCACCTCCTCGAAGGCTGCGCTTGTGCGCGCGGCAATTTCCTTGAGCTTGTGGCCTTCCAGAAGGGACAGGTGTTCCCGGACTATCCGGCACGCCAGGCTCTCCTGCAGGTTGAGGTTCTCGAGCTGCAGCAGGAGGCACTCGCGAAGATCGCGCGCGCCCACCCCTATGGGATCCATGGACTGCACAACCTTGAGAGCCTCTTCGGCCTCCTGTGTGGTGCAGCCGGTCACCTGGCAGAGCTCCTCAAGATTCATAAGGAGATAGCCGTCTTCGTTGAGGTTGCCGATAATCTGCCGGGCCACCTCGGCTATGGGACCGGGGGTGTCCGACAGTCCCAGCTGCCAGTTCAAATGCTCTTCCAGGGAGGGAGACCGGGTCAGAAAGGTTTCGAAGGAAGGTTTTTCCGTATCTTCAACTTCCCGGTTTTTATAGCCGGTATCGAGGTACTCGTCGAAAAAGTAGCGAAAGTCAATTTCCTCGAAAGAATCCTTTTCGCCCTCCCTGACGGAATCCTCCGCCGCAGGGGATTCTTCGGCGGCGCGTTCGTCCTCGTTCGTTTCCGAAGGAGCCTCCGGCTCCAGGACCTCCTCCAGGATAGGGTTCTCGACCAGTTCCTGGTTCAACATTGCCTGAAGTTCCAGTTTGTTGAGCTGAAGAAGCTCGATTTTTTGCAGCAGGGAGGGCGTGAGGGCAAGCCTTTGGCTGAGCCTTATGTCCAAAGATTGCCTTAAGGAAGGTCTGCGGTTCATTTTAAGCCTAATTCAACCTGAAATTTTCGCCCAAGTACACCTTCTTGACCTCGATGTCATTCGTCAGCTGCTCCGGGGATCCCTCGCGCAGGATCTTTCCTTCGCTAATTATATAGGCGCGGTCCGTTATATTCAAAGTTTCGCGCACATTATGATCCGTGATCAGCACTCCGATCCCTCTTGATTTCAAACTTCCTATAATGCGCTGTATCTCCAGGACTGCCAGGGGATCGATGCCCGCGAACGGTTCGTCCAGCAGAATGAACTGCGGCGTCAAAACCAAGGCCCGTGCGATTTCCAGACGCCTCCGTTCGCCGCCGGAGAGGGTATATGCGTTCTGGGAGCGGAGGTGCCCGATACCGAACTCTTCAAGAAGCCCTCCGGCCAAAACATCCCGCTTCCGGGACGGGATGTTTAAAGTTTCCGCAACGCTCCTGAGATTTTCTTCTACGGTCAGTTTCCTGAAAACCGAAGGCTCCTGCGGAAGGTAGCTGATCCCCGAACGGGCTCTCCGGTACATGGGGAGGTGCGTAATATCCCTGCCGGAAAGGCTGACGGTTCCGCTTTGAGGCGCGATCAGGCCCACAATCATGTAAAAAGTGGTTGTTTTTCCGGCTCCGTTGGGCCCCAGAAGCCCGACGACTTCGCCCGGGTGGAGCTTCAGGCTGACCCTGTTGACAACTTGCCGCCCCCGATAGGATTTGCATAAGGCCGAAGCCTGCAGCAGGCTATTTTCCATATCTAAATAATTGAAATAAAATAACTTAAATCAATCCACCCGTCCTTCCAGCAGAATCCTATCATCGGCGACATTGTATGTCAACCGAGGCGCCGATGACCGAACTCCCTCAGGATCGACCGATTCGGCCGGCTTGCCGGATATCTCAAACCTTTCGGGATTGCGGAAATAATAGGCTACATCCCCTCTGTATTCCCTTTTTCCCATGAAAACCGACACCTCGTCCTTTGCTGTTGCCTTTTCTATCTCCCTGCTTCCTTCGTCAAGCACCGCCTCCAAAGTCCCGGATTTTATAATTAAGCCCGCAGAGGTCAGGGATGTTTTCCCCGAATAGGCAACCGTATTACTGCTTTTTACGTAATTAAAATCAGAACTCTCAATATTTATCGGCAACCCGGAAAGATTTCCGCCATCTTTCGGCGCGGCGCCGGTGGTGTTTTCCGGAGTCCCACCGCCGTCGGTGGAAGGCCGGCCCCTGTACAGGAGGTGCCGGACATTCCCGCTGGCCGCCATTTCCTCTCCCCCATCCAGAATCTCCAGCGTATCCGCCCGGAGCTGCTGCTCCTCGGAAATGAGCTGTGCGCCGCCCGTGTAAAGAGCGCGGCCGGTTTCGGTCCAGTACTGCATGGCGTCGGCCAGAACGATGCTCCCGGCGCCTGAGGTGCCGCCTCCCGGCAATCCCGCTTCCGGCGCGGCCGACAGTAGCGACCGGACCTTGCGGCGGACATGCAGGATGCCCTGCTTCAAATCGAGAACTGCGGTCCCGCCGTTGACAAATCCCGCCTCAAAATTTATTTCCGGGGAATTCGTCAGTGTCATTTTCTCGCTGCCGGCATCGTAGTCGCATCTCCCCGCGGTGGCCGATTTCGATCCGTCCTCGTATTTAAAATTTCCCCACTGCGACGCGGATGCAAGGACGATGCCGTCCGCGTCCGGAGAGAATGCCGCCTTCAGGTTGTCGCTCGCCGTGCGGAATTTGCCGGGCGTTTCCGGATGAGCCTGTGCCGGGTCCCCTTCGTAGACAACCCGGACATTCCCCTCGGCGGCCATGTCCTTCGGCTTGTTCCCGCCGGGGTAAAACCCGAACCGGGCCTTTTCGGCCGATACACTGCGCCGATAGGCACCTTTCCCTGAGTCGGAAACCGCTTCCGCCATGACCACATTCCCGGAGGCTTGGATTCTTTCCAGGTATTCGCCTTCCCCGGCATAGAACATCCCGATGGCCTCAGCCTTCAAGCTCCCGGAGGGTGAAGTCCCGTCCGCTCTCTCCGGCTTTGCAGGCAGGACGGTCCATTGAGCCGAACCCTGCGCGTGAAGGTTCTCGAAAAGAACCCGCCCCGAATGTTCACGAAATTTAACGCTGATGCGCGCCGCCCGGATTTCGTTGCCAGCCGAATCCGCGGAGCCCTTCGTCAGGATTCTCGCCCGCTCGCGGACATCGATGTTTTTCAATCCCCGCGTTTCCTCATTGAAAAAGGCGTTGAACCGCTCGCCCGAAAAAAGGGTTTCCTCCGCGCCTCGCTTCATCCGGAGCTGCACGCCGGTGGCACAGTGGATCCTTTGCAGCGCGTCCCTGGAGGGATCGAAAAAGAGATCCATCAGGGCGCCCTGCAGGCGCGTCTCCCCGGCAGGAGATGCGGAGTTCAATACGGCGCTCCCCCGGACCTGTATTTTTTCGAGATTCCTGCTCCCGGCGTGAATCGCAAAAAACATCCGGTCTCCGCCGAGCGCCCGGGATTCATCGGAAGTTTCGGACCGATACCGCACATTCCCCGCCGCATTCAAGGATGTAATTTCCTTCAGGTCGCCATCGATATCCGCCCGGATCGTATCCCCGGTAAGCAGCAGGGAATCGGAACGCATCCGGGCATCGTTGCTGAAAATGATTCTTTCCCCGTTTTCATGGCAGAACGCTTTGCCGGACGTGGCCCTTATCCTCTCATCCGCCGCAGTTCCATCCGGAGACGCCTTTTCCATGACGAGAAGAAAATCGACATCGCGCTTCATTTCGAGCCGCTTGCGGTCCAAGCGGTACTCGAGGCCTACGGCCTTCCCGTTGATTTTCTCGGAATGGAATCGGACCGGATCCTCCGTGGTGCCGATATTGGTGTTCATGTCGTAATGCAGGGTATCGGTGTCCAGTTCGATGTCCCGGCCCAGGGAAAAACGGACGTCTTCGATAAAAACGACCGTGCCTTTCTCGCGGTCATATTCGGCGAACCGGCTGCGTATTTCATTATGAACGCTCCCCTCCGGATTGAAATCGAACGCTTCAATCTCCTGGAGGTAGACCTTGCCGGGGTTTTCTTCAAGAAGCCGGAGGGCCCGTATTTTGAAACGGATTATCCCGTCGCGGTTGTCCGAATACTCGAAACTTTCTACGGACTGAAGCGTCTCAGGATCGAGGATTTGAAGGTCCTGTTTCCCGGAATGATCCCGGCCGAAGCGCTTGTAGAAATAGTTGCCCAGGACGGCCAGGGAGACCAGGATCATGATTCCGGCCAGCAGCCGCCGGATATATCGAATGGAAGTGTGATGCAAAGTTTAATTGCTCCATCACAATATTCAACGTTCAAACGTTCGTCTTCATCGCCGGGTCGGGGTCACAAAATGGAACGGGCATTGAAACTCAGCGGGAGAATCCTTTTCGATCCCGGCTCCACCCGCCAGATATATTCTACTTCCGCATTCTCTTCGTTTTGGAATACCAAACGCACCCAGTAGAGATCCTCTCCCCGTTTGACGGCTCCCCAGGACAGAAAACGAAGGGCCGGGTCCTTGCCTTCTACCATTTCCGCCACCTCCGGGTACGACTGGAGCACCAGAGCGTAAGCCTCCCGCTCCGCATCCCCCTGGCTGTAGCCAAGCCCGTTATCCGAATCGGACTCCGCGGCGCCGGGTTCGGGCGGAGGCGTCTCTGCTTCGGCGTCGGGGACGGGTTTGCCCGCACTCGAAGCTTCGGGCGAGAACAGGGGCGGGGGGAAGCCCGCCGGCGCACCGGGATCCTCCGTGCGGGCGGTGAATATCCTGTCCATGGGCAGCGTCTGATCGGGGCCCGGGAACAAAGTGGCTTGCCGGTCGTACTCTTCGGGAAACGGCGGCGATTCGTCCCCGATTTGCACGGTGACGGGATCGACTCCCCCGCCGATGGCCGCCCTTATGGACGCCACCCGGGCCGCCAGAAGGTTTCTGAACGAGGGTACGGCCACGATCGGCAATCCGACGGCGACCACGAATACGAGCAGCGCCGTATAAAAACGCCGCCGGCCGTCCGAGCGCGCACGACTCGGGATTTTTCCGGGTCTCGGGCCGACGGCCGGGTTCCGCTCCCTCTTGCTGTCTGAAGCCACATTAAGCTCCCGGTCCTGAAATTGAAGATTCTGGATTCAAGATTGCAGACTCCATGGGGCCCCTGCAAACTCAGGAATTTCTTCCCTGCATCCCGCGGTAGACGAGATATCTGTATATAAATTCCTCTATGTCTCCGTCCAGGACACGATCCGCGTTGGGCGACTCGAATTTGGTCCGGTGATCTTTGACCATGCGGTAGGGATGAAGGACGTAGGACCGTATCTGGCTGCCCCAGCCGATTTCCAGCTTGGCGTCCTCGACCGCCTGAAGCTGCTCCCGCTTTTTGGCAAGCTCCCGCTCGTAAAGCCGGGCCCGCAGCACCTGCCGCGCCATTTCGCGGTTGCGGATCTGGGATCGTTCATTTTGACAGGAAACGACTATCCCCGTAGGCAGGTGGGTGATCCGGACCGCCGAATCCGTTACGTTGACATGCTGCCCCCCGGCGCCGGAGGACCTGTAGGTGTCGATGCGCAGATCCTTTTCGTCGATCTGGACTTCTATCTCATCGTCTATCTGCGGATAGACGAATACGGACGCGAAGCTCGTCTGCCTTTTGCCCATGGCGCCGAAAGGAGAGATGCGGACGAGCCGATGCACGCCGCTTTCGGAGGACAGGTACCCGTATACAAAATCTCCTTCGACCAGGAATGTCGCCGATTTGACGCCCGCTTCGTCTCCGGGCTGATAATCGAGCATTTTCGTTTCATAGCCGGATCGTTCACTCCAACGCAGATACATGCGCACCAGCATCTCGGCCCAGTCCTGGGAATCCACGCCGCCGGCGCCGGGATGAATCGTCACAATCGCGTTCGAACCGTCGTGTTCACCGGCCAGCAGCATCCGGATTTCCGTATGCTGCGCCTCCTGTTCCAGCTTCTCGACTTCCCGGGTCAGATCCGCCAGCACTTCTTCGCCTTCCTCGGCCAGTTCGGCCAGGGCCCTGATATCCTGGCCTTCTCTCGCCAGACGGGCATCCAGTTCGATGTCGCTCTCCAGGCGGCTTCGCGTCCGCAGGACCGACTGCGCCTCCCGCTGGTTGCTCCAGAATCCGGGATGGGATGCCTTCTTTTCAAGCTCGAGAACCTGGGAGCGTTTGCGGTCCGCATCAAAGATAGCCCCGAATCCGTACGAGTTTTTCCTCAATCGCATCGACTCTCTGCTGCAGTTCTTCGAGCATTCAGACATCCTCCAGGAAAACCGTTCCGGGTTTCCCGTTCACCGTTTCCCGTTACATATTCATAAAAAATCTCCCGCTTTGCGCGGGGGCTGGCTGGACCGCGCCTTGCCGGCCTGCCCTTTCAACTCCGGTTGAAGTGCCGTTTCTTCCGTTCCTTCGTAAACGCGAGGACCGTGAAACCACAGACAATGATAGCACACAGAAAAACGAAAACGTCGCCATAACGGGTATAGAACGTTTGCTGCGCGCAAAAGGCGAAACGGCCCTCGCAAACCGCCTCCTGCAATATTCCCGTCGCCGCCTGAATCCTGCCCGTCGGCTCGATGACGGCCGAAATTCCCGAGTTTGCCGCCCGAAGGAAATACCTCCGGTTTTCGATGCTGCGCCACCGGGCGATTGAAAAATGCTGCAGCGGGGCGTTGCTGTCCCCGTACCACCGGTCATTGGTAAGATTCACGATCAGCCGGCTGCCGCCGCGCACGAATTGCCGCACCAGGCCCGGGAAAATGGCTTCGAAACATATGGTGACGTTCACCGGTCGCCGCCCCAGCCTGAATATCGTCTTATTCCGGCCCGGTTCGAACGCACCCACGTCCCGGGTAACGGTCTGCATGGCCGCGAATAGGCTTTTCAGCGGGATATACTCCCCGAAGGGAACCAGGTGGATTTTGTCGTAGATCCCAGAAAGCTCCCCCTTTTGATTAAGATGATAGGCGCTGTTGAAATATTTCATTCCTTCACCGGTTTCCTCGCTCCGGATATTGTTGAATATCAATCCAAGGGTGGCGCGGGCGGCAAGGTCTCCAAGCAGCGCCCGGTACCGCGCGTCCCGTTCGTACATCACGGGCGTAGGCGATTCCGGCAGAACCAGCAGGTCGACGGAGGGCGGCAGGGTATCCGCCATGCGCCTGTAACCGGCCTGATATTTCTCCGCGAGAACGGAGGGTGCTTCGTCGGCGGCGAGGTTCGCCTGGAGCATGGCGGCGC
The DNA here is from genome assembly GCA_016933615.1 of Acidobacteriota bacterium. Classification (GTDB taxonomy): domain Bacteria; phylum Acidobacteriota; class UBA6911; order UBA6911; family UBA6911; genus UBA6911. Next base: position 56,516 of record JAFGAO010000086.1, read on the forward strand.
TGTAATCCGCCCGCAGACCGTCCCAGCGGTCGAGCGACGCTTGGCCGTAAAGAAGACAGGCCAGGACCAGAACGAGCAAAGACAGCGCCGGGTACCAGGACCGGAAGCGCCGTCCCCGATGCATCACGATCCAGAAAATCGCCGTGGAGGCTCCCGCAAGCAGGAAAGAAATTCCGTACACGCCCGCCAGATCGGCGATCTGGATGAGGACCAGCCGGTCGGACTGAGTGTATCCAAGCTGAAGCCACGGGAATCCGCCGAAAGGAACGCGCGTCTGGGCGTATTCAACCAGAACCCAGACGGCAGGAAACAACAGAAGGTGCGCATCGCCCCCCCAGCGCATCAGTCCTTTCGTCGCGCAGCACGCGGCTCCCGTGAAACAGGCCAGCAACAGAATTAAAAGCGCATACCCGGTCCAGGCAAGCCAACCGGGGAGCCCGCCGTGGCTTTCGACTACGCCCGGCATCCAGGCGAGCAGCCCGAAGAGCTCGACGCCTCCCGCGAGCCACCCCCCCCAGAAGGCCCGAAACGGGCTATGCACCCGGACCATAAAGGCGCACAGGGGTGCAAGGGCGACCCAGGCCAGGAAGGGCTGGTCGATTCGCGGGAACGAGGCTGCAAGGAGAAGGCCGGTCACGACCGGCAGTAACAGCGGCATGGCAACGGCTCGGGATCTTCAGTTTGTTTTCACAAAACAACTGAAGCCGTTTTTCTTGAGCCGCAGTTGCTCGGCGACAGCTTCAGCGCGGGTATCGAACTTTCCGACCTTGACCAGGTACAGCTGTCCGGGAGAGTCCGGAGGCTCGACTCTGCTGTCGAATCCCTTGGACCGGACATCCAGGGCATGGGCTTCGGCTTCGGGGCGCCGCTTGAAAGCGCCGACCTGGACGGTATACGTTATTCCGGCTGCATCCGCTTTGGCGACGGCGGAGGAAGCGCCGGCCGCTTCCTTCGTTTCGGGAGACCTTGGCGGGCGGACAGGCGCGGGATCGCCCTCTTTTTTATTCACGCTCTTGTACCAGTCCAGATCCTGCTCGACAGCGTCTTCTTCCATGGGCGGAATCTCCGCGGCGTCCTGAATATTCTCCGGCGCCGAAGTCCGCGAATCCTGCAGCCCGGCTGCGGATGAATCATCCGTACCGGCAACCGCGCCGAGCTGCATACCCTGGCGTTTCCCCGCCATAAATCCCCACACGAAAAAGCAGCCGCATATGAACAGGACCACGGCGAACGCAAGGATCAGTTTGCGGTTGTCCAGCACCAGTTCGAATCCGGATTCAATTTCACGCTCCGTCATAGCACCACTATTCCTGTTTCTTTCCACCAAACCATTCCCGGATAAGGTCAATCGGGATAGGGAACACAACCGTCGTATTCTTTTCAACTCCAATTTCGGTCAGTGTCTGCAGGTATCGCAACTGGAGTGCCACAGGTTCGGTATTGATGATCCCTGCTGCATCCGCAAGTTTTCTGGACGCCTGGAATTCCCCTTCGGCATGAATGATCTTGGCCCGCTTTTCGCGCTCGGCTTCCGCCTGTTTCGCCATGGCGCGCTGCATCACCTCCGGCAGATCCACCTGCTTGACCTCCACCAGGCTCACCTTGATGCCCCAGGCGTCCGTATGCTGATCCAGAATTTCCTGGAGCTTTACATTCAGCTTGTCGCGATGGCTCAAAAGATCGTCCAGTTCGACCTCGCCCAGCACCGATCTCAGAGTCGTCTGCGCAAGCTGGGATGTAGCATACAGATAGTTTTCAATTTCCACAATCGCTCTCGGCGCATTCATGACACGGAAGTAGACGATGGCGTTCACTTTTACCGAAACATTGTCGTGCGTAATGATGTCCTGGGGCGGCACGTCCAGGGTTACGGTACGGAGGCTGACGCGAACCATTTTCCAAATCGGCCAGAAGACAAATATCAAGCCCGGCCCCGATGCATTCGGAACCAGACGCCCCAGCCGGAAAAGCACGCCCCGCTCGTATTCCTTGAGGATATGGATCGTACTAAAAAGGTACACAATGACAATTAAAAGCCCGAGCAACCATGCTTGTCCCATAACAGCCTCCCTGTTTTATTCTTTGACTTCCTCCACCTCTAGCGCCAGGTCCTCAACTGCAACCACACGGACCGGCTTACCCTCGGCAATGGGCGATGAAGAACGCGCCGACCAGTATTCCCCCCGCACCTTCACGCGGCCTTTCCGGCCGATCTCGCTGTCGGCAAGGCCGACAAGGCCCACCATCCCCTGATTCCCCGTCGCCACCTTCTGCCGAAGGGACCGCAGCAGCGCGATCATCAGGATTATCAAAATGGCCGCAAAGGGCAGCGTCAGCGCCAGGGCCGAATACACGCCTATCCGGACCGCCGGATCCGGAGAATCGATCAGTATCAGCATTCCGAAAATCATCGACACAATTCCTCCTATGCCGAGAACCCCGAATCCCCCCACTTTGACTTCCGCGACAAAAAGGCCTATCGCGAGAAGGATCAGCAGCGCTCCCACGTAATTGACTGGAAGAAAAGAGAATCCGAGGATGGACAACAACAGGCAAATGGCGCCTATCACCCCGGGGACAATGAAACCCGGATTGGAGAACTCGAAATAGAGGAGCACCACCCCCGCGAGCCCCAGCAGCAGCGCCAGGTTCGGCTGGGAAATCACCGCAAGAATTTCCTCGCGCCATGTCATCCGGTAATCGACGAACTCCTGGCCGCGCGTTTCCAGAACCCGCTCCTCCCCGGAAAAAAGGCGCACCGGGTACCCTTCGAGCTTTTCAAGGAGCTCGGCTTCGTTTTCCGCGATAAAGTCGATCAGCCGGGATTCCAGCGCTTCGACTTCGGTGAAGGATTTGCTCTCAACCACCCCTTTTTCCGCCTCCTCCACGTTTCTCTGTCTTTTGCTCGTGATGCTGCGCAGGTACGCCGTGGCGTCGCTGGTTATCTTTTCCTCAAGCGTTTTTCCCGCCTCGCCTCCGCTGATGGGAATCCCGCCGATCGCCATTAGAGGATGCGCCGCTCCGGTATTCGTCCCGGGCGCCATCACGGCCACGTCGGCCGCCATGAGGATGAAGAAGCCGGCTGACGCCGCTTTGGCGCCGCTTGGCGCCACGTAGACCACCGTGGGCGTGTTGCTGCTCAGCATGCGCCCGATAATTTCTTCCATCGACGATCCGAAACCGCCCGGAGTCTGAAGCTCGATCAGGATGAACTGGACTTTGTCCCTCTCGGCCTGGTCGATGCAGCGCATGACGAATCCCGCCGTCACCGGATCGATCGCGCCGTCGAGGGATACCCGGGCGATTTTGCCGAATCCCGGCATGCATGAAAATAAGAGTAAATATAAAAATACAGAGCCGCAAATTCTGTTCATGTCAATGTATGCCTAATTTTTTTCATAATAGCACAAACCCTAGATTAAAAGCTGAATGAACGCATGGATGGATGGAAATAACTTGTTCATTGGAAGGCAGGAACGTTGAACGTTAAAACGTTTGAGGGAAAATATTTTCCGCGTGATACGAAGAACGAACCAGCGGACCGGACGCGACCGACCGGAAACCGAAAGATAAGGCGATGTCCTTGAAGCCGGCAAATTCCTCCGGCGTGTAGAATTTTTCAACGGGAAGATTTTTCCGCGCGGGCTGCAGGTACTGGCCGAGCGTGACGATATCCACACCGGCGCCCCGCAGGTCGCGCAAAACTTCCAGGATTTCATCCCTGCCTTCTCCCAGACCGAGCATGAGGCTCGATTTGGTAAGAATGCGGGACTTCATTCTTTTGGCCTCTGCCAGAACCTCCAGGGACCGGCGGTAACGGGACCCGGGCCGCACCGTACGGTACAGGCGGGGAACCGTCTCCACATTATGGGCCAGCACATCCGGGCCCGCTTCGACGACCGTACGGAGAGCCTCGGGATCCCCCTGAAAGTCCGGTATGAGGACCTCGATGCGTATGTCCCCGCATGCGATTTTCGTGCGGCGGATCGTTTCGGCAAAAACCCGGGAGCCGCCGTCGTCCAGGTCGTCGCGGTCCACGGAGGTAAGAACGGCATAGCGCAATCCCATGTCTCGGATCGCACCGGCGATGCGCGCCGGTTCGTCTCGATCGTACGCTTCCGGCAGCCCGGTTTTTACGGCACAAAACCTGCAGGACCGGGTGCACACATCGCCCAGGATCATAAAAGTCGCGGTGCCGCTTCCCCAGCATTCGCCGATATTGGGGCAGCGGGCATCCTGGCAGACCGTATGAAGGTTCCGTTCCCGCACCAAAGACTTCAGCCTGTTGTAGCTCTCCCCCCCCGGCAACCGGACCTTGAGCCATTCCGGGCGCGGCTGCCGTCGCTTCCCGGCGGGCGGTTTCTCTTCTGAATCCGGATGCGGTTTCATAACCATAATTTCAATAATAGACGCAAACGCGGCATCAATAAATATAAAGAACTCCGAAGGAAAACGCGAACAGGAATGTAGGGGCGAACCTTGTGTTCGCCCCAATACGGCAATAAGAAGAATCACATAGGGGAAATCCCTGACGGCTTTCAAATATTTTCTGAATTCGGAGGGCGAACCTTGTGTTCGCCCCAATACGGCAATA
>JAFGAO010000087.1 GCA_016933615.1 Acidobacteriota bacterium
ACCTTGTGTTCGCCCACCTTGTGTTCGCCCGTAAATTTTCTGGATTCGGAACGCTGCTTTGTTTTGCGGCAAGCGCGGGTTGAAGTACAGAAGGGCGAACACAAGGTTCGCCCGTAAATTTTCTGGATTCGGAACGCTGCTTTGTTTTGCGGCAAGCGCAGGTTGAAGTACAGAAGGGCGAACACAAGGTTCGCCCCTACAATCCTGATGATCAAATGGTGAATCCTGAACGGCGTGCTATTTGTCTTTCCGGAGCATCCCGCCCAAATTGAAGCGGGCGGAAAAATACAGACTGTTGAGATCATAGGAAACACTGCGGCTGTATCCGATTTCAAAAGTAACATCGGGAACGGGATAAATATCCGCCCAACCGGAGAAACCGTGATCCCGGAGATCCTCTGCTTCAACGATTTCATATCCGGCGTTGCCCCAAACACTTCCCCATCGCCCCCCGGAGCCGGATGCGCCGCCCCGGTACATTCTGTTATAGATCTCCTGTTCGCCGCTTGGAATAACGGCGTACGCGGATCCGCCGAACCCGAGCCAACGTAAGGGATCGAAGAGCAGGCCGCCTTCAAACTGGCCCACGATGCCGTAGGATGAAAACGGCCGGTTGAAAAAGTGTGTGTCCGAAATCGAATTGGCGACCCCGGCGGATGCGAAGGGCGTCCATGATCCCAGGCTTATTTCAAAATAATTGTTCCAGTCGAAGGCCCCCCGCCCGGTGCTGAAACCTTCATCTTTGTCCCCCGTCGGCGCCGAGCCCCGCAGAGCGCTGCTGAAATAAAAATTGTCGCCATAAGCCATCACCCGCAGATCGACGTAGAAATTGCCGATCCCGTTTTTTGTACCGCTGCCGTCGTCGACCGCATCGTCCGGCAGGCGGACAAAATAGACCGGCAGTCCGGCCGTTATTTCGAAGTGGCGGCTGAACTGGTAGCCGGCGCCGGTATCCAGCTTGAACAGCCAGCCTGGATCGTAGCTTGTTCCGGAAAGACCCGCGAACAGGAGAGGTGTGCCTTCCCCATCGATTGCAAACGAAAAGGGTGAAGCCGCCACGAGAAGAGCCGCAACAAAAATGAAAAATCTCACAGGATGCATCCGACCCATATGAATCCTCCGGTTTCATAGTTCAGAAACAGAAAATGTCCCATAGAGGTTTAACACAAAATGCCTTTTCGGGTTCCGCTGAAAATAATCAACCACGCCTATGAGGCCTGGCTTTGGCTTGCCCCGCGCATCGGGGCTCAGGATCGGTATCGGAATCGGCATTTTTCCCGCCCTCACCTGCAGTAAAATGCCCTTGAAAATCGACATGAATTCCTGAAAGTCAACGCAAAGAGGTCAGTCGTATCTTGAACTGTTTTCATGCTCACAAACTGATTGCGAAGATGCCACACTCATTACCTGCCGTCCGCGCGGCTGGAGATTCCTTTGGCCGTATCACTGTCCGGCGGTAACGGCAATCCGATTAAGGACAATTGCGGAAATATCCGCCATGGAGTTATAGAATGAAACGAATTTTCCTGTTTCGTCCGCCTCCTGAAGCTCCAGGTTCCGTGCCCATCTGAAGCCGATCGGCTGGTACAGAAGCTCGGCCTGAACAGTGTAGGGTCCTGCATCGTGCTTCAGACTTACGGTGTAGAGAATCCGGTCGCCGGATCCGATGAAACTTTCATCCTCCCGAGCCCGACCCTGTACCGAGATATCCCGATCGGCTTTCGACTTGTCGAATCCCTTCGGGAGAAGACGGTTGTCCTTGACGTATCGGATCCCCCTCAACAGACCGGTCGTCACCTGGCCTTCGCTGTCTTCCATGACCGCTTCATAAATCTGGACCTTTTCGGGATCATCGATTTCTTCGTAATGCTGTTCGTAGTCGCCGGCATTCCTGTCGTTGTCGTTTCCCTGAATGGAGCCGTCCCGAGACAGGGATCCGGACTGGAAAATCAGGTCCCCATGACGGTCGCGCACGGTGAAATGAATCCAGACACGCCTGGAAGGATAGGCTGTCGGCAGCTTGTGGCCGGCAAGATTCTCTATTTCCACCTCTGCGGACAGTTTTCCCCGCGAAATCCCTAAATTTTTAATCGCCAGCCGGGCGGTACCTGTTTTCAGATGTTCGACGGTCCCGCCGGACGCAATCTCGAATTCCTGGGGCAGAGCCGTAACATTCGTCAGTTCCCTGTAACGGTTCAGAATACGGGGCATGAAAAAATTTCCCCCGCGAAAGGCATGCCGGGAGAGGCCGCTTCTCGGCTGGCCGAGCACGGAGGAAATGGCCACATCGGTTTCAACCGCCGGCAGGTGGCAGGACGGGCATCCCTGGCCCGGGGAATAGCCGCTGTGGCGCCATTCCAGGTAGGGAACCTGTTCCGGCAACTCGCCGATTACTTCGCCCGCGGCATTCAGGGTATGCGTATAAAGGGTGTGACAGGTGGCACAGATCTCGGAATCCCCAAGATGAAGCGATTGAACGGGAATAAAACCTGAAGAGGATCGCATGATCGTCCGGCGTCCTTCATCCACCGCGAAAGGCCCGAAGACGGAGCGACCGCCTATTTGCAGGTCGGTGTCAATGACAAAACCGCCGGTAAAGCTCTCCCTGACGCCCAGCCCTTCGTTCTCGATCTGATGGCACGCGGTGCAGGAAACTCCGTCGAAAGCCAGCATTGCAGCGCGCGATCCGGCAGCCGCCCGCTGCAGGTTGACGAAAATGCCGAATGGAGTCCCCGCGGTTTTCGCTTCGTAGCGCGCCATCGGCATGTGGCAGATGGAGCATTCGTTTTCAATGGCCTTCGCAGCTGCAGGATGGTCCATGACCTCCCTTCGGACGGCAGCCTGCCAGTACGGATCCCTCGCGGAATTGGCCATCATGGAAGCCCTCCAGTCCGTACCGATCGAAACATCCATACCCGAGGGCGCCGTCAGGCCGTTGTGGCAGGCCATGCATCCGTCCGAAGTGATAAAAAGCTCGGGATTCTCTCCGGCGGATCCGGCGATGGTGCACTGAAGATAAAAAAACAAGATCAGTATCAGTCCGGCCGGCAATGTTGGTAACTTTAAATTCACGGCAATCACCATCCCTCGAAAAAGCCGCCGTCAAACCAGTCCCACAGGAGGTAGAACAGCAGCTGGGTATCCCGCATATCGCCGTCGGTCAAAGGCAGACGCACGCCGACATTGGCCATGATGTGCTGTCTCCGGTTCAGGGTGACCTGCATCTGCGGGACCATGTCCCATTGCACCTTCTGTCCGGATTCAAGCTCTCTGGCTGCCAGAACCTCAAACATTGGAGACCAGGATCGCCCGAACCGTCCTGATGTAAAAGAGCGCCCCAGCACAAGGCGCCAGAACGCCTCCCGGCCGGACCGGTCGGTATCGGCAGGCAGCTCGAATCCGGCCTGTGACTGGAAGAAAAACTCCGAGGGGAGCACCTGTCCGAAGGAGACGAAGGGCTCAAAGACGGTGGTACCCTTGCCGAAACCTTTTTCCCGGTCTCCCGTAGGCAATACGATTTCTCCGGTTGCGCTGAATATCGTCCCGGTTCGGGCGTTGTGGAAGAAAGCCCGCTTGACACCCACGGCTATGTCCCCGAGCCCTCCCAGCCAGTTCTCCGCAGACGGCTCCTGGGTTCCGGAGACGTCCTTTTCCGCCCACCCGAAAGGGACTGTCAACTCGAACTGGTTGCGGGCTCCAAAACGCTTTTCGTATACGATTTTATTGGAAACTCCGGTCAGCCCTTCCACGTCAACGGCCAGAGAGTAGACGGCTTCATCTTCGGGGTAGGCTTTTTCGGTAACCAGGGATTTCGGAAGATTCAATTCTCCCGGGGGCCAGTCCTCATTTCCGCAAAAACTTCGGATATAAGAAAGGATTGATTTCATTTCCCCGAAACTGAGCGCCTCGCCGAACGCCGGCATGAGCTCCGAAAATCCGCGCGCCGGTCCTCCATCGTGGGCAATCGCCAGCCAGTCCGAATCCGGCTCACGGGATGCGAAACTGCAATCGGAAAAATCAGGGAGCGGAAGATCGAAACCGACCCGATACTGCGGAGCACCTCGACCGTCCGTTCCATGACAGCTGGAGCAGGCGCTCCGGTAAAGAGTTTCTCCCTGACTATTTGATATCTCCGGATTTTGCCGTGATTCGGCGCTCGGCGCCGGCGCGAACATCAGCAGCCCAATCACCGGGAACGAGGCAATTAAAATCCCATTCCGGTTTTTTTTATCCATAGCATATTTATCCCCTGCATGTTTCAGGTACGCCGCTTCCGCAGATCCCGATGGGGAATCCGGTACGCACGGCCGGGAGCGTTGAGTATATCGCTACAGCCTCAGGAAAAACAAGGGATCGAACCCGGCCGAAAAAATCCATCCCGTTTGAAATTGGCGGCTGCAAGGCGGCTGCCGGGGTTCACCTCGATAACGGCAACCCATTCCAAGATTGACAGGACTGAACTTCAATACCGGCGCTATCTTTGTTTTGAATTCCAATCTCACCGGTTCAAACACCTTAAAAGGAAACAATCCAACCTGGAATGGATTTATAATAGGAAAGCTGTTGCATTAAAAAGAAACCGGTATTCTTTCGACATACAACTTCGGAATTGAGGCCGAATCCTTCTCAGATGACTTTTTTTTGAAAATGACTTTTTATATTGACGAAAGATTTCTATTGAGTTATGAATTTCAGTTTCATAATCATAGAAATGCCCTATATAATGTTTAAATTTCTGTCAATAAATCTGCTCCTGATTTTTGGTATTGCGCCTATTTCACTCCAGGCGCAGGAACAAAAGGAGGGTCATGAAGAATACCCGTCGGCTGTTGTCCGTCATCCGCGGCTTGAGAGAATCGGGATTTTCCTGCAAGCCGGTTATAAAGGCGAATTCTGGGCCAATACCCGCGGGGGAATAAAGCGCGGGCAAACCCATCTGCATGAAATTGACATTTCCGCTAATGTGGACACCCAAAAAGCCGGATTGTGGTCTAATGGGAAATTTTTCGTTCAGGCCCTGTCCCACCAGGGGGGAGCGTTGTTGAGCGAAGAGTTGGCGGGAGACTGCCAGATCGTCAGTAACATTGAAACACCGCATTCAACCCGGATCCACCAACTCTGGTACGAACACGGGCTGCTGAACAAAAAATTATTTCTCCTGTTGGGGATTCATGACTTCAACGACGATTTTGCAATGAACGAACAAGGTTCTCTTTTTATCAACAGCGCCTTCGGGCTCTCAAGCGATGTGGCCATGGCTGCCAGGCCGTGTACCTTCCCCCTGGCGGCCCCGGGAGTTCGCGCCCGATTCGTGCCCCACTCTTCATGGGAATTCCTGGGGGGGATATACAACGGCGACCCCGGCGACCCTTCCGAGGAAAAGCACTTTCCAAAGCTTGATTTCGACAGTCGTGCGGGCGCCCTGATTGCTGTCGAGAGCCGATATCATTACAGCAAGGATTCCCTTCCCGGTATGGTTCAATTCGGTTTCTGGAAGAACACCGGAACTTTTGAAGACCTTATCCATGCGGACGCTTTCGGCAACCCCGTCGAGTATAAAGGAAATCACGGCTGGTACCTGGTTGCGGGCAAAAAAATCACGGCGGAAACCCAGCAAGACCAGGGACTCGGAGCCTTCCTCCAACTCGGATGGACTCCGAAGGAATATATCAACGCTTTCAAGCGCTACATCGGCGCGGGCATCCAATATACGGGATTGATCCCGCATCGGGACAGAGACGAAGCCGGCATCGCCGTGGCCCGGGCGGAAGTCCATGACAGCGTCAGGATTGCCGCCGGGAGGGACCGCGCGGAAACTACCCTGGAAATAAGCTACCGGGCGGTGCTGCTTCCTGCGCTGGCGCTGCAGCCGGACCTGCAATTTATCCTCAATCCCGGAGCGAATCCGGAGCGAAGTAATGCCATCGTTGCGGGGGGCCGGCTGGAACTGGTTTTCTGAATATTTTTTCTTTATCCATCTACCTTTTCCCTTGATCGGCGCAACCAAACGCCCCATAAGGTTTGTTCAGCGAATCAACGGGGAAACGCACACCAAACCCGGGCAGGAAAGAGAACCGCATGGAAAGTGATCCCGCCATCCTGAATATCGTTCAATAAGCCAGCGAATACGCCTGGGGCGTCCCGATGCTTGTTCTGCCGGTGGGCGCCGGGATATTCCTGACTATTCGACTGCGCGGCCTTCAGTTTCACGCCCTCCTTCATTCCCTGTAGAGGTTATCAGAAGTCCGGAGAATTCCCCACGGGGGTGCCTGGGATGAGCGAAGGCGGGAGCCCCCCTACCGTGGCCGACGCCTCTTTCGTCTGCTTTCGAATCCCAATCAGATTATTGCCGAATGCCGACTGTCTAGAAAACCCTTGTAATGCGCTTCTTCCTCTTGCAGAATTTATCCCCAGCCCGCATTCTCAGGGGATTCAGGTCGTTTCCTATTCAACACCAGGCGGACGGGCTGCCGCATTGGAAATAATTCGGGAAATTCATGCCGCCATTGCCCGCGAAAATACCGTATTGCGGGCCTGGTTCACCCGGAAAACAGGAGAAGACGGTGATGGCCAGAACAATTGAAGGAAAACTCGAAGCCAAGGGCAAGCGTTTTGCGATAGTGATCAGCCGTTTCAACTCGTTCATCAGCGACCGGCTGCTGACCGGGGCCATGGATGCGCTGGAGCGCCACGGAGCCGCCTCGAACGACATCAGCGTCGTATGGGTCCCGGGGAGTTTTGAGATACCCCCGATCGCAAAAAAACTGACATCGTCCAAGGGTTACGACGCGATTCTCTGCCTGGGCGTGCTCATTCGGGGTGAAACCCCCCATTTCGAATACCTGTCCGCGACGGTGACCAAGGAGCTCGGCGCCATCGCGGTCGAGTCCGAAATCCCCGTAATAAACGGGATCCTGACATGCAATACGATGGAACAGGCTGTCGACCGCGCCGGCCTGAAAACAGGCAACAAGGGTTTCGATGCCGCCACGACGGCGATCGAAATGGTCCAGGTCATGAACCAGCTGTAGCCTATCCTACGGTTATCGGCACATTGCGCCGGGTGATCCGCCTATGGGACTCAGAAGAGCCGCACGCGAATGTGCGCTTCAGATGCTGTACCAATTTGATGTCGGCAAGAATTCGGAAGAAGAAATCCTCCAATCATTCTGGCAGATGAACGATCACCCCGAAAAGGTGGGGGACTTCGCCAACTATCTGTTTGAAGGAACGCTCGGGCGCCTCGACGAGATTGACGCGGTGATTCGAAAGCATGCGGAAAACTGGCGGCTCGGCCGGATGGCGGCCGTGGACCGTAATATTTTACGGCTTGCCGTCTTTGAGTTCCTGTCGGAAAACCGGACCCCGGAAACAGTCGTGATCAACGAAGCGCTTGAAATCGCCAGAAAGTTTTCCACCCAGGAATCCGCCCTGTTCGTGAACGGCATTCTGGACAGCATCAAAAATGAATTGACGGTCAAGAGGCGACAGAACGATGGAAAATCAGACTAACCTTCTGCAGCAGCGCCGTTTCAAGCTGGCCGAACTGAAGCGCCTGGGCTACGATCCCTACCCCCGCAGATTCGGCTACTCTCACACGCTGGGACAGATACGGAAAGCTTTCGAAGCCGCGAGCGCCGCGGAACTCGAGGAGAAAAAAGAAGCGGTGCGCGTATGCGGCAGGATCATGTCGATGCGCCCCCAGGGGAAAGCGGGCTTCATCGACATCGCGGACGGGGAACACCGGCTTCAGATCTACGTGCGCAGGGACAAGGTCGGGCCTGAGAACTTCGAGCTTTTCCGTCTCTTCGACATTGGAGACATCATCGGGGCCGAAGGCCCGATTTTCCGGACGCGCACGGGCGAACTCACCGTCGCCGCTGCATGCGTCCATCACCTCTCGAAGAACCTCCTGCCGCTGCCTGAAAAATGGCACGGCCTGACCGACATCGAAACCAGGCTGCGCCGCAGGTACGTCGACCTGATCGTCAATCCGGACGTCCGGGCCGTCTTCGTCAAGCGGAACAGAATCATCAAGGAAATCCGTAATTTCCTGGACGAGCGGGATTATCTGGAAGTGGAGACCCCGGTGCTTCAGACCATCGCCGGAGGCGCGCTCGCCCGGCCGTTTGCCACCCACCACAACGCGCTGGATATAAACCTGTATTTGCGCATAGCCCTGGAACTGTATCTGAAGCGACTTATCGTTGGGGGCATTCCGAAGGTATACGAACTCGGCCGGATCTTCCGGAACGAGGGAATCTCGGCGCAGCACAATCCCGAATTCACCATGCTGGAATTCTACCAGGCATACAGCGATTACAGGGACCTGATGGATGTCACGCAGGAAATGATCACCCGGATCGCCGAAAAGGCAACCGGGGGCCGCCGGGTGAAGTACCGGGACCATGTCCTGGACTTCGACAGCTGGCGGCGCATGACCCTGAAGGAGGCCGTATTGCAGTTCTGGCCCGATCCCGGGACAAAGCCCGAAGAGAGCGGCCTTGCCGATGTCGAAACGCTCCGCTCCCTGGCCCGGTCGGTTCACGCTCCTTTCGAAATGTCGGACGGCCCGGGCAAAATTTGTGCATCCCTTTTTGAAACCGTCGCCGAAGACAGGCTGATCCAGCCGACATTTATTTATGATTACCCCGCGGAAACGTCCCCGCTGTCGAAGACGAAATCCGGCGATCCCGACACTGTGGAGAGGTTCGAACTGTACATCGCCGGGATGGAAATAGCCAACGCCTACTCGGAGTTGAACGATCCGGCGGAACAGGAGGCGCGGTTTGAAGCCCAGCTTGCCGCCCGCGACCGGGGCGACGAGGAGGCGCACGCCATGGACGAAGATTACATCCGGGCGCTCGGCTACGGCATGCCCCCGACCGCCGGAGAAGGTATCGGCATAGACCGGCTGACGATGGTTCTGACGGACTCGCCCTCGATCCGGGACGTCATACTGTTCCCGCTGCTCCGTCCGGAAGATCCGACGGCATAGCATGGATGATTATGAAATTTGAGATCTTCGTAGCGCTCCGCTACCTCCGGGCAAAACGAAAGCAGACGATGGTTTCCGTCATCTCGGCGATATCGGTTCTGGGCATTGCCGCGGGCGTCATGGCCCTGGTCATTGCCATGGCTCTTGAAACCGGCTTCCGGGAAGACATCCAGGTCAAGATCCTCGGGACGACACCCGCCGTCACCCTTATGCGAAGCGACGGCGGCCCGCTGGAGAACTTTGACGATCTTCTCGACAAAATAGGGCACACGCCCCGGATAAGCGGTGCCGCTCCGGCGATCTACGATTTGGCGTTCATCGAGGGAGACAGCCGGTTTCAGGATGCCACCATCAAGGGCATTATCCCTTCCCGGGAAATTGATGTTTCCGATTTCTTCAATCGTATTGTCGAAGGAGATCCCGGGGCTTTGGACGATGAGAATCTGCCTGTCCCGGGGGGGGCGATTTCCCGCGAGTACATCATGATAGGGAAGGAAATGGCCCGGGAACTGGGAGTATCCCTCGGAGACAGGGTGAAAATCCGGCGCCCTATGGGGAAAATAACCCCGGTAGGAAGGACGGATTCATGGAAAACCCTCCACGTGGGAGCCGTTTTCGAGACGGGGCTATGGGACATCGACGCCAACTGGGCATACGTCAATCTTGAAACCGCCCGGCGCCTTTTCGGCTTTCCCCCGGGCTCCGCCAAAGTGCTGCAGTTCAAGACCGACGACCTGGATGAAGTCGCCGGGATCGCCGAAGACATCCGGGCCAAAGCGGGCGAAAATTTTTATGTAACCACCTGGATGGAGATGAACCGTCCACTTTTCGAAGCCCTCAATCTGGAAAAGAAAATTCTGTTCGTGACCATAGGACTGATCATCTTTGTCGCCTCTTTGAATATCGTCACCTCCCTGGTCATGATGGTGATGGACAAGCAGGGGGACATTTCCATTCTCGCCGCCATGGGAGCCACACCCGGGACCATTCGAAAAATTTTCATGTTCCAGGGAGTCATCATAGGATTCATAGGTACGGTCATCGGGGATGTTCTGGGGATCGGGATCAGCTGGATCCTGGACCGACACAGGCTGATACGGCTTGAAGCCGAGGTGTTCAACATCCCCTACGTGCCCTTTCACGTCCACGCGCTGGATGTCTTCATAATATCCGCAACCGCACTCCTTATAAGTTACCTGGCCACGCTGTACCCGTCCCGGAGCGCCGCCGCGCTCGACCCGGTGGAGGTCCTGCGCTATGAATAGCCTGGTCGAGACTGAAAACCTCTGCAAGAGCTTTCGTTCGGGAAGCCAGCGCCTGGAAATACTGACCGGACTATGCCTTACGGTCGAAAAAGGGGAAATGGTCGCCGTAACCGGCGCCTCAGGCTCCGGCAAAAGCACCCTGCTGCACCTGCTGGGAGGCATGGACCGCCCGGATGAAGGCTCCGTTAAAATTCTGGGGCGGGAAATTACCGAACTGGCCCCGCTGGAGTTGTCCCGATTCCGGAATGAAACCGTCGGGTTCGTCTTCCAGTCCCAGCACCTTCTGCCGGAATTCACCGCGCTTGAAAATGTCATGATGCCGCTGCTGCTTCGAAACACGGACAGGCGGGAAGCCGCGGCCGCGGCCGAGAAGCTCCTGGCCGACGCAGGCCTGGCTCAAAGGAATCACCATCGACCCGGGCAACTGTCCGGCGGGGAGCAGCAGCGGGTGGCGCTGGCCCGCGCCCTGGTCGGCGCCCCGATCCTCCTGCTCGCGGACGAACCGACGGGCAACCTGGATCCCAAGACCGGCCTTGCGATAGGAGAGCTCATGCGAACCCTGCACACAAGGCATGCCCTCACGTCCGTTGTCGTCACCCACAATGAAAAGCTGGCGCAAACCTGCAGCCGGATCTACCGTCTCGAAAACGGAGCGTTAACATAGAAAGGGCGAACACAAGGTTCGCCCTCCGAATCCAGGAAACGCCCGCCTCTTCTGGCTTCTTGCTTCTGGCCCGTGACTCTTTTCAAAGCGAAAAGCAGGAACGGGAATTCATCGGCGTCGGGATCGAAATCATTATCGGGGTCGAGATTTCAAAACCGATTCCGATACCGACCCCGAAAACTCATCCGGAGTCACAGAGTGTTCAATCCGGCACCCGGCCGGAAGCCGGGCTGACTTCCGGCTTCCGGTTCCTGTTTTTGTTTCTTTACGCCTATCCGGTCTGTTCGTATAATAAAAGAGGATTTTAACGGCGAGAGAGCAGGCGTATGTTTGAGAAATACACCGAAAAAGCACGAAGAGTGATCTTCTTCGCACGCTACGAGGCCAGCCAGTTCGGCAGCCCGACGATAGAGGCGGAGCACCTGCTTCTGGGGCTGATCCGAGAAGATAAAAATCTTGCCTCCCGATATTTTCCCAAAGCCCAGGCGACGATCCAAAAAATCCGCAAAGAAATCGAGGGACGTACCAACGTGCGCGAAAAGGTATCCACTTCGGTCGACCTGCCGTTTTCCGAGGAAAGCAAACGTGTTCTAAACAACGCGGCGGAAGAGTCCGGCAATTATTCCCATAAGTACATCGGCACGGAACATATCCTGCTGGGCCTGCTGCGCGAAGACAACTCGATCGCGGCGGAAATCCTCAAGGAATACGGGATCCACGAGGAATTGATCCGGGAAGAGCTCGGCCGCAACACGCCCGAGAGGCAGACGCCTCAAAAACCCAAGGAACCCCTGAGCCTCCTGGAGTTTTCCAGGGACCTGACTGAAGCGGCGGGCAAAGATGCCCTGGATCCCCTTATAGGCCGGGAAACGGAAATTGAACGGATGGTTCAGATCCTTTGCCGCAGGACCAAGAACAACCCGGTGCTCATCGGGGAACCCGGGGTCGGTAAAACCGCGATCGTCGAAGGGCTGGCGCAGAGAATCGTTTCGGGCCGGATTCCGCAGCCGCTCATGGACAAGAAGATCCTGGCCCTGGATATCTCCCTTATAGTGGCCGGGACAAAATACCGGGGCCAGTTTGAAGAGCGGCTGAAAACGATCATGAAGGAACTGGTGGAAAACCCGAACCTGATCGTTTTCATCGACGAGCTGCATACGCTTGTCGGCGCCGGGAGCGCGGAAGGGTCTCTGGATGCCGCAAACATCCTTAAGCCCGCGCTGTCGCGCGGGGACATCCAGTGCATCGGATCCACGACTCCCTACGAATACCGGAAGTCGATCGAAAAGGACCGGTCCCTGGAACGGCGCTTTCAATCGATCAAGGTGCCGGCTCCCGACGAGCAGGAGAGCATGAAGATCCTCCACGGGATCAAGGAAAACTACGAGAGCTTTCACCAGGTCCGATATACCGACGAGGCCATTGAGGCGGCCGTGCGCCTGTCGAACCGCTACATTTCCGACCGCTTTCTGCCCGACAAGGCCATCGATCTGATCGACGAAGCCGGGGCCCGGATAAAACTGAGTGCAAAATCCGTTCCCGATGAAATCGTCAATATGCAGCGCCGGATACGCGTCCTCGACAGCCGTGCCGAAAACGCCATCTCCGCCCGCGAATTTGAAAAGGCGGCGCGATACAGGCTCGAAGGCGAGGAGCAAAAGGAAAACCTCCAGGTCATACGGGAAAGCTGGAAACTGAAATACGTTGCGCCTCTTCAGGTAACCCGGGAAGATATCGAAGAGGTCATCGCCCGATGGACGGGCATCCCGGTTTCCTCTATCCAGGAGGAGGAAATGGCGAAGCTCCTGCGAATGGAGGATGAGCTGCATAGAAGAATCGTCAGCCAGGACAAAGCCATCCATGCGCTAAGCAAGGCGATCCGAAGATCCCGGGCGGGGCTGAAGTCGCCGAACCGGCCGGTGGGATCCTTCCTCTTCCTGGGGCCGACGGGAGTCGGCAAGACGGAAATGGCCCGCTCGCTCGCCGCTTTCCTTTTCGGCAGCGACAATGCCATGGTTCGCCTGGACATGTCGGAATATATGGAGAAGCATTCCGTTTCCAAGCTCATCGGCTCCCCGCCGGGATACGTGGGGCACGAAGAAGGCGGCCAGCTGACGGAGCAGATCAAGCGGAATCCCTATTCCGTTCTTCTGCTGGACGAAATCGAGAAAGCCCACCCCGACGTCTACAATATCCTTTTGCAGGTTTTCGAGGACGGCCGGCTCACGGATTCTCTCGGCAACAAAATAGATTTCAAGAACACCATCATCATCATGACGTCCAATATCGGGGCACGGCATCTGGAAAAGCGCAGCCACATGGGTTTCTATACGACCGAAGGCGCCGACCACCGGAAGACCGAAGAGCTGATTCACAGCGAAGTCAAACGCACCTTCAACCCCGAATTTTTAAACCGGCTGGACGAGATTATTCTCTTCGATTCCCTGAACGACGAGGACCTGGAAAAAATAGTGGATCTGCTCATCGGCATGGCCAATGAAGTGATGAGGGATAAGAAGATTTCGGTCTCCCTTAGGCCGGAAGCCCGAAAATGGCTTGTCTTCCAGACATGCCGCGACCGTTCCTACGGCGCACGCCCTCTTCGCAGGGCAATCCAGAAATATATAGAAGACCCCCTGTCCGAGGGCATCATTCAGAACCGCATAAAGCCGGATTCCACATTGGAAATCTTCCTGAAAGACGATTGCCTGCACTACGCCTACGCCGGGCAGCCGGAGGACTCCGGCGTGAAGCTCGCGGTTTAACGTCAATTCCCTTATTGCCCACTCTTGTTGCCTTAAAGAAACGCCCTTTGGGGGCATCCCCGGCTTCGCAATGGAGGCCTGAATGCCTCTCGAACACGGCCTCAAAAAAAAGTGAACCAAACGCGCCCGGCGGAGTCTTTATCATGGTGTCGCCGTAGGTTTGCCCGCTGCATAAGGCCTCAGTTCCGATATCGTTCCTGCAGGGAAAGCCGGCCTTGCCGGGCCTCGATACTGAATAATGAGCGGACCCGATTGGAGCGAAGTCGGGCGGATTGCATCCGGGCCGCGGATCCGGATAGAGAACGGCATTGGCCTGGTTTCCGGACCGGAAAAGTGAGGTTCGGAGCTTTAAAACAGCTTAAGTGCCGACTCGTGCTGGATTTCCCGACCTGTTTTATCTAATATAGAGGTTCCTTTTTCATCGACCGGCTGGAGGTTGAATGGCTAAATCGGCGATAACCGGGATCTGCATCATCGGGTTCCTTTTGGCGGGTCCTGTGGCCTTCGCGCAGCAGTCCCAGTCAGTAAAAATCGAAAGAATCGACATACGGGGGAACCGGCGCATCCCGGAAGAAAGAATCCGCTTTTACATTCAATCCTTTCCGGGAGATGCATTCGACGAAGCCAGCCTTGAATTCGATCTGCGGGCGCTGTGGAAATCCAACTTTTTCGACGACATCCAGATTCATGAAAGAGACGGCGATGTCGGCAAAATCATTACATTCATCGTCGAGGAAAAACCCGTCATACGTTCCATTGAATTCATCGGCAACAGCGCATTCTCCGAATCGGATATCCTGGACGAATTCAAAGAAATGAAGGTGGGGCTCTCCATCGACAGCCGGTATGCCCCCTCGAAGATCAAGTCCGCGGAACGCATCCTGAAGAGGCTACTGATCCAGTACGGGAAACCGCTCGGAACCGTCCGCAGCGAGATTGAGGATATCCCTCCCTCCAGCGTCAAGGTCCGTTTCGTTATGGAGGAGGGGCCGACCGTCCAGATCGGGCAGATCCGTTTTGCCGGGAACAAGATATTCAGCGACGACGAGTTGAAGAATGCACTGGAACTCAACAAGGAGCATGGGATCAGTACCATGTTCAAGGGCACGGACAAGTACCACCCCGAAAAGCTGGACATGGATATCGCCCTCAACCTTGAGAAATTTTACAAGGCCCACGGCTACATGCAGGTTCAGGTGGGCAAACCCGTGGTCCGCATCCTGCAGGGCCCCCGGGGACTGATTCCCTTCATCCGGAAAAGCAAGCAGCAGTTTTATATCGAAATACCGGTGGATGCGGGCGACCAGTACCGTATCGGGAATCTTGAATTGGCCAACTGCGAGCCTCTGAATTGTGAAGGCCTTAAAGCGTTTTTCGGACTGAAGGAAGGGGATACGGTCAACTTCACAATGATCCAGAATACGCTTGAAGGCTTCAAGAAGCTGTATGCCGACATGGGTTACATAAACTGGTCCTACATACCCGAACAGAGTTTTGATCCGGAAAAGCTTACATACAACCTGAAGTTCGACTTCGACACCGGGAAACGGTTCCAGGTCCAACGGATCGATTTTACGGGAAATACAAAAACTCGCGACAAGGTCATCCGGCGCGAGCTGCTCCTGGAAGAGGGGCACTTCTTCAGCAGCACGCTGCTGGAAAGATCGATATTGAAACTGAACCAGCTTGGATTCTTCGATACGATCGAGGAAAAGGATTACGAGGTGCTGCCCGACGAGAGGCAAGGCACCGTGGACGTCAACATCAACGTGGTGGAACAAAGCCAGCAGTCCATTGGGTTTACCGGGGGAGTCAGCGGCATATCGGGAAGCTTTATCGGAATCAACTATTCCACCAACAACTTCATGGGCCGGGGCGAAAGCCTGGAATTCGCTTTCACCGGGGGGACCCGGACGACCACCTATATCGTCTCCTTCACCGAGCCCTACCTGTTCGACACCACATGGAGCATGGGGGTATCCGTTTACAATCGCCGCTACCGGTATGACACCTACAGCGCATTCGGGCTGACGGATCTGTCGACCGGGGACCCCCTGGAACTTTTCACGCAGCGCACCACGGGAACCACGTTGACCTTCAACAAGCGGATCGCAAGATCCCTGTGGTCGGCCGGAATGCGCTATTCTTTCCAGAGAATATCCATTACCAGCATCGCCGAAGGTTTTGAGACCTATGCGCTGGGGCAGTTTGTCGGGCTTGCGAACAATCCCAGGGCCGCGCTGGAGGGAATCACGCGGAGCGAAATCACTCCGATGCTCAGTTACAATTCCACAAACGCCTACTTCAACCCGTCAAGGGGCACGAGCCTTTATGTGTCCGCAGGCCTGTCCGGCGGAATCCTGGGCGGAGATTTCAGCATGCTCCATCCCATGGTCGAATATCGCCATTTTTTCCCGGACAGGTGGCTGAGCGGCGGGCGCAACGTATTCGGATTCCACCTGATGGGCGAGTATATCCAGTCTTTCGGCGACTCCAGCATCCCGTTCTACGAACGCTTCTTCATCGGCGGAGAGAATACGATAAGAGGATTCGATATCCGATCCATCAGCCCGCTGGCCGTGCTCTCGACGCCGCAATACGACCAGTACGGGAACCCCATCATAGATCCGCAGACCGGTCTGCCCCAAGCGATTCCCAACCTCATTCCCGTCGGCGGGGACACGATGGGGGTGTTCAACTTTGAATACCGCATACCGATAGCCGGGCCGCTTTCCGTCGCCGCCTTCTACGACATGGGAATGGCGCGCGTTTCCAGGAAGGAATCGCTGGGGGAATTCGGAGCCAGCACAGTTGAAGTGGTCGGATCGGCCAACAACGCCATCCGCAGCTCCACGGGGGTTGAAGTTCAATTTGTGCTCCCGGTCGTCAGTGCGCCGTTCAGGTTGATTTTCGCTTACAATCCGCAGAGGCTGGACCAGACGATCAATGTGGGCAACCGTCCCTACAGGCTGAGGGAACCCTCAAGCGACATCAAGTTCACCGTCGGCCGCAGCTTCTAACCTTTATTTGCCGTATGATCCGGCGAAAAGTCGGGTCATGCGGCCCTCTGAAACGGGCGCCGCGCGGAATCGGCCGGGAGAAAATATCGGCGTATTCCTCTTTGCCTCCGGGGGGAACTGTAGTAAATTGCAATGCTTCGAGCGATCATCAAAACATGCCGGAGTGCGACTCGAAAAATTTCAGCCGGTTTATCCGGGCTGATTGCAAAGGAGAACAGAATCAATGATTCGATTACTATCACGCGTTCTTTTCGCGGCTCTTTGTATATCCTTAGTCTGCATATCCCCGATCGCGGCCCAAGACGCGGCGGCTCAAACGGGCAAACTAGTCTGGATAAACATGGAAACGGCCATATTGAGCTGTGACGAAGGGAAAAAGGAATTTACCGATATCCAGAAGTACGTCGACGGAAAGACCGCCGAGCTGGATGCCCTGAGAAAAGAGTTTGAAAGCCTAAAAAATCAACTCAGCGTCCAGGGATCCAAGCTGACCGACGAAGCACGCGCGGACCTGGAATACCAGATAAGCGCCAAGGAGACGCAGTTGCAGCGATTCCAGCAGGACACCCAGGCGGAAATCAACAACATGCGGGATCGCGTAACGAACTACATTATAAAAAGGCTCCAGCTCGTGATTGACAAGGTAGCGCGGGAAAAAAGCCTTGCGGCCGTAATGGTATTCAATCCCAACCGGGACGCCTGGATTGATCCCACCCTGGATATTACCGAAGAGGCGGTCAAGGCCTATAACTCGACTTATCCGGTCGCCGCGGCC
The DNA here is from genome assembly GCA_016933615.1 of Acidobacteriota bacterium. Taxonomy (GTDB): domain Bacteria; phylum Acidobacteriota; class UBA6911; order UBA6911; family UBA6911; genus UBA6911. The sequence goes on from JAFGAO010000087.1 coordinate 17,488, forward strand.
AAGGAACCTTTAAATCCATAGACGATATGGAAAAGAGCGATTCCGCCCGAAGAATAAACGAAATCCTCGAGATCCTGCCGCAGCGCTACCCGTTTCTGCTTGTGGATAAAATTGTAGAAACGGACGGCTCCAGCCGCATGGTAGGGCTGAAGAATGTGACGATCAACGAGCCCTTTTTCCAGGGGCACTTCCCCGATCATCCTGTCATGCCCGGAGTGCTGCTCGTCGAAGCGCTCGCGCAGGTCGGCGTCGTGCTGCTGCTCTCGGGAGATCCGGATCGAAAATCCAGACTGGTCTATTTTTCGGGTATCGACAAATGCCGGTTCCGCCATCCCGTCATCCCCGGCGATCAGCTCAGGATCGAGGTCATCGTACTGAAAAAACGCGACCGCTATTACAGGATGAAGGGGGCGGCGACAGTGGACGGGCATGTCGCGGTGGAGGCGGAGCTGTCCTGCTCCGTCGTCGACCGCCCCTCTAGGGCCGTCGGAGGCCTTCCCCACAAGGCCCACGGCTCCGAAAAGAGACCGATGGATTGTTAAACTCAGAGTCATTGCATGCGGGCACGCCGGTCGCTTACAACCTTCGACGATGTTCCTGGTTCTGGCGTGTGACCTGTAGCGTCCAACATGCAACGGAATTATATTAATGCCTATCCACCCCACCGCAATTGCCGACCCGTCCTGCGATATTGCCCCCGATGCCTCCATCGGCCCCTATTGCATTTTGGGACCGCACACCAGAATCGGGAGCGGGACCGTTCTGGACTCCCACATCAACGTCGCCGGGTGGACATCGATCGGCCAGCGCTGCCGTTTTTACAGCCACTGCTCGGTCGGAACCGATCCGCAGGACCTGAAGTATCGCGGGGAAAGAACCCATCTCGAAATAGGCAGCGACAATATTTTCCGGGAATTCGTTTCTCTCAACCGGGGGACGCAGGCGGGCGGAGGCAGAACCGTCATCGGCAGCCACAATTTCTTCATGGCCTACAGCCACGTCGCCCACGATTCGGTTCTGGGAAACAACATTATCATGGCCAACGCCGCCACCCTGGCCGGACACGTGACCGTCGCGGACCATGCGACAGTCGGCGCTTTTTCAGCCGTGCATCAGTTCTGCAGGGTGGGCCCCCACGCATTCATCGGGGGCTTTTCCGTCGTCACACGCGACGCCCTCCCCTTCATCAAAACCGTCGGAGACCGGAACCAGGCCAAGATTTACGGAATCAATTCCCTGGGACTGCAGCGGAAAAATTTTCCCGGGCAGACGATCAAAGAATTGAAGCAGGTGTACCGGATCTGTTTCCGCTCCGGACTGAACACGGCGGATGCCCTGGCCAGGGTCAAGGAAATGCAATGGACGGCTCCTGAAATCGGGATCCTGGTCGATTTCATGCAGCATTCCGTGCGCGGCTTCATCCGCTGAACCGGGGCGAAACCAACCCGGCCGCTATCCCCAACCGAGAGCGCCGTAATGGTCGACGAAAGAGAAAAAATAGGCCTGATCGCCGGAAACGGCCAGTTCCCGCTTCGGGTTCTGCAATCGGCTCAAATGCAGGGGCTCCGGGTCGTGGTCGCGGCCATCAGGGAGGAGACATTCCCCGCCATCGATTCCTGCGGATATCCCGTCCATTGGCTGGGCCTGGGAGAACTGGGGAAGCTGGTCCGGCTTTTCCGCCGGGAAGGCGTCGGGAAAGCCATCATGGCCGGACAAGTCAAGCATGTACAGATTTTCGGATCCTCGCTGCCAGACCTCACGATGATGCGCATGCTGGCCGGTTTGAAAAACCGCAATACCGACGCCCTCATCGGGGGCGTTTCCAGGATCCTGGGGGAAGCGGGCATCACCGTCGTGGATTCCACGATGCTGCTGAAGCCTCATCTTGCCCCGGAGGGGATCCTGACAGGGAGGGGGCTCAGCAGCGCCGAAAAGGAGAACGTAGCCTACGGCCGCCCTATCGCGAACAAAATCGCGCTCATGGACATCGGCCAGACGATCGTGGTCCGGGACCGGGCGGTCGTAGCCGTGGAAGCCATGGAAGGAACCGATTCCGTAATCCGGCGCGCGGGGGAGCTTGCCAACAGGGATCGCCTGACCGTGATCAAAGTCAGCAAGCCCGGGCAGGATATGCGATTCGACATCCCGGTCGTGGGCCTTACCACCATAGAAACCATGATCGGATCGGGAGCGACCGCCCTGGTGATAGACGCCGGGCGGACCATTATTTTCGACAGGGAAGAAATGCTGGAATCCGCCGACAGCCGCGGCATTGCCGTCGTCGTCTTCCCGCCCATCCTGTAGGGGCGAACCTTGTGTTCGCCCTTGTTCGCCCTTGTTCGCCCTCGCAACGACCAAGAGAAGACGGCACCTGCAAACCTCGTGTCCGCCGGAAGAAAAAGGTAGGGGCGAACCTTGTGTTCGCCCTCGCAACGATCAAGA
>JAFGAO010000088.1 GCA_016933615.1 Acidobacteriota bacterium
GAACCTTGTGTTCGCCCTTTGTAACTTCAACCGGCGCATACCGCAAAACAAAAAACCGACCCGAATCCTGAAAATTTACGGGCGAACTTCGTGTTCGCCCTTATAATGGATTCAAAATCAATAAACAGAGACCAACCGGAGCGTTAAATAAGGAGCCTGAAGATGTCCGAAAAAAAGTACAGCAAATATTTCCTGGAGTACGATCCCGCGCGCTGGCCCAAAGAAAGGCGCCCGGTGATGTCCCGGGTCGAAGACAGCGTGATGAAGGGCAGTCATTTCTACCTGGTGCACTGGGTGCTTCCGGGCTTTGAAAACCCCCTGGGAACGCACGAATACGCCGGGCATCCCCCGCACATCCACAAGGATGCCGAACTGCTGTTTCACATCGGGACCGATCCGGACAATCCCATGGATCTGGGGGCCGAAGTGGAGATGCATATGGGGCCGGAGCTGGAAAGGCACGTCTTCAACCGGACCTGCTGCATATACATCCCGCCCAACTTCATTCACTCCCCGTGGCGGCCGATCAAGACCACCCGCCCCTGGATCTTTATCGAGGTGAACCAGGGGGCCTCGCATACGGAAAAATTCTTTCCACAGATATTGCCGAAGGAGGCCCGGGACAAGGCCGACTGGGATATCTGGAAGGATGAAGGCTTCGACGAATAAGGAGGTTTCCATGGCGTATGTCGTGACCGAAGATTGCCTGCAGTGCGGATACTGCGTTTCCAGATGCCCGGAAGGCGCCATCATGGCGGACGAAAAGATAAAGTTCGAAAGGTGGGAGCTGGAGCCGGTTCACATCGATCCGGACCGGTGCACCGACTGCGGGGTGTGCGTGTCCGAGGAATACTGGTGCCCTGCCGGCGCCATCGTCCCGGCGTAAAATCGGGCGAACACAAGGTTCGCCTTCCATCCAAGGCGATATTCCGGGTTATGCAAAGGCATCATTCGTTCCGAAGTCTCAATCCCCGATACGGGGCGAACACAAGGTTCGCCCCTACAGCTTTCTCAAAACCCGGAACAACGCCCTCTGCAAAACCCCCGACCGGACGAACATGGCCGATGTAAATCTTAACCGGAGTTTTTGGCTTGCGGTCAATTGAGCCCGGTAGCGTGCCAGGAAAGCTTTTGCCTGGATGGACACCTCGTTGAGAAGAGGCTCCGGCTTCATGTGCGGGATTCGCCGGACCATCTCCAGGAAGGTCCGCTCGTTTGCCTTGTACTCGACGGCCCCCAGGGTGTTGGCGCCGTGCTGCCGGTAATCCACGAGCGGCCGGCCGACCAGGATCATTTTCCCGAATGCCGATGCGGCCAGCGCCAGCCACCAGTCGTGCATGACGGCCTCCGGCGGAACGGGCACGGACAGCACGGCAAGGGGTTCGTTTATCAGCGCCGTGCACCCGGTCACGATATTGCACAGAAGCAGCTGGCCGAAGCCGTTCCTTTCCGCCACCAGGCCCTGGAAGCGCAGGAAGGAATCGGCGATCACGTCCCTGGATTCGGACACAACCCGCAGATCGCTGTGGACCAGGACCGGGCGGTGCGCGTCGCCGGATTCGGCCGACTGCATGGCCCGCATCTGCAGCTCGATTTTGTCTTCCGCCCAGATGTCGTCCTGGTCGCAGAACATCATGTAGGCTTTCTCGAGCCCCAGCGCCTGTTTGTGTTTTAGCGCATACTGCATCAGAAACGAGTAGCTGCCTCCCGCCCCAAGCTTGTGCCCTCCGCTTAGAATGCGGTGGAACCTGTCCGGATGCCTGTCGTGATAGGTTTGGAGGATACCGGCGGTACCGTCGCCGGAACCGTCGTCGCGCAGTAGCACCAACAAATTTTTGTAGGTTTGCTCCAGCAGCGAATCCAGCTGATCGGCTATGTACTTCTCCCCGTTGAAGGTCGACAGCAGTACGGCAATTTTGGGTGTTGTTTCGGCGACAGCCAACATAACCTCGAAGAAAATATATGGGAATAATCAATGTACATCAGCTTTGTGCTGCACGGGTATAAATATCAGCCGAATTGCTCCCCCCCAAATACAGCCTCTCGCCTTGAACCGGAGCGGAATGGACGATTCCAGGTTTTTCGCGGGCGAAGCCCGCTCAGCAATTCTATAAAGGAAGTTACTTTTTAATTTCTACCGGTGTCGTCGTCCTAATGCCGCCATCTTTGGCGGATTCGTCGGAGCGTTCGATGCGGAAGCCGCCATTGCCTTTATACGCGGCGAATGTGGTTGCGGATTCGGCGAAGCTGCACTTCACGCGGCCGATCACGATCGTGCGGTTATGGTGCTCACTGGCAGTGGCGGCGGCGCACCCGTGCGCAGTGCCGAGATCGTAGCGTTTCGTCCTGCCGTCGTAAGTCGTGATGTCGGCCGCGATCCTCTGCTCGTAGAAGTGAAGGTCATCCCGGATTGTGAAGGAGGGATCCGCCTTTTCGATGTGCCAGCTTACTTTGCTGACGGTTATCGCATCGCGGTTGAAAAGCGGGTTGAAGGAGCCGCCGGTCAGATAGAAACCGAGTTGGCCGACGACCCAGAACGGTGGGGGACAATCGTCTCCGCCGTCCACGTTGACTATCGGTTCCCGGTGGCAGCCGTAGTGGATCACGCTTCCGATGTACCGGACGCCGATGAAGATGCCGATAATTATGATTACGAGTGAAATGTTTCGAAGAGTTGTCATATTTTTCACTTTTTATATTCAATAATGTCCCCAGGCTGGCAATCCAGGACCTTGCAGATCGCCTCCAGGGTCGAAAATCGGATTGCGCGGGCCTTTCCATTTTTGAGGATGGAGATATTGGCCATCGTGATGCCGACTTTCTCCGCGAGCTCGGTAACACTCATTTTTCGCTTTGCGAGCATGACGTCAATGTTAATAACGATTGCCATATTTTTTACACGGTGAGATCGTTCTCCGACTTGATTTCGATCGCATTTTGCAAAAGCCGTTCCAGCACTGCCGCAAAGACGGCGATGACAAATGGGGCAAAGATGAGTACAAGCCCGATAGCCACCCCGCCCGGCGCGTCGTCCTTTTCCGAGACGTAAAGGATGTAAGGCATCATGAGAGCGTAGAGAACGCTGATGGCTCCGGCGCAATATTTAATTTTTCTGATGGCCCTGACCGACAATTCCGAAAAAGCGCTGTTCTTGTCGATATAGCCGAGGAGCAGCAACCCCTGGTGGAGCGCGTGGAAAAATGGCACAGCCGCCGCAAGCATGCCGAGCATGAGCGGAAGAAACATTCCGGCATTTCCGGAGACGCTTGCGCCGAGCAAGATGACGCACAAACCCGCGACCGCGAGTCCGATAAGATAAATGACTGCCCGAAGAAATATGGTTGAACTCCCTTTTATCGCCGAGATCTTTGCGTTATTCATGCTCATATCTTAAACCGCTGCTTATCGATTATCAATATATATTTATCGTTATCTATGGATAATTCGCTTACACATTATCTTCAGCCTTATCTGCACATAATAAGTGCCCTGTTTTCATAAGAATTTAGGGAAGCAGCATGCAGCCGGACTCTTAGCCGGAAGAGCGCAGCCCCGAAATCAGGCTTCGCCCGTGGTTGATCCATAACGCTATTGCCAGATTATCTAATTATTGAATTTAAGCTTGATAAGAAAGGGAAGAAGGCTTCCGGCTTCGCCTTAGGCTGCGCCGGACCAGTCGTCGGGCGCCATCTATTAACAATCCGGCCTTAAGGCCGGATTGTTAATAGATGGCGGAGAGGGAGGGATTCGAACCCTCGCAGGACCTGGCGGGATGCCCGAACTGTCAGGATGCGCACTGCTACACGACGCAACCGCCTCTTTTGTGGAATGACGCTCTCGCCCGCGCCGCCCGCTTCCATGCCGCCAATCTCACGTCTGCGGGTTGTGGAATATCCCATGACTCCCCATGCGCCCTTGAAAGCTCCATCGGCGCCGATTATCCGGACACTTGTGACGGCAGCGTCTCCTGCGCCTGCGTCGGCGGAACGGCGGACTGCTGCGGAGCGGGGAATTCGACCTATAGTGATCGCTTAGGCGCCTTCGGTTTCACTTCAGGCATTCGGGGGGAAAATATAGCCGCCGGTTTGCTGGATCCTTTTTCCGTATTTTATCTGTGGCTCTGGGAGAGCACCGACAACAGCACTTGCGGATTCACAATGGAAAACGGGCACAGGTACAATATTTTAAGCGGCAACTCCACGCATATCGGTATCGGGCGGCATGGGAGTATCACGGTCCAGGAATTCTGGAGCGGCACTTCCGAATCGCTGAAAATTCCTTCGGGGTCCCACTATCCGCAAAGCGGCAGCGAAATCGAATTCCGCGCCAATTGGTACGACGGGCAGCCCCCAGGCGCCGCCAAAGTCAACATTAACGGCGCTTTCCACGACATGGTTTTGGAGCGCGGTTCCGCGGGGAATGCAACCTATCTCCTGGAAACCGATGCAGGTGAAAGCTGCACCCGATACTATTTTCATTTTATCGACAGCACCGGAGGCGTGGCGACGCATCCGGGCAGGGGCTCCTTCGGAATCAACTGCGCATACGACTGGACCGATTCAAGGCCCGGATTTGCCGGAACAGCGACGATTGTCCCGCTGCTTCTGTCGGATTAGCCGGTTCTCCCTCCGGACGACGAGCGGGATTACGGGCGGACACGAACCAGCATCCGTCGCATCCAACGAGGGATGCTGGCTGGGTTCGCCTCTACAGCTTTCTCAGGATTCGGATCGGTTCTTTGTTTTGCGGTACCCGCCGGTTACAGTACCGCAGGGCGAACACAAGGTTCGCCCC
>JAFGAO010000089.1 GCA_016933615.1 Acidobacteriota bacterium
CAATATCCTTCGGATTCGAAGCGCCCTGCATGTTTCGGGGTAAATTGTTTATCGCTGCGGGGCGAACACAAGGTTCGCCCCTACTTGGGGCCTTGGACCGTTTTACGCTATAATCATCAACTCTGCATCCATTTTTCGAGGAAATGACCATGATCGATCGCTACATGCCGGAAGATTTCGCCGAAATCTGGTCCGAGGAAAACATGTTCCGCTCGTGGCTGCGGGTGGAGCTGGAAACCTGCCGGGTCCTGACCGAAAAGGGGTGGATCCCGAAGGAATCGATGGAAAATATCGAGGAGAGAGCCGATTTTTCCGTTTCGCGGATCAGGGAAATTGAAAAAATCACCCACCACGACCTGATCGCCTTCACGACCAGCGTCGCCGAGTTCGTGGGGCCAGACTCGCGCTACATCCACTGGGGCCTTACGTCCACCGACGTGGTCGATACGGCCCGGGGGCTGCAGCTGAAAGCGGCCGGGGAAAAGATGCTCGAAGCCCTCGACGCGCTGCAAGACGTGATCGGCGAGCGCGCGCAGCAGCACAAAAGGACCGTCATGATGGGGCGGACCCACGGGGTGCATGCGGAGATCACGACCTTCGGGCTGAAACTGGCCGTGTGGTACGACGAAATGCGCCGGCACCGCGAACGCCTCCAGCGCGCGGTTGACGGCGTCGCTTACGGGAAAATATCGGGCGCCGTCGGCACCTTCGCCCACCTCGATCCGGACGTGGAGGCAGAGGTGTGCCGGCGACTGGGACTGGCGCCGGCGCCCGTTTCGACCCAGACCCTGCAGAGGGACCGCCACGCGGAACTGCTGTCGACCATCGCCATTATCGGATGCTCCCTGGATAAATTCGCCACCGAAATCCGCCACCTTCAGAGAACCGAGGTCAGGGAGGCCGAAGAGCCTTTTGCCGGCGGGCAGAAGGGCTCCAGCGCCATGCCGCACAAGCGCAATCCCGTGAAATGCGAACAGGTCTCCGGCCTGTCCCGCCTGCTGCGCGGCTACGCTCTGGCGGCCATGGAAAATGTCGCCCTGTGGCACGAGAGGGACATTTCCCACTCGTCGGCCGAGCGCGTCATCCTGCCCGACGCGACCGGAGTGCTCACCTACATGCTGCGCGCCATGACCAAAATCATCGGCAATCTGGCAGTCTACCCCGAACGGATGCTTAAGAACATCGAACTGACCCGGGGCATGGCCTATTCCGGCCGGCTGCTCCTCGATCTCACACGGAAAGGGATCCTGCGGGAAGACGCCTACCGCTGGATCCAGCGCTGCGCCATGAAGGTGTGGGAGGAGGACAAGGATTTTGTGGAAGTCCTTCTGAAAGACCCGGAGATCGCGAAAGCGCTGACGGAGGATGAAATCCGGTCCGTGATAAACCCGGACCTGCATCTGCGCAATATCGATGCGATTTTTGCGCGCGTCTTCCATTCATGATCCGGCGTCCCGATTGCGGCGAAATCCTGATTTTTTTCTTATCCGCCGGGTCCTCCGCAGACACTTTTGCCCTGCTCTGATATAATGCAACCGCCCGCATGGCTCACGGTATTCAGGGCGAATGCGGAAGAGATTTTGCCTCAATGAAACTCAGACACGGAATGTCCGGTTACCGGAACCGGCCTGGAGCCGGCAAGGCGGATCACCTGTTCACTATTGCAATACGGACATTTCCCATGCAATCAACAGGGCTGCTCCGCGAGGCTGCGACTGCCCGCGAGCACCCCTCTGCAACAATGCAGGAGAGTTTATGACGACATTAATTAAAAACGGCACGATCATTACAGCCACGGACATGTATAAAGCCGATCTCATGGTGAAAAACGGGGTGATTACGGAAATCGGCAGTGAAATATCGAAAATCGCCAGCGAGATCATAGATGCGGCGGATAAATGGGTTCTACCCGGGGCGGTGGATGCCCACACCCATATGGACGCACAGTGCGACGGAATGACCACGGTCGACGATTTTGAGACCGGCACCACGGCGGCGGCGGCGGGAGGGACGACGACAATCCTGGACTACGCGGAGCAGACTCCGGGAGATTCCCTGGCCAAGACACTGGAGGAATGGAAGGCCAAAGCCGACACCCGCTCCGTCATCGACTACGGCTTCCATCTTGCCCTGAGCGAGATCAACGAAGAAGTATTGAGCCAGATACCCGGCGCCGTCGAAGCCGGGGTCACCAGTTTTCACGTGAGGCTCGACGGATACGCCTCACGGTATGTCCGGGACGGAGACCTTCTGGAATTCCTGCAGCGCACCACCAATGCCGGAGCGCTCGCGTGCGTCCATGCCGAAAACGGGGAGGTCATCGATCTTTTTGTGCGCCGGCTCACTGCGGAAGGCAGGACATCCGCCAAATATCTCCCCGCCGCCAGGCCGCCGGAAGTGGAAGCCCAGGCAACCGCAAGAGCCATAAGCCTGGCGGAGATGGCCAAAACGCCCCTTTACCTGGCGAACCTGTCCTCCGCCCACGCGGTTGAAAAAGTAAAAGCCGCCCGGGACCGGGGGCTTCCGGTATTCGCGGGAACGTGCTCCCATTACCTGGCCATGTCGAGCGACCGCTACGAAGATACTGAAGGGATCAAGTACTACTGCACGCCCCCGCTGCGCCCGTCATGGCACGAAGATGTTCTCTGGAAAGCCGCCGCCAGCGGAGATATTCACGTCGTCGGAAGCGACCACCTGGCATTCAACTACGCGGGGCAGAAGAACCTCGGGAAGGACAATTTCACCCAGGCTCCCCGGGGATTTCCGGGCATCCAGGAACGCCTGCCCGTCCTGTACACGGCCGGAGTTCATTACGGGAAAATAAGCGCAAACAGGCTCGTCGACCTGACAAGCACATACCCGGCCAAGCTTTTCGGCCTGTTCCCGCGCAAGGGAACCCTCGTCGTCGGCAGCGATGCCGATATGGTCATTTTCGATCCCAAAACCGATGCAACCCTTTCAAAATCGCTGAGCCTGTCCCGCTCCGACTACACGCCCTATGAAGGGATGCGCACGCGCGGCGCCGTTTGGCTGGTGATTCAGCGGGGCAAAGTGATTGCCAGAGAAGGCAAGGTCATGGGAAAACCGGGCCAGGGAGAATTTCTTTCACGGGAAAAATTACGGATTCCATGAATAAATGTCCGGAGTGCGGCAAAGAATTTCCTGAAGACCATGCCTATTGCCCCATGGACGGGTCCCGGCTGACCTTCGGCGGCCGGGGCTCGGTGTCGCCCCAGCGGTCCCCGGAACCGGAGCGCTCTCCGGTTTCCATACCCGTGCGGACCCTGCTGTCCGGGTTGCTCATCCTGGCAACGGTCTTCATCCTTTCGTTCGCCGCCATTTTCCTTTACCAGTACCTGAAGCCCAAATACGGAACCCTGGTCTTACAGACAACCCCTCCGGGAGCATCCGTTTCCATCGAAGGGAAGCCGATGGGTGAAACTCCCCTTACGCTTTCCGACCTGCGCAGCGGAATGGTTGCGCTCAAGGGGGAAAAGGAGGGATACAAGGAACTTTCGCAGAGCGTCTACGTTATTCCATACACGACACAAAACCTGCACTGGGAACTGGAGCCGCTTGTTTCAGAGCTGACCAACGAGCAGCTGGCCCGGATCGAAGCCCTGCGCAAAAGGCTGGAATCCGCGCGGGAAGAGAAAATATTCCTGCCCCCGCCCGAAGACTACAACGTTCTGCTGTTCGCCGACAGGATCCTGGAGATCGATCCCTCCAACGAATACGCCCTGAACGTCAAAAGCGGCCTCGTCGAAAACATAAGGAACCTGGCGGATCTGGCCTACGCGCAGCAAGACTGGCTGGAGGCGGAAAAGCAGTACAGGAGGCTCGCCCTCCTTGTGCAGTACGATCTCGTTACCGAAACCCGCCTGGCCGATATCGCGAAAAGGATCGACGAAAGCATAAAGGACCGCGAAATACAGATCGGGGGATGGAAAACCCGCGCCGAGGCAGCCATCAAAGCAGGCCGCCTGCTGCCCCCGGAAAAGGACAACGCGCTCGAAGCCGTGCGCACCATACAGCGGCTGGATGCGTCCAACACCTACGCCCGGGAAACAATCGCGCGCCTGAAAGATCTGCTCCAGACCCGGGGGGATTCCAAAATAGCCGCCGAAGACTGGCAGGGGGCGCGAAACGAGTTCCGGTCAATTCTGCAGTATTTTCCCGAGGACACGTACAGCAGGGCGCGGCTGGAATCCGTCCAGGGCAGAATCGCGGAGATGGAGCAGCCCCGGCCGCAGGAGGTTCCGAGCGAACAGGAAAAACAGCATCTGCAGCAGACGATGTCGGAGGTCCGGCGGGAGGCGCTCGATTTATTTAATAAGGGATCCTACCGGGAATCGATCGAGAAGTGGACCGAGTATCTGCAAACGGATCCGGACGGCGATGAAGCCTATTTCTATCTGGGGGCCGCTTACCAGAGCACAAAACAGCTGGACTCGGCCATTTTCAATTACGAAAACTGCATCGCCCGCAATCCCGACCACGCATCCGCTCATCTGAATCTCGGGATGCTCTACGATTATCACAGAAACAATCCGGCTGTTGCGCAGGAACACCTGAAAAGGGCCATGGAATTGGGAGGATCCGGCGAATACTCACCCAAACGGATCCGGGCGATGATTCAGGACCTCGAAGACCGGGCCATTGCCGGAACGGTTCTAGGGACCCTGATTCCGGTAGAACACGCCCATATGTTTTCAAGCTGCCGCGGGAGCATCCGTTTCACGGAATCGGGAGTGCAGTACATTACGACCGAAACGGATCACAGTTTTTACGAAAGTTACCCGAGACTGCGTGCCATGTCCCTGCAGGGCGTCAACCTGACGATCAAAACCCGCGATAAAACCTACAACTTTCGCTTTATGAACGACACGGACGCAGCCCGGGTGAAAGCCTGGGGCGTTTCCTCCAACAAATTGCGGTAGGGGCGAACCTTGTGTTCGCCCCTGTGTACGAAAACACAGAATTATCTTTTTCAATACGCCTATGCATTCCAAGGTTATTGTATGGGGCGAACCTTGTGTTCGCCCCTGTGTACGAAAACACAGGATAAACCTTTTGAATACAGCTATCCATTCCAGGGTATGCCGCAGGGGCGAACACAAGGTTCGCCCCTACAATTTTTTTTCAGTGACGTGCGCGTCCGGTCTGTCAGTACTTTTCGGCGACGGTTTGGGAGGGGCTTTGCGGTCTTTGGGCCGCCTGAAAATCCCGACGATGCCGAAAAGCAGGAATCCCAGAACGGTCCCTGCGATCAGCGGAATCGGTTGAAGGTAGGAACGCATTCTTTGTACGGGATTGGACGTGGCGACCGTATGCTCCGTCCGGAACAGCGGGATTCTCCTGGAGTGGCTGTTGACGAGATAGGCCGAAACGACCAATGGAACATCCTGTGTGCCGCCGTTATGGATCTGCCAGTTCCAGGTGGCGCTCTGCCTCTCCCCGAGCTCCCGGGGCTCCGCCCCGCTCTCGGAGCTCGCCTTCATGGCCGAACCCAGCACGGCCAGGTCCATACCGACTTTCAGCTTTTCCCCGAATGTGCGCAGAACGTGCCGCTCTTCGGGCGTCACCTTCACAAAGTCGATCGATTCCGCGTAGAAGGTCGCCTCCCCGCTGCCGGTTTCATTATGGCTGAGATAGGTCGGGACGCTCCACTCGAGCGAACCCAGGCGCACACTCTCCAGCAGGATATCGGCCTTTCCGTAAAAACGCCCCCCGTCCGCTTTTTCCTCCACCACGCGCGCCTCGAGCGCATCGACGGCCTGGGCGAAATCGTCCAGCTTTTCTTTTTCATCCTTGAGCTGCACAAATTGCCTTCCCAGGGAGTCCTTGTTGGAGGTGAGCGTCCTGATTGTGCCGTTCAACTTTTGAATCTGTTGAGCCCTGTCCTCCAGTTCGCGGGACAGGCGCTCGTTGACTGTTTGCAGGTTAGCGAGATCCTGCTGCATCCCGCGGATCCGTTCCGACAATTCCTGGTTGTTCCGGGTGAGATCGCGTTTGGCGTCCGCTTCCAGGTTCAGGGACTTCTGTATTCCCGAAATCTGCTCCTCGAACCTCTGAATCCTCCTTTTTGCGTCCTGAAGTTCTTTATCCAGCTGCAGCGACTCCGATTCCGATTCTTTAATTTTTCCCTGCAGGGAGGCATTGGTGCTTTCCAGCCGGGACAGCCGGGTTCCCTGCTCATTGAGCTGGGATTCGAGTTTGCTTTTCTCGGCCTGCAGCTGCGTGATTTTTTCGGAACTCTCCTCAACCCTGTCCTTGAGGGCGTCCCTTTCCAGCTGCGTCTGCCGATAATCCGGAATAAGAGGGGCGACGGCTTTCAGAACGGATTCGCTGCTCACGGATGCCGCCCCCGCCATCCGGCTTATGGAACGGTCGAATTCGCTCCGGAGATAGGCCTTTTGGGCGTCTTCTATTTCGGTAAATGTCAAACCTTCGGTGAAGGTGGATTCCAGGGCCCGATCGAAAACGTCCCTGTTTGGAAAATTCTCCGTTAAATCGGCATTGAACCGGTATAGTATTTGGGCCGCTCCTTCCGAAGCTATGGCCCCCAGGCGGAACGTTATCGCATCCCGGTCGAAATCTATCTTCAGGATGCGAAGCTGGTCGCCTACTTTATAAAGCGGCGATCCCAATCCCGGTACGATCCTGACGTTCTGTCCTTCTATCTGTACGGACTGCTCTTCGGCGTAAATCGGAATCTTCAGAAACATCGCCTTGTTTTCGTATTCCGCCCTGTACTCCTCCTGGATGGAAGAGGAAACACCGGCTCCGGCGGGAAGCACGCCGCTGAGCATCCAAAAAATGTTCAGGAAGAGCCTTATCCGAAACTTTAAAAATGATTGCATGGCGGACCTCGTTTCAAGAGGAATGGAAAATTGATGATAACATAAAACCGCCGGACTCAGGGGCCCGAAAGGAACCGTTCGCCCCCGGGCAGGCGGCGGCCGATCATGGCCGTTCCTTCCGGCAAATGCCCCTTTCGGCCGCGCATCCCGGAGGCGCTCCGGCGAACCTCGGGGCGGGGCCATGCGGGTAAAAAGCATCGAAAAACCTTCCATTCCGCCGTAGCCGACGGCAGTGTTATGATGTACTATATTCCGGCCCGAGGCAAAGCAGACGGGTATTCCTTAGAGGTGTTCGATTGCGTATTGAATTCGCATCCCGGAGCGACCGGGGAAAGGTCAGGGATTCCAACGAGGATACCTGTTTCACCGATACGCATCACAAAACCTTCCTTGTAGCCGACGGCATGGGGGGCCACGTGGCCGGGGAGATCGCGAGTCAAATCGCAGCTTCCACGCTCGAAGAATTCCTGGCCGAAGAAAAACCGGATTCGAGCCCGGACACCTGGTTACCCCGGGCCGTGGAGCGGGCCAACACGCGCGTCTATGAAACCCAGATGCGCAAGCCCGAGTTCCGGGGCATGGGGAGCACGCTGACCGTGCTGTCGTTCTCAGACGGCCGGTTTTATGTTGCCCAGGTCGGCGACTCCCGGGCCTATCTCCTGCGCCGGAATATCCTGAAGCAGTTGACGCGGGACCATTCGGTCGTGTGGCCTCTCTACGAAAACGGCATCCTGACCAAAGAGGATATTTCCCGCCACCCTCAAAAGAACCTCATCACCCGTTCCATAGGAACATACCCGAATGTCGAAGCCGATTTTCTGAGCGACAGCGCCTGCGGGGAGGATATATATCTGCTCTGCTCGGACGGATTGACGGACGTGCTTACGGACGCGGATATATCCCGCATCCTGCGCAGCCCGGATAAAAACCCGCAGGAACTGGCGGAAATGCTCATCGACGCAGCCAACGAAACGGGGGGGCCGGACAATATCACGGTCGTTGTCGTCCGGCTTTTTCCCTAAAAAAGCGGCTGATTTTCCACAGACACGGATCGCCGCGGCGGATAGCGGCGCAAGCGGATTCTCTGCTTCAATAAGCCCTCGTTGAATCCTGGATTTTCCACAGGTTTTCCACAGCATTCCGGACAGGGGCGAACGCAAGGTTCAACCCTACACACCGGTCTGCGACTCTTTAATAGGGTGAAAAGTCGAGACGGATATTCATCAGGGCCGGTGTCGGAATCGGGTTCGAGCCTGTAAAAAACGGTTCCGATACCGGCCCTGAAAAACCACCCCGAGTCCAAGGATATTCAATCCGGCGACGGGGGAGAGCGCTCAGCAGTGCATGTCCAGTTTTTTGCGGAGCTCCTCGAGGGACAGGCTTTGAATCCGCAGGACTTTGTCTCTCGATTTGGCTCCCGAGAGGATGGAAAGCTTCGATCGGGAAATGCCCAGCCTGCCGGCCAGATACTCGATCACCGCGCGGTTGGCGGCATCCTCCACGGGCGGCGCTGTTACCTTGAGCTTGAGCGCTCCGTTATGCACGCCGGCAATTTCCGTGCGCCCGGCGCGCGGCTGCACGCGCAGCCGAAGCTCGAGACCAAGGCTCGACCGGCGTATCTGCAGGGCTGAATCAACCATAATGCCGCGATCCGAAAATGGATGTGCCGATCCTGACTATCGTCGCGCCTTCCCCGATCGCCGTTTCGAAGTCATGGCTCATGCCCATGGAAAGATGCCGGTGCCCGAGGCAGCCCGGCTGCTCCGCTTCCAGCGCATCCTTCAGCTCCCGCAGACGAACGAAGTAGGGCCGCGCCTGCTCCGGATCTTCAAAAAAAGGCGGGACCGTCATCAGCCCGTCCAGGATCAGCCCGTCGTGGAACGAAACCGCTTCTACAATATCCCGCACCTGCTCCGGGTCGGCGCCGAATTTCGTCTCTTCCCGCCCGAGATCCACCTGAAGCAGCACGGAAAGCTTTTTCCCGGTTTCCAGGCAAGCCTGGTTTAGTTTCTCCGCAAGCCGCAGGCTGTCGAGGGAATGGATGCAATCGAACAGCTCCGCGGCGCGCCGCGCCTTGTTGGTCTGCAGATGCCCGACAAGGTGCCACTCGAATCGGGAGCGCTGCCGGAAATGGAGAATCTTGGCTTCGGCCTCCTGCACGCGGTTCTCCCCGAACCTGGACAATCCGGCTGCCGCCGCCCCGGAGATCGATTCGACCGGAAAGGTTTTGGAGATTGCCAGCAGCGCGATCTCCCCGGCGGATCGGCCGCATGCGGCCGCCGCATCGGCGATTTTTTTCTGCACGAACCGGATATTGCGTTCTATCTGGGCATCCATTGCTCGGCCCCCGCCTATCGGCGGCGTTTTCACGACGCTGCTGCGGAATTCGCGTTGAGTTGTATATTATGCTTTGCTACTCTGGTAGATTCCAGAGGGAATCGGAGCCCGATGTGTTTATTACCTTTGAAGGCATCGAGGGAGCGGGCAAAACCCTGCAGATCGCGCTCTCGGAAGCGCATCTGAAAAAAAGGGGAATCCCCTGCCTGACGACAAGAGAACCCGGGGGGACGGATTTCGGCATGGCCCTGCGCCCGATCCTGCTGGGAACGGACGGGTGCCGGCGGGAACCGGTCTGCGAACTGCTCCTCTACCTGGCCGACAGGTATCAGCACCTGAAGGAAGTCATCGAACCCGCCCTCGAGCGCAATGTGGTGGTCCTGTCCGATCGATACCAGGACGCGACCCGGGCTTACCAGGGCGCGGCCCGGGGCATCGCCGAAACCAAAGTGGAAAATCTGAGGAGCCTGGTCGGCATAACGGAGCCGGACAAAACCATTCTGCTGGATCTGGATCCCGAAGAAGGCCTGCCGAGAGCCCTCGAGCGCAATGAGGCCTGCCCGGCCGCGGGCGCCGAGGGACGGTTCGAGGCTGAAGACCTCTCCTTCCACAGAAGAGTACGGGAAGCGTACCTGAAGCTGGCCGCCCGTTATCCGGAAAGAATTCACGTCGTCGACGCCTCGGGAACTCCGGACGCGGTTTTTTCACGCATAGCTCCCCTGATCGACGCCTGGACATCGGCTGCACGCCTGCTTTGAAAATCGGGATGGGACGCCATCATGGAACAGACTGTCACTCTGGACAATTTCGCGGGGAACGGCCGGATCGTCGAGATTCTCAAACGCGCCATCGAACAGAACCGGCTGCCGCACGCCATGATTTTTGCCGGTCCGGCCGGAATCGGCAAGTGCACCCTGGCCTTTCTCCTCGCCCAGCGCCTGAACTGCCTTTC
>JAFGAO010000090.1 GCA_016933615.1 Acidobacteriota bacterium
CCGCCGCGCCCCGAAGGGCGGCCGGCTCTTGGTAATGCAATAAAGTATAGTATTTCTCAGTAAATCTTTGCACAATAGAGCCGGCCGTAAAATGTGAAATTATTTTTGCGCGAGCCCTTAGCTTCTTCTGCCCAGCTTCTCGCGGGCGCTTTTGACCTGCTCGACGATTGCGGCGGCTTTTTCTTTCGCCGTGTTTGCCTTCGCCAGCGCGTCGAGATAGTTGTCCGTGGCCATGGCGTTGTTGGCCTCGGCGGCGGTTTCTTCAGCCAGCTTCAGGTCGTTCTGCATGGCTTCGAGGTCGGCTTTGGTGTCCTTCCCCTTCGGGGCTTTTGCCAGAGCATCCGCGGCTTCCTGCAAAATCAAAGGAAGCTCCGCAATGGCGGCCTCGGCGTCCGCCTTCGCTTTGGCCTTGTTGGCCTGGGCTTCATTCTGGGCTTTCTCCACCAGTTCGTTGGCCGATTTGAGCAAAGCCACCGATTGTTTGTAATCGCGGGTCAATGCGAACTTTTCGTCCTGCATTTTGACCTCGGCCAGGGCTTTATTCATTTCGTCCTGCGCCGCTTTGAGGCTTTCCGGCGCGTAGGTGTTGACGTCGGCGGTTTCGATGGATTCAAGCGCCTCTGTCGTGGCGTTGATTTCCTCGGTCGGCGCGGATTTGCACCCTGCCAGACAGAAAGCCAGGACGATAACGGACAACAGCACTGCAAAATTTCTCTTCATTTCAAACTCTCCTTTTCTCTATTCTTCGCCGCCTGGAGATGCCCACATCGACACCCCGTTCTGCGAATATTCAATGACTTAGCAATCCATGGGCCAATCAAGGGTTTTAAAACAAAATGGGTTCTTTTCCCCGCGGATGTGCCATAATTATCCATCTTTGTAAAAATGTAGAAAATCCGCAAGTTGCTGAAATGATTTAACTTGGTGGCAGGATGGATAAAACGGATACGGTTATGAGGCAAAATGCCGGCAGTAAACCCTTCACACATGGAAGGCCTTTACGGCGGCAGACGCCCCCGCCTGAATTCATGAAAAAAGCGCAAAGTATGCATTATTTGCATGAGTTTATGATCCCCCACGCGGTCCCGCGGACGGTCGCTTCAGCAAAGTGTGCGCCCGTAAAGCAGCTCGCGGATCTTTCGAATGGACGACAATGGAAAAACTTTCCGGAAATAAAATATTGAAGGACGAAATGGGGCCCCGGACCATGATCTACGCCCTGCTTATAGTCATTAACGCGTTTCTCTGGATCATACTCATCGCTTTTCAGTGGGAAGTGTCCCTGCGCGCGCGGGAAGTGGACTATTTTGGAAGGCAGCTTTTCCCCCTCGACATCCACATAATCCCGCTGCCCTTGATTTTTATCGCCTTCACGATATTGAGCGCGGCCAGCCTCGGCGTTATTATCCGGGACCGCACCCATCTCGCGGAGCGCAGGAAGCTCGAAATGCTCTTGGGACGGATCCTGGAAAGCCTGGAAATCGGCGTGATCGTTCTCGACAGGAGAGGGGCTGTGATTTTGACGAACGAAAGCGCGCGCAGAATTTTTCCTCTTGAGGCGCCGGCTCATTCCGGCGCAGGATTTCTGGATGCCCTCGGGAACTTCCCCCAGGTGGAAGCCGTTGTAAAGCCCGCCCTGCGGGAGGGGACTTTGCTGAAAGAAAAGGAGATCCCTATCGGTTCTCCGGAGAATGCGCGCACCGTTCGAGTTTCCACGCTCCCTCTCATAAACCGCCCGCGGAAGGAAAGCGGCACCCTGGTTTTGATCAGCGACGTCAGCGAGGAGGTCGCGCTGCAGCGGCAGATGAAAGACGCCGAGAGGCTCTCGACCATGGGGACGCTCGCGGCCGTTCTCGCGCACGAGATCCGGAATCCCCTGGAGGCGCTGAATCTGAACCTCGAGTTGCTCGAGCGGAACCTGCAGCATGTTCAGGCGCCGCCGGCGGAGGGGGAGAAAATAGAGAAGTACATCCGGGTTTTCGATTCGGAAGTGTCCCGCCTGGCCGGGGTTGTCGAAAATTTCCTTTCTTTCGCCCGTCCCGTCCACGCCGCCTCGGGCAGCATCCGTCTCGACGCCATACTGAGGCAGGTCGTAGAGCTGGTTGAAAACCAGTTGCGGTCGCGAAAGGTAACCATACGGGCGGAAATAGGCGGAGAGCCCATAAGTGTCCGGGGATATGAAGACCGGCTGAAGCAGCTTTTCCTGAATCTGGTCATTAATGGAATTGATGCCATGCCCAACGGCGGGATCCTTTCCATAAAAGCCGAATCCGTGAGGCGTGCAAATGCGGATCAGCCTAATCTTTGTGCAGTTATAAGCGTCCAGGATACGGGGGAGGGAATCGCACCGGAAAAGATCCCCCGGCTTTTCGAGCCTTTTTTCTCGACCCGTTCCCGGGGCACGGGCCTGGGCCTGACCATAGCCGACCGAATCGCGAGGGAGCACGGGGGGATCATCACGGTGGAAAGCGTTCCCGGGACGGGTTCGAAATTCACGGTTGAACTGCCCGTTTCACAGTAGGGGAAAGGGGGATGGATGTCGAGGCGGAATGCAAGGATCCTGGTCGTGGACGACGAGGTCAATATCCGGGAGGCGCTGGGAGCCCTTCTGGAGGACGACGGCTACCGCGTTTCAACCGCCGCTTCCGTAGAGGAGGCCTTCCGCATGCTGCGGAAGAATGCCTTTCACCTGGTGATTTCCGACCTGCGCATGAACGGCGAGTCCGGCATGGACATACTGCGCTGCATGCACGAAACCTGCCCGGAAACGGAAATGATATTTCTTACAGCCTACGGCACGGTCGAGGGCGCCGTGGAGGCGATGAAACTGGGGGCCTACGATTATATCGCCAAGCCGGTGGACCGGCAGCGTTTGACTCTGCTGATCGAGAAGGCTCTGGACAAGTATCGTCTGTCCATGGAAAACCGGAACCTGCGCAGGCGCCTCAGCATCAAGGAGGAGTACTCAAAAATCATCGGGAACAGCCCGTTGATCCGGTCCGTCTTCAAGATCATGGCGGAGGTCGCCCCCACCAACGCGACGGTCCTGATCATGGGGGAGAGCGGCACGGGCAAGGAGCTGGTCGCGAGATCCATCCACGACCGCAGCAGCAGGAGGGACCGTGCCTTCGTGACGCTCAATTGCGGGGCTCTGCCGGACTCCCTTATAGAAAGCGAGCTTTTCGGGTACGAAGCCGGGGCGTTTACCGGGGCCGGCGCAAGCAAGGCCGGCCGGATCGAGATGGCTTCGGGGGGAACCCTTTTCCTGGATGAGGTCGGCGACATGAGCCTCAAAACCCAGGTCGATCTTCTGAGGGTTCTGCAGGACAGGGAACTGCGCCGGTTGGGCGGCAACAGAACCTTCAAGGTGGACGTCCGGTTCATTGCCGCAACCAACAAGGATCTGGAAGAAGAGATCGCCGAGAAAAGATTTCGCGAGGACTTTTACTATCGCCTGAACGTGGTTCCTATTGCGATGCCTTCCCTGCGGGAGCGCAGAGAAGACATCCCGCTGTTTCTGGAGTCCTTTCTCCTGGAATTCTGCCAGGTGCACGGGAAGAAGGTGAAGACGATATCGGAAAGGGCGCAGAGACTGCTGACTCAGTACGGCTGGCCCGGCAACATCCGGGAGCTTCGCAATACCATCGAGCGAATGGTTCTGCTTACACGCGGCGAGATCATCGATGCCGGAGACCTTCCCGACCAGATCTCCGAATCCGAAAACAGGCAGGCGGAAATCACGCTCCGTCTCGACCAGTCCCTGGAAAACATCGAAAAGTGCGTGATCCGCAACGTGCTCACGCAGATTACCCAGAATCGCACCCAGGCGGCCAGGATACTGGGGATAAGCCTGCGGGCGCTTCACTACAAAATCAAGCGTTACGGCATCGATTTTTAACGGATTCTGCAAAAAATGCACCCTGTGTCCGCACACAAACAGGGCGCATCTCATTGCCCTGGACCCGATTCGGGAGTTTCCTGCCCGTCAAGCCCGGACGGTCGTGCAAAATATGCATTCCTTGCCTCGTGTTCCCGGGAGGGATTTTGAAATCATTCCGATCGGGGCGCAATGGAAGCGTATGTGAGAGGATTCGCGGTCGAAAATCCAGCGTGAAAATAATATTGTTCGTGCATGTCCCGGGATTGGATTGTATATTCTTCCGGGCACGGAACCTATGTCGAGACGAATAAGGCCTTTTTTCAGGCATTTTAAAAAATACGTTTTTCGCGGGCTGCTGGCCGTCATTCCACCGGCCCTGTCGATTTTTGTGATTCACCTGATTTATGTAGGGATCGACCGGCGGGTGACCGGCGTCATCGAGCGCTTTCTGGGATTCAGCATACCCGGCCTGGGCATCATACTCGTGGTTGTGATTCTCTACCTGATGGGCTTTATCGCCAGCAACATAGCCGGCAGGAAGCTTTTTTCCCTTCTGGAGTATGTCGTCCGGCGCATCCCGCTCATCAACACGACCTACCAGGTAGGCAAGCAGCTTTCCACAACACTCTCGCTGCCTGAAAAACAGGTTTTCAAGCGGCCGGTGCTGGTGGAATATCTCAAGCCGGGCATGTGGACCGTGGGTTTTGTCACCGGGACGATTGTCGACAGAAGCCACGATAACGAGGAGTTGCTGAAAGTGTATATCCCGACCCCTCCGGTCCCGACATCCGGCACCATGGTGCTGGTCCGGAAGGCGCAGACCCGGGATCCCGGCTGGACCATCGAGGAGGCCATGAAGACCGTCATTTCCGGCGGTATCATCGGCCCGGACTACGTCGTGTAGCCGATTCTTCTACTGGATAGGAGATATGCGGCGGTTGCTGTCTCCCGTTTGACCCGCGGATCTTCCCGTCATGCCTTACCTGATTGCCGTTTCCTTCATCTGGGGTTTTTCATTCGTCATCATCAAGGGCTGGCTGGTTTCCCTGGATCCCGGCTTTGTTTCCCTTGCCAGGCTCCTGCTCTCTTTGCTGGTTTTTGCCCCCTTCATGCGCCTGCGGGGGATCCGGGCCGGGGACGGCCTGCGTTTGGGACTTATAGGAGGCGTTCAATTCGGCGTCATGTATGTCGCCTACATCGCGGCTTATCCATACCTGCCGGCCCATACCATCGTCCTGATGACGACGACGACGCCGCTTTTCGTGACGGTTTTCAACGGCGTTTTCCGGGGAAAGCTGAACACAACCTTTATGCTGGCGGCCCTGCTCGCCGTTGCGGGCGGGGCCGTGATACAGTACCCGGTCCAGCCTCTGTCGGTCAGTTTGTTCGGCATTGGTCTGATCCAGGCTTCCAACGCGGCTTTTGCTTTCGGGCAGATTGCGTACAAGAGATGGATGGCCTCCAGGCCCGGCCTGCGGGATAAAAACGTCTTCGGATTCATGTATGCCGGCGCCGTTGTTGTCGCCGGTTTGTTCTCCCTGGCGGCCACCGATTACGGCCGGCTCGCCGTAAGCCCGGGTCAATGGCTCTTCCTGCTCTATCTCGGGATCGTCGCATCGGGGATCTGTTTTTTCCTCTGGAATCTCGGCGCCCGGAAAGTCGGTGACGGCTCGCTTGCCGTTATGAACAACCTGAAGATTCCCGCCGGCGTTGTTCTGAGTCTGCTGATTCTCGGGGAAGCAACGGATTACGTCAGGCTTGTTGCCGGTTGCATTCTGTTCGCATCGGCGTTGTGGGTTAACAGGAAAATGGCGTCAAAAGGCTCACCCTGATTAAAACAGACTCGGAAAGAAAGGTACGTGACAGAGATTCGGCAATTCTGTAAGAATATAGGCAGCATTCATAATTTGGAGGAGGGCATGACGGTCAAAAGAATAGGGGTCCTAACGGGAGGGGGCGATGTCCCGGGATTGAATTCGGCCATCAAGGGGATTGTGGAAGCGGGCATCATCGAGGGCTATGAAATTCTGGGGGTCTGCCGGGGATGGGAAGGGCTGACTCATATCAATTTCGAAGATCCTGCGAGCGTCGCACGCTATACGATGCCGCTCGATCGACACAATACCCGCACAATAGACAGATCCGGCGGAACAATCCTGCATACCAGCCGCACGAATCCGATCAAGATGAAATCCCTTCCGGCTCACCTTCAGGGCAGGGATTTCCCGAAGAAGGAATCGTCCAAGGGAGTTCTGTATGACCTCACCAGGCAGGTGCTCAAAAACATTGAAACCCTCCGGATCGACTGCCTGATCACAATCGGGGGGGACGATACCCTGAGCTTTTCTTCCGTCCTCAAAAACGAAGACGTCCCCATCATTGCCATCCCGAAAACCATGGACAACGACGTGCGCAATACCGAGTATTGCCTGGGATTCTCTACCGCGATCACCCGAGCGGTGGATGCCATCCAGCGCCAGCGGTCCACGGTGGCCTCGCACGAGCGCATCGGGATCTTCCGGGTTTTCGGCCGGGATGCGGGCTACACGTCTTTATATACGGCCATGGTGACGGCCATCCGCTGCGGCATCCCGGAATTTACTTTTAATCTCGAGAAAATGATCGATCTGATTATGGAAGACAAGCGGCACAACTCCAGCCGCTACAGCCTGGTGGTGCTTTCGGAGGGCTCCAAGTGGGAGGGGTATTCGCTGGGAGAATACGGCGAGCCGGATGCCTACGGGCACCGCAAAAAGAGAAATGTCGGGGAGGACTTCGGCGCGGAAATCCGGGAACGCACGGGGGAGGAGACGGTCATCAGCGACCTGACCTACGAACTGCGCAGCGGAGAGGCGGATTTCATCGACAAGATGGCTGCGACCACATTCGGAAATATGGCGGTGGAGTGCATCCGGGACAGGAGGACCGGCCTGATGACGGCCGTCCTGAACGGGTGCTATGCGATGGTGGAGATTCCGGACCCCCAAATGGGCCCCCGGCACATCGACGTCTTTACGATGTTCGATACCGAGCGGTATCGCCCATCCTATTCCAATAAGGCCGGCCTGCCGCTGTTCCTGACCCGGGCATAAACATGTAGGGGCGAACCTTGTGTTCGCCCTGTAGCGGAAACAGAATCCCCATACTATGGAATAATCGCGATAAAATTCCGGGGCTGCTTTTATTGGGAGGACGAACCTTGTGTTCGCCCTTCTTTGCTTTTATCCGGCAACATCGCCGATCAATGATCCAGAATCCAAAACGTCGTTGCTTGTCAGGCGAACCCGGTGTTCGCTCCGGTTGCGCGCGATTACGAACCACCTGAATCTTTTTTCCCTGCTTCCTGCAGTCGGGGTTCAGGTCAGATATTCAGATTTGTTATTACCGGCAGGTCGTCGGTGGCTGCGGCCCATTTGATTTCCAGAAAGCGGTCGCCGTCCTCCCCGCCGTAGCCTTTTTGGGCCAGTTTCCCGGATTCAAAAAGCCGCACCAGGCGGGATTCGCCGCGGTTTGCGGGTTCGGGCCGGATGGCCCCTTCGCGATAGAGGACGGTGACCAGCTCTATGAATCCGTTTTCAAGGTCCGATTTGTCGGCCAGTACGCCTTCGGAGGCGAGGATGATCTCGCTTGAAAGGCCTTGCGCCACCAGGTCCGAGATGGATGCCGCCCGCACCTCGCGCAGCCTTTTGTTCATGAGCTCGCTCAGGTTGGTGTAATTGGCGATTCCCATTTACTTTGTTTCTTTCCTGCCCGGATTGTCGAAACAATCGCAGCTGATCAACTGCCCCCCGCATCGTGGGCAGATCTCGTAATCGCAATTGTCGTGATGTTTCCCGCCCGGGGCGATATTGCAGTCGGGGCAGCGGTACCAGTTCGGGAAATGGAGGGATTTGGGATCGTAGATTACAGGTTCCAGAACCTCTCCGTCGGGGTATTCGATCGAGGCATATCCCTCACAGGTTGTGACCGATGCGCTCGACGTTTCCTTCCGGCATCTGCGGCAGATTCCCATTTTCTCCTCGCTCGACGCATTTGCTTTGCGTCCTTGCAGGCTCTTTTTTTTTTAAAGGTATCCGGTTTTTCGCGGCTTTAAGGGTTCGCGCAAAAATAAGTTTACATTTTGGCGCGA
>JAFGAO010000091.1 GCA_016933615.1 Acidobacteriota bacterium
AAAGGAACCGGCGCCGAATCGATGCTGTTCATCACGGAAGGCCAGTCGGCGTCCGGATCGATCGTCAGCTGCCGCGACGTCGCTAACCAGGCCATCTTCACCATGCGGGGCAAGCCGCTGAACGTTTGCGACCTCGAGCGGGACATCATGTACAAAAACGAGGAGCTCTACAACCTCATGCGCAGCCTGGACATCGAAGATACCATCGACCGGCTGCGCTATAACAAAATCATCCTTGCGACGGATGCGGACGTGGACGGGCTGCACATCCGCAACCTGCTTCTGACCTTCTTCCTCCGTTTTTTCGAGTCCGTCGTCCACGAAGGCCACGTATCCATCCTTGAAACGCCGCTCTTCCGCGTGCGCAACGCAAAGAAAACGGCCTACTGCTATTCGGAGGAAGAGCGGGACGCGGCCGCAAAAAACCTTCGCGGCGTCGAAGTCACCCGATTCAAGGGGCTGGGGGAGATTTCACCGTCGGAATTCAAGCATTTCATCGGCCCGGGCATGAGGCTGACGCCGGTAAGAGTCGACAACCGGCACAGCGTGCCGGCCATCCTTTCCTTTTACATGGGGCGCAACACGCCGGAACGCCGAAACTACATAATGAACCATCTTGTCATGGATACGGCGTCATGAACGGGGGCCAGAAGAAGCTGCCGCTCGACCTCGAGGCCCGGCCGGAAAATCCGCAGCCCGCACCGCCGGCCTCGGCTGCGGGCAGGGCGGCCGACAGGCTGCAGGCTACCGGGGAAGGCCCGCTTAAAAAACTCGTCGACCGGAATTTTCTCCAGTACGCATCCTACGTGATCCGCGACCGGGCCATCCCGGACCTGGAAGACGGCCTCAAGCCGGTCCAGCGCCGCATCCTTTTTTCACTGCATGAAAACGACGACGGAAAGTTCATCAAGGTCGCGAACATCGTCGGCTTCTGCATGCAGTTTCACCCGCATGGAGACGCCTCCATCGAGGAGGCGCTGGTCGTCCTGGCCAACAAGCGCTTCCTGATCGAAAGGCAGGGCAATTTCGGCAACCTGCTCACGGGGGACCCCCCGGCCGCCGCGCGCTACATCGAATGCCGGCTGACTCCGATGGCCCGGGAGGAAATATTCAACGACGACCTGACCGATTTCACGCCGACTTACGACGGCCGACGCAGGGAACCCGTCCTGCTGCCCGCCAAGATCCCCCTGCTGCTCATGCTGGGCGCCGAGGGGATCGCGGTCGGGATATCCACGCGTATCCTGCCGCACAATTTCAGCGAGCTGCTCGAAGCCCAGATCGCCATTCTTGAGAAAAGGCCTTTCAAGATACTTCCGGATTTTCCCCAGGGCGGCCTGATGGATGCCGAAAACTACGACGACGGGCGGGGGCACGTCCTGGTCCGCGCGCGCATCGAGAAAAAGGGGGACGGAGCCCTCGTGATCCGGGAACTCCCTTTCGGCGCCACCACCGATTCCGTCACGGCCTCCATCGAGGACGCGGCGCGCCGGGGAAAGCTGAATATCCGGAGCATCCACGATTTCACCGCGGAAAATGTGGAGATCGAGATCCGGCTGGCGGCCGACCAGAAACAGGAGCGCGCCATTGCCGCGCTTTACGCCTTCACCCAGTGCCAGGTACAGATCCCCAGCCGCATCGTCGTCATCCGCGACAACAAACCCGTGGACATGGACGTGCCGGCGATACTGCGGCACAATACCCGGCGCCTGGTGAAAATCCTCGAGCGCGAGCTCGAGCGCAGGAAGCGAAACCTGCTGGACGCCGCACACAACAAAACCCTGGCGCAGCTGTTCATCGAAAACCGCGTTTACAAGAAAATCGAAACCCTCAGGTCGGCGGATGAAATCCAGAAAGCGGTTCTCGAGGGATTGGAGCCCTTCAGGGGCCGCCTGCGCCAGGACATTACGCGAAACGACATCGAAGCGCTCCTGAACCTCCCCATCCGGCGCATATCGCTTTTCGACCTCGACAGGAACCGGCAGGAGATCCGGTCCCTCGGGAAGGAGCTCGAAGAAGTGCGGCGGGACCTGGAGGCGATGGTGCCCTACGCGATCCGGTACCTGCGCGGCCTGCTGAGAAAATACCGGTCCCAATCACCACGGCAGACGAAGCTGAAGACCTTCGGGAGAATTTCAGAAAGGGAGCTGACCAAAAACGAACTGACAATAAACCACGACAGGGAAAAAGGATACATAGGCCATAAAGTCGACGGGACCCGGCTTGCGGTCTGTTCCCCGCTGGACCGGATTCTTCTGGTATGGAACGACGGACGCTGCAGGGTGGTCTCCCCGCCGGAAAAGCTGTTTGTGGACGCGTCGCTCCTGTACTGCGCCGTCCTGGACCGGGAACGCGTCATGACGGCCGTCTACGAACTCGACTTTTTCACGTACTTCAAAAAGTTTGTCCCCGGCGGGCTCGTTAAAAACCGGGATTCCCGGTTCGCGCCCAAGGGCTCCAGAGTTCTATTTTTCTCCGGAGACGATCCGCCGTCGCTTTACGTGCGCTACGCCGAGGATGAACGGATTAAAATCCGCCAGCAGAAATTCTCCATAGCGCTCGAGCCCGTGCGGGGCCGGGACGCCAAGGGGCAGGTTCTGACCGCGAACAGGATTGAGTACGTCGGTTCCGCCAGAGCGCGCGACTGGAATGACGAACTCGACGGTCCGCCGGGGAAATTCATCGATTCCGCATGAATCCTCTCCGCAGATGCGCGGAGTTCGCGGAGAAAATCCTGAATTCCCGCCGTTTTTTCTGAAATCGATCCACTCCCGACGAAACAATAGCCGCAAATGAGGGAAATCCGCATTTGCCGGCGGGTGCGGTGCTGCCCTGAAGTGTTTCAGGGGCATTGGATTCAACCGCCTGATGGGAGAAGGTTCATGATAAAAATGATTTTGGAAACACCCGGTACCCTGCTCTGCGACAAAACCCGAATGTCCCTGCCGGAAAGCGCCGGCTACGAAATTCTGAACGGCATGGCATGTCCCATGCCTTTTGCGGACACGAAACATCAACGCATCGCGATAAAACTGACCGCGTTCTTGTACGAGAATCTGGAACGGAAAAACCGGGGGGTTGTTATGGGCGCCCCGTCGAGCGTCATGCTCTCGTCCTGGGATATCGTACGCCCCGATGTCTTTTTCGTCCGTAAAAACCGGGAAGGGATCGTGGGCGATCATATCGTGCTCGGCCCTCCCGACCTGGTCGTGGAAATCATCAACAACGATTCCTGGGAACGGGACATGAAAGAAAAAAGGAAAATCTACGCCGAAGCCGGGATCCAGGAATACTGGATCGTAAATCCCGGGGCGGAAGCCATCGAACAGCTGGTATGGTGCGAATTGGGATACATAGCGATCGGGATCTACCCAAAAGGCAAGCATCTTTCACCCGCGTTCATCCCCAACCTGAGGCTTCCGGTTTCCAAGGTTTTTGCCTGAAGGGGCCCGGGCGGACTTCGATTCTTCATAACCCGCATTTCTCACGGGATTCCATCCGGTGCGCCGTCTTTTCCGCGCCCGTTACGAATTTTGAAACTTTTCGAGATCGGACAACGTCTTAATAAGTGTCGGCAGTTTGTTGCAGGGAAAAAGAAAAACCTCTCTTATCCCCGGCATAAAACAACGCAGCGTGCATTCGTTGAGAATCGGCTCGCGGCGATCCGCACAGGAAAAACCCCGAACCCGATTCAGAGGAATGGCCTTAGAAAATTACAAACACGGAGTCCCATCATGCCGGTCGTAAAATTGAAAGGAAAACGGGAAGACCTGTTCCGGGAAATTTACAGCGTCCTCCAGAAATGGCCCGATCTCGAGCGCAAGGTTTTTGCCCGGGCCCACTACCAGGGGCAATCGCCCGAGATTATCTCCGACTCCCTTAAACTGGATGTGAGCGAGGTCAGTTCGATATTGAGGAGATGCGACCGGGAACTGCTTCATTCCCTGAGGGGATACAGTGGAAGCATCGAGCCGGATAATGGATTTGTCCCACCCGCCTCCGCCGGCCGGAGCGCCTGCTGAATGGCAGACTTTCCACGCACCGCACTGTAGAATCCCGCAAGAAATACGCGTCAAGAACCGATCTTACCCTTGCGCTCAAGCAACCCGGCAACTTGCCCCAAACCGAGCCCTTCCAGGGTGCCGCGCCGGGGATACCCTGTTCGGGCATCCCAGCCTTCGAAATCATAAAACGCCGATTTCCAGCGCTCCACACCCGCGCGGTCCAGGTACAGATCGCTGCAGTCCTCCCAGCCCCAATTTTTGCCGTCGAAAACCGGAACCGAAGGCTGGTAATGCGCACTCGAGGCTCCGGGCCTGTGCATGAACCCGGAAAACTTTTCCATGTCGCGATGCCTGCCCTGCATGACAAAGATGGCGCGTTTCAAATTCCAGATTTTCCGGCCTTTTTCTATTCCTTCCATAAAACTCAGGTTTTTACCGGTAACGGCATTGATAAAAACAGGCTCCGCCTGGGGCGTCGCGCCGCGCCCGTCCGCGGTTTGCGGGCTGTATGCGTTTGCGAACACCCAGTCGCAGAAGAGCATGGATTCCTTATAAAACATGGCGTAGTGCTGCCGCCAGGCGATGAATTTCGCCTTGTGGTCGGAGTAGATTCCGGTCTTGAATGCCTGCTCGCCCTGCCAGCTGTAGTCGAACATGTAGGGATCGTCGTCAAACGGCGGACACGCGGCAGCGAGCAGCCTTACGTATTCTTCGCAGGACATCCGTTCGTTCGGAGCGAGCTGCATGTCATGATTGTTGATGTCGCGGGAATCCATAAGGTTTCCGTAAGCCCATTCGACGTTCGGCATCGTCCAGTGGTCGACAAATCCCCACGCCGGGTATCGCAAGATATCCTCCATGTCCCGGATTCTCCCGATTTTTTCAGCGAAACGGACGGTTCCATCAGCCAGCATTGTTCCGATACCGATGCGTTGGGCAATGGCAAGGGCGAAGATTTCCGCGAATTCAACGGTATCGTAGAGCTCCATGGGAAGCGGAGCCGTGTCCACGGTTTTTCCCGGTCCGATGATTCCCATGTCGTACAGTTTCTTAACGTAATAAGCCGTTCCCCCTTTGGAGGGAATGGTGGGCTGGATCGGATGGCCCGGAGGACTTGGAAAGCTCCTGGAGCCGATGTAGGAAATCTCCGACGCGTTGATTCCGAGCCTTTGAACGACATCCGTAGCCTTCAGTCTCTCCCGGGCGGGGGTGGGGTCGTATGGAGGCGAGGGAGCATTGAACCAGACCGACTCCGCACAGGCGTCCGAGTCCTGCCCGTAAACAGGATCTCTCGAATGGCAGCCCCTGCCGCATCCCGTGCAGCAGGATCCGACACTGCCGGGGCCGCGGCGGCTTCCTGCGGGCCAGGCGGTCTCAAACCACTCTCGTGCTTCCAGGACGGCGCCGGGCTGCGCCACCTTTATGGACGCTGTGCCGAGCACGGCAATCGCCTTCAGATTCTTGGCCCCGAAAACCGCCCCGAATCCGCCCTGTCCGGCGCCGGAACCGCCGCCGTGAACAAGGGAAGCGATCCGGGACTTATTCTCACCTGCCGGCCCGATGGCCACGATCGAGGGCCTTTGCAGCGTGCAGCCGCTCTCCAGACTCTGCCATTGCCCGCCATATCGGACCGCCGCCCGGGAGCTTTGCGCCTTCCATATCTCTTCCTGGGTTTTCCACGTGTCCAATCCCCACAGAGGTTTCGCATCCTCAAGCGTGACGGTATCATTGACGATGTTCAGGTAAACCGGGCTCTCGGATTTGCCTTCAACGACGATGCCGTCCCAACCTGCGAATTTCAGGAAGGAGGCGAAGCTGCCGCCGAAATTGCTGCGCGAGAACCAGTTCACGGGCCAGGCCTGCGGCGCCAGGCCGGAAACGCTGGTGCGCCCGGCGGACGGGACCCCTGTTCCGGCCAGGGGGCCGGTCATAAAGGTGATGATGTTCCTGGGATCGAGCGCGTCCTGCAAATCCCAGTTTCCCGGTGCGACGCAGAGGTCCCAGAAAATAGCCGCACCGATTCCGTAGCCGCCGCCGAATTCCTCATACTTCGAGGTCTCAATGATCCCGGTACGGCCGCCGGTCAGGTTCACCCTCAGAATTTTCCCGGCATATCCCGGTGTCGCCATGTTCCCCTCTTTTCCCATAAAACCCGGACGGGGTAAAAAATCGATGTTCAGCGAAGTGCGTTTATTCCCCGGCTGCCTATCTCCAGGGATCCACTCCGCTTTTCCTTTCTTCACCGGACAGCGGCTTCGTTATGGCTTCGACGATTTCATCCAGAAGGGGTTTGCCCGTATGGGGATCGTTGCCCTGCAGAAACTTCCGGCATATTTCCGCGGGCCTGTCGGTAATAGGATGGGGCGTGTAGTTGATCCGCAGCTTGGGAATGCCCTTCTTGAAAGCGGTGGTGGATGCAAGCTCCACGAATTTACCCGACACGATAGGGGCGGTTGGGACGCCTATTCTTTCAACCGTGACGGCATGGCCGACGACCGACGGCGTGCAGGTGCTTCAATGGCCTATGGCAATGACCATTCCTGCGGCTTTCTCCTTGATTTCTTCCCGGAGATCCGGATCGTCATCCATATACATGCCTCGTTTATCCTTAAGCACCCAGTCGGTTTTGGGGTACCTTTCCTTGAGAATTTTTTATAGCTCGTTGATGAAAGGCCTCGTGTTGGCATATTTGGTATCCACAATGTAGACTGTGCTGCCCTCGATACCACCGCCCCGTTCCGGCATGGGAATAAGCCGTATCGGGGGCTGTATGCCGCGCGGATTCATGACCGTGATCTTCCCCTCCTGGGCCGACGAGGGGATCGACATCTGGACAGTCAAAAATAAAACAGCCATATCGAACCAGCCGATTTGTTTCTTCATTCCGGATCTCCTTATGAAGATGGGTGCTTTATTCTGTGGTTCGATGATCGAATTGAAACCATTATCTCTTATTAGGAGCCTGATTGCCATAGCCAGCCTGGCGTTTTCTTACTCCTGGTTTTTCAAATCGCTTTATGTCAATCGCACGATAATGCGATCGGGATCGGGAAACCGGTAACAATCCAGATCAATTGCGATGAACGAGCCGGCGGATTCGAGCCGTATGACGCCACCGTTTCACTCCTGGAAGTCGTCCGAGGCTCCGAAGCCCGGGCACTCCTCGATGCGGCGGATGCTTCCAACCCGGAACCGTAGGCGGAATCCGAGTATATTCTTGCACGGGTCGGCTACACAATGAAAGCCCGGGGAACTCCCGGGGACAGGACCTTCGATCTCGGCAGGACCCTCCAGTTCACGGCTTTCTCGGAAAATTTCGAAGAATACGCGTCTCCAAAAGTCGTCCTGCCGGAATCGAGGTTCAAGGGCCGCATACCGGCCGATGAATATGCCGAAAGAAAAGCATCCTCCTGCAATATTCTTATTGACAAACCGCGATCTTTACGGATACATTCGAGGCAAATTTAAAGTATTAATAATTTAGTAAACACCTGAAACTCGATAAAAAAAACGAAACGGGACGATTTCGTGCGCTTCATCCTGAAGTATCACCACCTGATTTTAAGATTCGACCTTAGAAAAAACCATTAACGTGAGGCTTCCAATCTGGCTTTCTTGGACTAGGGGGAAACTGAAATGTGGAAGGTTTTGACTTCAATGACTCTGGTGCTTTGTCTTACCCTGTCTGCCGACGTTTTTTCCCAAACCGGCGCTTCATTGAGCGGAACGGTTGCCGATTCTTCGGGAGCCGTACTGCCGGGGGCGACGATCACGGCAACCAACGACGCCACCGGCGTCGAGACGACCGGTTTTTCGAACGATTCCGGCGCCTACAGTTTCCCGAGCCTGATGGCCGGCACGTACACCGTAAGCGCGGAGCTGGAGGAATTTCAGAAGCAGACATTTACGGATGTCGTGCTCCAGGCCTCCGGGCAGCGCCGCCTGAACTTCTCTCTTGAAGTGAGCGAGATCGCCACCGTAGTGGAGGTCACATTCACGGCAAAGGATCTGGTTCTGGAATCGAGTTCTTCCGTCGGCGACGTGCTGAGCGAAAGAACTATTGAGGAACTGCCTCAGGTCAACAGAAATGCTCTCGATCTGGTCAAGGTCATGTCGGGTGTCGTTCTGACCGACAACACCATATTCAACGCCAATGAGACCAGTTTTGCCGGCGTCGGGGCCGCCGGGATCAACATCCAGCGGGATGGAGTGACGGTGAATGACGTGCGCTGGCCGACCGGCCTCAATGCCGCCACCCGCGTCAATCCGGATCTCGTGGGTGAATTCCGCATGATTCTGGCCCCGGTCGATGCCGAAGCCGGACGCGGCAATGCGCAGCTGCAGATTACGACCAGATCGGGCACGAACGAATACCACGGATCCCTGGTCTGGAATGCCCAGAACACGGCGCTTGACCCCAACACCTGGGAACAGAACCGTGTGGGCGGCGCTCCACCATGGCGAAACCAGCACCAGTACACGATCAGCGCGGGCGGGCCCATCGTCAAGAACAAGACATTTTTCTTCGCCATGTATGACGGCCAGATCGCCAAGATGCGCACGGACATGAACCTGAGGACATTGACGCCCTGCGCCCAGAGAGGCGTCTTCCGCTTCTACGACAGCTGGAACAACGGCAATGCGCTGCAGCTTCTCGAAACCGGCAGCACGCCCCGCTACGCCTCGGTGGATTTCCAGGGCAATCCGATCCCGCCGCCCTATGCGAATCCGGCGGATCCCGACAGCGGCCCCCACAACGGCATCCTGCGCTACGCGAGCGTTTGGGGCCCGATCACCAACCTGGACACGCTGGCGCCGGATTGAGCGAACCTGGAAATTGCAGGTCTGCAATTCAGCGAATCCCCGAGTTGGAACAACCCCGAACCCTGGGACCCCAACCGCCCCGTGAGAGATCCCAGTGGCTTTATCGATTACTTCATGGACACCCTCTACCCGACAAACAACTACGAGGTGGGCGACGGCCTGAATACGGCCGGTTACAAGTACCCGCGAACTTTGAAGGGCGCGGACAACCGGTTCGGCGTCGGCGAGGATACCTACCGGAAACAGATCAACGTGCGCATCGATCACATTCTGACCAACGACCACCGGCTCAGCGGATCCTGGAGCTGGGAAAGAACCGACGCGGACAACAACTTCTTCCAGACCCCGGATGGTTTTGGAGGCCATACCTTCAGGAAACCGATGGTTCTTACGGTCAACCTGACTTCCACTCTGATGCCGACGCTGCTGAACGAATTCCGGTTCGGGATGTCCCGTACGGGGACCAACAGCTCCGCCGCCTACAACAACCCGATCGATAACCAGGGGGAACGGGTCCGGGAGATCTACCGCGAGCTCGGCATGGTGACGGCCGACGGCCAGGAAGTCGTCGTGGGACCCGGCATGGGAGCGTTCAGCTGGGCGGCCGACACTCAAAACGGCAACTTCTACGGCGGCAGGGGCAACCTCGCCGCGTCTATAGCGGATACCAGCCCAAGGTGGACCTTCGGCGACACCCTGACCTGGACGCGCGGCCGGCATTCCATCCGGTTCGGCGGTGAGTTCCGCCGCCAGTCGTCCGAAGTGCTGGAACAATGGACCGGGAATTTCACCATCGGCCACAACCCCTGGCCATACATCCACGGCGGGGAGGGATCCGTGGCCACACCTAATACCTTCACCCATGTGACTGGAATTCTCGCCGGCTCCGGCGGGAACACGGGGAATCAGCGCGCGCTGAGGGATCTGCTGGTTTTCCAGACCGGGTCAGGCGACCGAATCCACCAGTGGCGGTATGTAAACAACATCAGCGACACCACTTTCAACGATCCCGTCGCCGATCCGGCCATGGTGCGCGATACCATCCAGAAGGAGTTTTCGTTCTTCTTCAAGGACGACTGGAAGATTACGAACGATCTCACCCTGAACCTGGGCGTCCGCTACGACTATTTCGGCGTGCCGCACCTCAGAAACGGAATGACCACCGGGCTGGTTACCAGTCAAACGGTCGGCGGCGATGCGATATTCGGGCCCACCATCAGCTTCGACAACTGGTTTGTGTCGAATGCCCCGGCTGATCCGGACGCACTGGTAACCTTGCAATCGATCGGGCCCGGCGGGCCGAATTCGGACTTGCAGCTCTATTCCGCGGATAAAAACAATATCAGTCCGGCGATAGGGTTCGCCTACCAGCTGCCCTGGTTCGGCAAGGGCAAAACCACGTTTCGCGGCGGCTACCAGATCAGCTACATCGGGATGGTCGGCAACTTCGCTACAATCGAAGCCGCGGCCGGGCGGGCGCCCGGATTGAGCTACCTCAATACGTATCGGGATCCCCCGGCTGGAAGCGCGTATCTCGGTTTCAAGGATCTGCTCAGCTTGAACGGAATCCCCCTGCCCGAGAACGTGGCTCCCGGATTCACCGAGTTCACGCTTTACGACCGCCAGCAGAATATTGCGTCCTTTGCGTCCGGTTACAAGCACCCGTATGTCCAGAACATCACCTTCGCCCTGACGCGCAACCTGACCACAAACCTGATGGTGGATCTGCGCTATATCGGCACGCTGACGCGCAAAAACTTCAGCTCCCTGAACCTCAACACGCCCAACTTCACCACCAACGGGCTGCTGCAAGCTTTCGACGCGGCGCGAAGGGGCGAAAACCCGCAGCTGTTGGATGACCTGATGGCCGGGCTGGTCCTTGGGGGAGGGGTCTCGACGCCCATCGGCGCCGGCCAACCGGCCGGAGATGCGCTGAGGCGTTCTTCGGGCCGCGCCTCCAGACTGCCGGCATTTGCCCCAGGCTGGTTTCAGAGCTTCAACAGCATGCTCGCAAACGGGGACTACGACGGGCTGGCCAATGCGCTCAACGTCCTGGCCCTGCCGGGCGGCCAGACGGGCGAGTACATGGAAATCAACGGCTTCCCGGTGAACTTCATCAAGGCCAGCCCGCAGTTCAACAACGCGACCCTGTACACGAACCAGGGCCATTCCAACTACCATTCCTTCCAGGCGCAGGTGACGCTGCGGCCGACCGCCGGATTGAACCTTCAGTCGACCTACACCTGGTCCAGAAACCTGGGCATATCTCCCGCCGGCACTGTAACCAATCCCGCCGATATCTGGATGGATTACACGCTGCTGCCCTCCCACCGCGCGCACAACTGGGTGACCTACGGCGGCTACGAGCTGCCTTTAGGCCCCGGAAAACAGTTCGGCGGCGAGATGACCGGATTCATGGCGCGCTTCATCGAAGGCTGGCAGACATCCTGGATCCTCAATATTACCAGCGGCGGCCCCCTGAGCATTACGGCAAACAATATGCTCTACGCCAACGGAGTGCCGGACATGGTCAACGAAGGTTTTGACTTCGATTCCGTGGGCGTCTACTGGCCGAGTGGAGCCAGTGCCGGAAACTATTTCGGCAATCGCTATGAGCTTGTCCTGGATCCGATATGCAGCAACAGTGCATTGGTCGATCCGAGCATTCAGAGCCGATGCACGCTCAATGCGGTCAGAAACGTCGATACGGGAAACGTCGTGCTGCAGCATCCGCTGCCGGGCAACCAGGGCAATTTCGGCCGGAACCGGCTGACGGCCGTCACCCGCTGGAGCCTGGATATGGCGCTTATGAAGTCCGTGCAGATCATTGAGGGCAAAAGCTTCAGGATCCGAGTGGATGCAAGCAATATCTTAAACCATCCTTTGCCCTCCGGCACCCTGGGAGCCTCCGGCACCAGGATCGTTTTCCCCACCAACCCTTCCACCAGCATCAGCAGCGGGACTTTTGGAGCCTTCCCTTACAAGGTAGGAGGCCGCACATTCCAGTTCATGGCGCGTTTCGACTTTTAACTCGCAAAAAATAGTTGCCGGTCGACCGCAGGAAAGAAAAAAACTCCCCTTTTTTGAAGGGGAGTTTTTTTTTCTATAGGGTCCAGATATATCCGAAGCCCCGGCTTGAAAACCGGGCCGACCTTGGAGAGAATATTCATTTGCCGTGCAACGATACAAATTGAATCTTAAGAGCGTCTGAGGAGAAAATACCGTGTATACAATCGAATGGGAAAGCCGTTTGTCCGTGGGAATCGATAAAATAGATGCGCAGCACAGGCAATGGATCGAGTATTTCAACCGGGCATCCCGGGCGGTCGCGGCGCAGCAGAGCAGGGAGCAGGTGTCCAAAACCCTCGAATTCCTTCTGGACTACACGGAAATGCATTTCTCCACCGAGGAGAAATTCATGCAGGACAGCCGTTACCCCGGCTATGCGGAGCACAGGAAAAAGCACGACGCGCTGAGAGCCACTCTCAAAAACCTGGTCGCCGATTATCAGGACGAGGGAGCCACCCAGGATCTGTCCGAGGCGATCGAAACCCTGATCGGGAACTGGCTGGTCCGGCATATCTGCGATGTCGACCAGAAATTCGGCGCCTATCTGGCTGGAAACAAAGCGGCGCTGTCCCAATAAGCCTTGTTTTTCCGTTAGAATCCGACAGACGCCCCATTCCCGGGAATAAACATTGACAAGGAGGTGCCGCGTGGCCGGTTACGTGATAGTCCAGGCTGAAATACTCGACACGGAATGATTTAAAAATTATCTCAACGAATCACCCGGGACGATCGCCCGTTACGGCGGGAGATACCTTGCCCGTGCGGGGAAAACGATACAGTTCGAAGGGAACGGGGACGATCGGAGGCTGGTGATCATCGAGTTCCCTCCCCTGGAAAAGGCCGAGGCATGGTACCGCTCGGCGGAATATCAGAAGGTGAAGACGCTCCGGGAGGGCGCGGCGAAAGGAACCCTCATCGCGATCGAGGGATGCTGAAGCCGGCGCGCGCACCCGCGCACCGGAACCCGCCCGGGAACAAACCGTTCGAGATGCAAACTTCCTATTTCTTCTTCGGCGGACCGAAGGTCTTCAGGTTGGCCGGGCCTCCCCAATCGAAAGTGGTCAGGTCAAAGCCGGGAACCCGCGGTTCGCGGTCCAGCGACGGCCCCAGGTAGAGCGCATGGAAGAGCACGGGCTTTCTGATCACCCTGAAATTCAACGGGGCGTGCTGCATGCCTTTGGGAATGTAGACGACGGTCGTCGAGGTGATGGTGTGCTTCTCCATTTCCTCTCCCATCCATAGATCGATCTCCGCGTCGAAGCTGCCGCAGAGGTCCGGCAGTTCCCCGCCGAGGAAAATCAGAAATTCGTCATATTTGTGGATGTGGGGGGTTTCCCAGCAGACCGGCGCGATGAACACCTGCCATCCTATTGTGGCGGTTGCTCCGGGCAACGCCGAAGCGCCCCGAAAGTAAGTCTGGGGGCTGGCGATTTCCGGAAACGGCGGGATGCTGTTCAGTCCGACGAAATCCATTTCTTTCGGCTGTTCGCCCTTGTCGCTCAGGAAAAATTTCCCGTATTTTTTTCCGCCGGGGGATTGGCTTTGCGACGGTGCGGCCATCAATCCGCTTTGACCGGACGTCAATGCCTCCTGCAAGGCGCTTGCAATCGCCAGGCCGCCGGCGCCTGCGGCTATATTCCTGACAAATCCCCTGCGCGTCGTTCCTTTTTCCCCGATGTCGTCAAAACCCATGATTTTTCTCCTTTATATGAATTCTATTTGCCGAAACCGATCGCTCAATGGCGGCATCGTAGCACAAAGAGGCCGCAGCCATTTCACTGCGCCTCGAAATCTGCAAACCCTCGATAAGCCGACGGTCCTGAGATCGGCGAACTCCCGCCTTTGGTGCCCGTTGGTATTTTTGCTTGCTATAACGGGTTCATTTCCCGGTCTCCAATGGCCGCGGACCGTCCATCCTGCGCGGCCGGCCCAGGCGGATGATGCTCGTGTCCCAGATGCATCCGCCGGAACAATTCCAGCCGTAGTACCAGAGGTGATTGCGGCTCCTTTTAGTAAAGTAGGGTTTGATGATGATGCCGGCGTATTTCTTCGCCACTTCGCTCCACTGAATGTACCTGGAGAACTGCTCCAGGATATCGCTTAAAAGATCCCTCCCGTAACGGCGCGCGAAAGCGTCGATCTCTTCGGGGCTCTGAAGCGGCTGGATATGGCCGGATAAATTATGCCCATACCTTTGCGTAAACAAATCTATTTGTTCCGCTTTCCCCAGAAAAAGCACCCGCGAGGCATCGAGGACGGTTACAATGTGGCGATAGCGCAGGCCTTGGAGGCGGAACCTCGCCGCTTCGCACCATCTCTTCCAGCTCCCGTCGACATCAAACCAGAGACCGTTCGGTTTCGGATGCCCGCTTTGTGCGTAGCGCATCCCTTTCAGTTTTACCGGATGGGATGCCCAGTGATAATAGGCCATGCCGACGACTATTCATTGACCCTGGCGTCGATAAACACGATAGGTTTGCCGACGCGTTTGATGACCAGCGGACAGTGGGGCGTGCCCTTGGGAATAAAGAAGTAGCAGGAATAGTCTACCTTCCTGACCGTATCCCCCAGCAGCATTTCAGCTTCCGCATCGAATTCGAGGAAATTTCTTCCGTTGCCGCCGATAAGAAATATCCACTGATCATGATCCTCATGGGTATGGGTGGCGCCGCCCAGCGACTCGGGCGTAGTGATATAGGCAAACCCGATCGCCAGCTTCGATTGGGGTATGTCTCCGGCTCCCCATGCCGTGATCATGGGGGATGTGATCGACGCATGCATGGATTTCCAGGGTTTGAATTCGACGACGTTGGGTTCCCGCACCACATTGCCCAGTTTGCTCATGTCCATTTTATCGTAATAGTCCGGCTTCTGGGGGCTCGCCAGAGCAGCCGCATTCAATGTCGACAAAACACCGGCGAAAGCCATTCCCGCCGCACCGGCCGACACGTCCTGAAAGAAATCCCTTCGGTTGGTTCGCTTCTTCGGGTCCATTTGTTTCTCCTCTTTATAATTGTTTCTGGATTGGCCAATGACTCTGGCAGCCTTCGGGGACTGCAAGAGTCATTGTGAATGCACCGCTGCCGTGCGATTCGGTTTTGCTAGAATATGTACTTCAAACCGAACTGAATGATGCGCGGATTGACGCTTGTGCCGTTAATCTGACCGAAGGTGCTGCTCCGTATGCCGGTGTTGGGATTTCCGAACTGCGGCATATTAAGGGCATTGTAGAACTCGGTCCTGAACTGGAAGTTGTGTCCCTCTCGTATCGGTGTGTTCTTGATGAAAGAAATATCCCAGTTATGCTGGCCGGGACCGAGAAGGATACCGACACCCGTGTTGCCCCAACCGGTGCCGTTGCCGTAAATTCCTCCGGTCGGCGCAGCGCAGAACGCATCGGCATTGAAGTACCCCGAACCTCCGCTCGCGCCCCCCAGCCGATTGCGGATATCTCCTGATGTCATGATGTCATCACGCGTCGCGCTGGAACACAGCTGCGCTCTGCCGCCGCTGGCTCCATAGATCGAGCCGGCTGAACTGTCCGTGAAGGTAAGTGGTAGGCCGCTCTGGATCGTGGTTATACCGGAAACCGTCCATCCATTGAGGAGAGCTCCCTTCGCTCCCTGATGCGTCCCGAAAGGCAGATCGTACTGGTAGTTAAGAATGAAGCGATGCGGGCGGTTCCAGCCCGACGGCCCGTACTGCTGATCCTGATCCAGCGGATCGTTGGAATTCGAGCTGTCTCCCGCGCCGAGGGTGGCAAGGCTTTTGCTGAACGTATAGGATGCCTGCAGCGTCAATCCATAGGAAAATGCCTTGCGCACCGTGGCCTGGAGAGCGTGGTAGTTGGACTTGCCGTCGAAATACGTTCCTTGCAGGCCGGTCGGCTGAAATCCGATATGGGGCACACGCAAGCCCACGTTTGCAGTCGTGTTGGCAGTCTGGCCGTTGATCGGGTTTTCCGGTGTCGCCAGTTGCGCCAGGTTGATATTCTTGTACGAATTCATGAGGTTCCTTCCGCGAGAGGATACATATGCGACATCCAGAACCCACCTGGGGAGAAACTCGTACTGAATGCTGACGTTGTACTGATAGGTCAAGGGCACGTCGACGTTGGGATTAAGAAACATGGTGCTCAGATTGGAACCGAAGCCGCTGCAGTTGTTTCCATCGGGGTCGCAGGCGAGGCTGCTCCAGCGGGACGGGTAAGATCCTGTCGGCAGGTCCGGGAACGGATTCTCCAGCGTGTAGGAATTAAACGGGCCGTAACTCAGTGAAACCGCATAGGGGGGGCTTTCCTGGTAAGCACGGACATAATAGTACGCCTGTATCCTGTCGTAGAACATGCCGAAGCCACCGCGCAAAACCAATTTTCCACTGCCGGCGGGCTGCCAGGCGACTCCGACTCTGGGAGCAAAGTTGGTATAGGGCGGATGGCCTTCAATCGAGTTGTTGTTATCAACCTGGAAAACGCCGTCCGGAGGCGTCCCGTATTGGGGATTGGTGTTCTTGGGAACCACATACCCCACCAGACCCGGTCCGGACGTGGTCGGCTCTGTGGGAGGTACCGGAACGGTTGCCATCAGATTCGGCCAGACTGCGGTCATGTTGCCGACGGTGTCGTTCAACATGCTGTTATACTCCCATCGGAGGCCGAGGTTGACAGTCAGGTTCGAGCTCAGCTTCCAGTCGTCCTGGACAAAGGCGCTCGCGTTATTCTGGCGATAATCGTGATCGAACTCTCCTTTGGGGCCGTCTCCTCTGTTTGTAACAGACATGAAGATATTGCCCGGTCCCCCGACAAGGAAATCATTGAAGGTTCCGAAGTACAGCCATCCCCTGTAAGCCCCCGGCCTGGAAAAATACTGCACTCTCTCGTATTCGAAACCGGCGCGGATGGTGTGGTTGCCTTTGGCCCATGCAATCTGATCCGCATACTGGTAGTTGGCTCCCAGGCTCTGCGCGGGGCGGAAGGAGTTGAACATGCCGGGACCGTTGCTTATCGAGATCCAGGGCGGCAGGTCCTGGTCCGGAATCGGATTGTTTATGCCCAACTCCGAAGGTGAAGCCCCGTCTATCACATCATCATAAATGTCTCCCCAATTCCGTTGATAGGAAAAGCGCGCCTCATTGGTGAATGTGGGAGTTATTAAAGAGGTGAGTTTTACAACTATGTTGTGGTTTGAATAGAAATCCGTCTGGGGGTTCCCGGGAAGATTGCTGTAGCCCATGGGGATGATCTGCGGATCGCGCGTGTAGAAGAACCTTCCTGCCAGCGTATTGTCTGAATTGATGAGATAATCGACGTTGGCAAGGAACTGATCCCCTTCATAGCGCGCAGGAATGCTGAAGGTTCTCTGAACGTAGCCGTCGGTGCCCGATCCGGGGAAATAATAGCTGCCGTCGGGAAGTGTCAGTCTCAGGATGTTGAGTGCCACGGGGTTGATATTCGATCCGTCGCAGGCGACATTGGCGCCCCCGGTCCAGCCCCAGTTGGCGAATCCGCAATTCGCGGCTCCCAGAGCGGCGGCGAATCCGGGCGCGCTGCGGTCACCCTCTGGGATAGGCGGTATTTGAGTGTCCACGCGCCCTCCGCCCGAAAGTCCGTTTTTCTGGCGCGTCCCCTGCCAACTGCCGAACAACAAAAGCTTGTCCCTGATAGCCGGTCCGCCCAGAGTGAAACCATACTGCTTCTGGTCGAGGATCGGCTTCTCCGGGTCACCCGGCTGCCTGTTTCGGTTGTAGAAAAAAGGATTGGCGTTGAGTGATGTGTCTCTTAAAAAGAAGAATCCCGTTCCATGCAACTGATTGGTGCCGGATTTTGTGACCACATTTACATTCGCGCCCGGATTTCGACCGTAACTGGCATCGAAGGTTGAGGTCTGGATTTTGAATTCCAGAAGCGCGTCCGGATTTGGAATTCCGATTCCGGCGCCGACGTTCTGATCGTCCGCGTGCCCGAGGCTGGCAATGCTGTTAATAGGCGCGCCGTCCATCTGATAATTATTCTGAGCCGGATTGGCGCCGTTGACGCTTGTCTTCTGCGTGCCTTTGCCCAGCTCGGTCGCATCGGCGACGCTGGCGGTGACTCCGGCGGATAAATCCAGCACTTGAGTGTAGTTTCGTGTTGTAAGAGGCAGCTCGGTCACCTCCTCTCCGAGGATTAAGGTCCCCAGGGTTGAAGTGGTCGTCTGCAGAAGTTCCGCGTCGCTCGCGATCGTGACTGTCTCAGTCAACATGCCGACTTCCAGGGTGCAGTTCAAAACTGCAGTTTGCGTGACATTGATGGTTACCGAGGTGAATTCGGCTGTCTGAAAACCTTCCGCGCTGATAGTAACCTTATACTTGCCCGGCGGCAGCAGCGGGATATTGTAGGATCCATCCGCGCCTGAGCTCCCGGAACGGGATTGGCCGGTTGCAATGTTGCTTAACTTAATTTCCGCACCGCTGATCATGAATCCCGCCGGATCCTCAACAACCCCGGTCAATGCACCGGTATCGGCGGACTGCGCCATGATTAGGGATGGTGTCGATATGGCCAAGGCGGCAAACAGTGGAAAAACAAACAACCAATCGTGCATTCTTCTGCTTTTCATATTCATCCCTTTCTCCTTGTGACGATAGAAGTCACGAAAGCTCGAACTTGCGGCGGATTGGACTGGAAGAATAAATTGGTCAATCCATTCACGAGAGACAAACAAGGTATTTGCCTTTGGTCAGGAAGCGGAAATTTCATATTCCCGCTATTGCCGGACTCGCAACAACTAACGTTAACAAATAATATTATCGGGCGCGTGTTCAATCGGCCTGTGGCAAACATATAACAATAGAGGCCGCAACTTTTTCAAGGATAAATTACACAGTTGAGGAAATTGTGTTTTTTGCGCGCCATAAAAAAAGCGTGGATATGTTTCCGTTCTCCATTATAATCGGGCGCATATTCGTATCTCAGAAGCGGTAATTGGCGGACACTCGACGTGACATAAGAAATTGAGCAAAGGGAGGCAAGAATTGATGAGTAAAAAAACGTATCTGATCGGGGCGGTAATCCTGACAATGTTTCTTGTCGCTGCCTGGGCTGCCGACATAACAGGAAAATGGGTTGCCCAGGCCCCCGGCGGCCAGGGCCAGGGAACTTCCGATGTCACCCTGATATTCAAGGTGGACGGAAACACCGTGACGGGAACGCTGGAAAATTCCGCAATGCCCGGAGTCATTGAAATCAAAGACGGCCGGATTCAGAACGATGAAGTCTCTTTCCATATTCTCCGCA
Source organism: Acidobacteriota bacterium (assembly GCA_016933615.1). GTDB lineage: Bacteria > Acidobacteriota > UBA6911 > UBA6911 > UBA6911 > UBA6911. The sequence continues at coordinate 19,171 of JAFGAO010000091.1, forward strand.
GTTTCGGTGAAAACGAGATGAAAGTCGTATGGAAAGGCAAAGTTGCCGGAGACGAGATCCGGTTTACGCGCGGAATCGAAGGCGGCATGATGGGCGGAGGCCCCGGCGGCGGGGCGGGAGCCGGCGGCGGAGCCGCGGAAGCAGAGATTATCGCCAAAAGGGCAAAGTAGAAAGCAAGTCGCTATGACGGCGATCCCCGGTCTGATGTCCCGGTCTGCGGATTGCCGTTTTCCTGCCCGGAATTATTGCGGCGGTAAATGGTACGCCTGGCAGGACTTGAACCTGCGACCCACGGTTTAGGAAACCGTTGCTCTATCCACCTGAGCTACAGGCGCACACTTTGTGTTTTCAAAGACTTAGAGGAACCGCCGAGTACCACAAAAACGCGCCCGCTGTCCATATTGCATCCATCGCTTAAAAAGAACAACCGTGCGGCGAATCAGGGAACTTTGAAAATCGAGGGATCCAACGTCCCGTTTTGCATCCATTGATCCGCAGTCAGGCTCCAGCGGCCTAAAAACGAGCTCCCCTGCCCTTCGACGGAATATTCGAGGGTATAACTGTGCGGCAAGACCAGGCTGCCGCTATCGGGATTCCCGAACTTTACTTCCCTGAAGTCGTCAAACTTCTCCACGAGCCGGTAGTGGGAGTCTGCGATCTGGTCCAGGATGCCGGCGTCTCGGGTAATCGTTATGCTGCTCTGCCCGGCACTCAAATTTCCAGAATTCGGGATCTCCCGGGTAACCGTCCGGCCGGCTTGCAGCGATTGTTCGCCCTGCACCTTCAATGAGTACTCGGTCCTCACATGGCGAAACGTGTCCTGTTCGAAGAACAGTTTGACCGCTATTCTGTTCATGCCGCCCTTGGGACTGTAGTCAATTTGGTGCAGCTCGCGCCCGTCCGCTTTAGCGCTCTTGTATTTCATCTTGGATTCCCTATTCTCCACATCCAGCAAGGGCCATCCCAGAGACCAGACCCCTCCCAGGAGACCTTCTTTCATCAATCCGTTGTAGCGAAATATAAAGTCTCCCAGGGGAGATCTCTGCCCCGGGCTTATGGTGGCCACCTCGACATCCGTTCCATCGTAAGCGAAGTATTCTCCGGGATAATCCATGCCGCCGTATTTCAGAATGAGGCTCAGATTGTGTCCCGACGTTACCACCAGACACTGGCCTTCCAGGGTTCCGACCCCTCCCTGAATAAATTCCACGGAAGCATTTCCGCTCATGCCGCGGTTTTTTATGCCTGCCAGCAGTCGAGGATTCCCGATGGATTCGAGGTGGGCGGCTACGACCTCTTCAGGCTCAGGCTTGTCGTCCTCGGCAAAAACACTCCCGGAATGATCCAAGCTCAATGCGAAACCAAGAGCGACTGCAATCGAGAAGGTTATCACCATAACTTTCATTGTCGCCTCCTTTTAAAAAAACACTCTGCGACCCGGCCAGCCCGTGAATACCCGGGCGGGGGCGGGCGGCCGTCACCAACCGAGCCTGGATGCGATCTCCACGGCCAGGATTTCCCGGGATACGTCGTTTCCGTCGACCGTGATTTGGGCGTATTTTTTGTAAAGCCCCTGCCGTTCCAGGTACAGTTCCTCCATTGACTGGTCTTTCGCCTTGGCGATGCCGCGCGCGGCGAAATTCAGCACCCTGTTCCGAACCTGTTCCAGGGACACCTCGATGAATACGACGGTTGATATGGAGATCAGGCGGCCCATCGCACGCCGGCTGTATACCGCGCTTCCGCCCGTTGCAATGACGTGGCTTTCCACGTTCAGCTTCAGGATCTCCCCCTCCTCGATATCGCGCAGCGCCAGATGGCCGCTCGCATCCAAAATCTGTTGAAGGGTTTTTTGCCGGTTGATCTGAATGAGCACATCCGTGTTGATGAACCCGAGCCCGCAATTTTTTGCAAGGATGATCCCGGTCGTGCTCTTTCCGGCGCCGGGCATGCCGGTCAGGGTTATGTTGTTTCTCACGGAATTTTCAAATCGGGCGCCGCGCATTGTTCTCCCGTATCACTGAATATCAGCGACATGTCCGGATTCCCTCTCCAAAGCCGGCCATGAAGCAAAGGCGACATAAAGCGGCAAAACGATATTCGCCACCGGAACCAGCATCAGCAAGCCCAAAGCCTCATTGAAGCCGACCCTGGAGCAGATTTTCCAGAAAGCAAGTACCGGAAGGACTGCGCCTATTATGGCAAACGGGAGAAGGAAAAGAATAATAATCAACTCCATAGCTCCTAAACCCGGCATGGCGCTTCCCTCTTTTTATCCATTAATCCCTTAACTTTGAACAAATTTTCTAACATCATACCATGAAACCGCCTTAGCCATGATTGCATTATCCCGGGCCTGAATTTCCAACTACGAAGATGCAATTCGAAAAATCTTCAACCTGCGGACGAAACCGCATTGAAATGCCCGGGAACCTTTGCGCATGCAGAGCGTTGAAACTGTTCAGGGATGCAAAAGGCTTCCATGGAGAGCGGTCGTATCGCAGTTGCTTTCCTTTATTGTGAAATGAAAGTATGCTACATGTTTTATTTTATGTTCGCAATCGTGCCCTGCCCCGACGATGATGCCGTGAAGCGTTAAGGAGTTATCAATGACGGAAAGAATCCTGAAGTTGCTCGATCGGTTTGAAAAAGTGATCGTTATGTCCCTGGTCTGTCTGATGATTGTGACCGTCGCCCTGGCGACTGCGGAGCTGGCGTACATTCTAGTCAAAGACATTATTGCCCATCAACGCTATCTACTCGGAATCAACGAGCTTCTCGAAATCTTCGGCATGTTTCTCCTCGTGCTGCTCGGGCTTGAACTGCTGGAAACAATCAAGGCCTACCTGATCGAGCACGCCATCCATGTGGAGATCGTCATGGTCGTGGCGCTCATTGCCGTCGCCCGCAAGGTCATCATCCTGGACGTCAAAACCATGGACGCGATTTCGCTCTTTGCGATCGGGCTGATCATTCTCACGCTCTCGGTGGGCTATTACCTTATTTCCCGCGTTTTCAGGGCGCGGACAAGGTCCATCGAAGGGCATGAAGAGCCCCCCCCCCATCCATGAAAGGTTTCACCGCCGCTGCCGGGGAATGCAGCTTCGGGGCGCCTCCAGACTTTGGAAAGGTGAGTTTAGTCTATGGAAAAAATATTTGGAAAACACTGGCACCATTTAAGCGTGGAAGAAACGCTCCATCTGATGGGGTGCGATCCCCAAAACGGGCTCCCCCTGTTCGAGGTTCAGCACCGGCTAGAACGCTTCGGACCGAACGAGTTCAAAGCCGCGAAGCGCAAAAATCCCCTGATCGCGTTCCTGGCGCAGTTTGCACAGCCCCTGGTCTACCTGCTTCTTCTTGCGACTGCAGTCACGATGATTCTGTCCCATTACGTCGACGCGGCGGTCATTTTCAGCGTCGTGCTGGTTAATGCCGTTGTGGGCTTCCTCCAGGAATCCAAGGCCGAAAAAGCGATCGAATCCCTGAAGCAGATGGTACAGACCGAAACCACTGTCGTCCGCGACGGAGTGAAACGCCGCATTTCGTCCCGCGATCTCATCCCCGGCGATCTTGTCCTGCTTCAGTCCGGCGACAAGGTGCCGGCCGACATCCGCCTGATCGAAAGCCGCGACCTTCAAATCGACGAATCGACGCTTACGGGAGAGTCCGTGCCAGTGCAGAAAAACGTGGAAATCATTACGGAAGACAAGGCGATCCTTGCCGACCGCCGAAATATGGCCTATGCCGGAACGCTTACCACCTACGGACAGGGGCGGGGGGTGGTCGTGGCAACCGGCGGCAAAACCGCAAGCGGCCAGATTGCGGAAATGATTTCAGAAGCGGTGGAGCTGGCAACACCGCTGACCAGGAAAATAGCCCATTTCAGCCGTCTTCTTCTCTACGCCATCGGCCTCCTGGCAGTCCTGACCTTCGTGGTCGGCATCCTCCGCCGGCAACCGGTGCTGGAAATGTTCATGTCCGCCGTCGCGCTGTCGGTCGGAATGATTCCCGAGGGGCTGCCTGCGGCCGTAACCATCACATTGGCAATCGGGGTCAAGCGGCTCGCGCACCGCAGGGCCATCATCCGCAAACTGACTGCGGTGGAAACGCTGGGAAGCACCACCATAATCTGCTCCGACAAGACAGGCACCATGACGCAGAACCAGATGACGGTCCAGCAGATCCTTTCAGCCGAAGGCCTTTTCGAACTGACGGGGTCCGGCTACACACCGGAGGGCAGCCTGCAGAGGCCCGGGGGAGACCCCGTACAGGAGGTGCCCGGAGGGGTCCGGAAAATACTCATCGCCGGCGCGCTATGCAACGATTCCCACATTACGCAGGAGGAAGGACAATGGAAAATCCAGGGGGATCCGACCGAGGCAGCGCTTCTGGTTTCCGCCCGGAAAAGGGGCTTCACTCCGGAGTCTCTTTCGCAGGAGCTTCCTCGAATCGATGTCGTTCCCTTCGAATCCGACCGCCAGTACATGGCGACACTGCACGCGGACTCCGCTTCCGGCGCAAACCGCGTTTTCGTCAAAGGTGCTGTTGAAAAAATTGTCGATCTTTGCCGGTGGGAGCCCCCCCCGGACGGAGTCGAAGCGCTGACGGCCCGGGAATCCGTTCTGGATGAAACGGCTAAACTGGCGCGGCAGGGATATCGCGTGCTTGCCTTCGCGGAAGGCCGGTGCGATGCGCAGCAGAAGTCCCTGGCCGGGGACTTCTGGCAGGGGAATCTGGCATGCACCGGCCTGCAGGCGCTTATGGATCCGCCCCGCCCGGAATCCAAACAGGCGGTTGCCACCTGCAAAACCGCGGGCATCGAGGTAAAGATGATCACGGGCGATCATGCGCTGACCGCGGCAGCCATTGCCTCCCAGATCGGGCTTTCTTCCGAGCAGAGCGAAACCGGAGGCAACCCGAAAACCATGACCGGCAGTGAACTGGCGGGATTGACCGACGAACAATTGATCTCGGCGGCTGAAGAGACGGAAGTTTTCGCCCGCGTCGATCCTTCTCAGAAACTGCGCCTGGTCGAAGCCCTGCAGTCCCGGGGAAATATTGTCGCGATGACGGGCGACGGCGTCAACGACGCCCCGGCGCTGAAGCAGGCCGATATCGGAATAGCAATGGGACTGGCCGGAACCGATGTCGCCAGGGAAGCCGCGGATATGATCCTGACGGACGACAATTTCGCCACCATAGAGTCCGCCGTGGAGGAGGGACGCGGCGTTTTCGGCAACCTCACCAAGTTCATCGTCTGGACTCTGCCCACGAACATGGGAGAAGGCATGCTGATTATGCTGGCGATTTTTCTCGGTCTGGCGCTGCCCATCACCCCCGTTCAGATTCTCTGGATCAACATGACAACCGCCCTGCTGCTGGGATTGATGCTGGCATTCGAACCCACCGAATCTGGCATCATGAAACGGCCTCCCAGGGACAACCGCAAGCCGATTCTGACTCCCGCTCTGATCTTTCGAATCCTGACGGTCAGCGCGATTATGACAGCCGGCGCATTCTGGATTTACGACCACATAGTCATGGGAGGCGGCAGCGTGGATAAGGCGCGCACGATTGTCGTCAATGTGGTGGTCTTCACGGAGCTGTTCTACCTCTTCAACTGCCGGTCCTTGACCCGGTCCCCATCGGCGATCGGTTTTTTTTCGAACCGCTGGGCCATTTTCGGAGCTCTCGGCATGGCCGCGCTGCAGCTCCTGATCACGTACGTTCCGATCATGAACCGATGGTTCGATACGGCGCCTTTATCGGGTATGGATTGGGTGAAAGTGCTGGGGGTCAGCCTGTTCGCATATGTTGTGACCGACCTGGAGAAGCGTTTCCAGCGTATGCGCGCCGGACGGCTGAATCCCTAAGGGTTCGCGCAAAAATAAGTTTACATTTTGGCGCGAGCCCTAAGCTCGGGCACCCCGTTCCGCCAATCGACGGAGAAGGAGAGACACGCTATCGGTCCGTTTGCTGCGGGTTCCTTCCCGCCCCGAGCTTTTTCTGCCCACCGCAGAATCCGCAGGTGTCATCCCTGCCTTCGGGGCTGCAGGTGAGGGAACCGGCGCAGGTGCCGCGAATGCACCGGCTGAAGAAAAGCGCTCCAATTGCAAGCAGCAGCATGGCCACAGCGAAAATAAAAACCGTCAAAAGAAGCACCTTCATCCCTTAACCTCTCCGAATGCTCGAAAAGAGCATTCTATTTGAAAGTATACCTCGTATGGGGCTCTAATTCGACCCCTGCATACCGCTGCCGGTCAGGGCGTCGAAAGCGGGTGAACTCATTTCGACGAACCGGTTTTCAACCGGGTCCCGCACAATAAAAAGTGCCCCCAAGCCCAGAGTTTCCGCAAGCCTGTATCCCTCTTCCGGCCCGAGCACGATCAGGGCCGTGGCATAGTGTAACGCGCCGCGTTTCTCTACTCTGATGTTCTCACAATAATCTACGGCGATTTTATCGATTTGCTTTCATGGAATCATCCAAA
>JAFGAO010000092.1 GCA_016933615.1 Acidobacteriota bacterium
GCAGCAGATGCCCGTCCGCCGCCGCGCCCCGAAGGGCGGCCGGCTCTTGGTAATGCAATAAAGTATAGTATTTCTCAGTAGATCTTTGCACAATAGAGCCGGCCGCAAAATGTGAAATTATTTTTGCGCGAGCCCTTAGGAGAACGGCGCCGGGTGCGGCCCCGATCCGGAAAGGGCTTTTACTGCCCCCAGCCGCTCGCCTCGAGACCAAGCCTCCTAGGGCTCGCAGTGGACGAAAACCTCGGGAACGCTCTGGTAGGTTGAGGTCACCGGAGTTCCGGTGTTCGCCGCGGTGTCGGCCGCACTATAGGAGTGCTGGGTTCCTTCGGTCACTTCGCCGCTTCCGTCACGGATCGCGGCGGTGTCGGTCGCCATGTCGCAGCCGAGTACTCCCTGGCCGTCGATCTTGAACACCCAGGAATCGCTGTTGCGATCCGAATCCCACCAGTCCGTGTCTCCCGATAAAGCATAGCCTCCGTCGGTGGTCTGAACCACCGCATACGCCCAGTCCGGGCCGTTCAGGATCTCCCCTTCGTAATCGTAGGGCTTGTTGTAGCGCTTCTGCCATTGCAGCGCGCCTTCGGTGTCGAGCTTGAGCACCCAGGCGTCGTTGTTGTCGGTCCCGAAAGAGTAAGTCCACCCCGTCATTATATAGCCGCCGTCCTCCGATTTTTCGAGATCCCGAGGGTAATCGTTTGACGCGCCGCCGTAGGCATACTGCCAGGCGAGCCCGCCCGCCGCGTTCAGGTGCAGCGCCCAGAAATCGACGTTCCCGGCGCCGAACGAACCGGTGCTCGCCCCGATCGTGTACCCGCCGTCTTCCGCCGGCCCAACCGAATAGGGTACTTCGTCGGCTGGGCCTCCAAGGGTCTTCTCCCACTCGACGATGCCCGCGCCGGTGAGCTTCAGGACCCACACGTCGCTTGTTCCCGCTCCCGCCCCAAAGGAATACGTGTTGCCCACTACTAGGAATCCGCCGTCCGACGCCGGCAGAACGGACCTGCCGAACTCGTTGGAGCCGCCCCCATAAGTCTTCTGCCAAACGATGCCGCCGGAGGCGTCGAGCCGTAAAATCCATAAATCGTATCCGCCGGCGCCGAAGGATTGCGTGTAGCCCGCAAGAATATAGCCGGTCGAAACCCCCTGTCCGTCAAACGTCTCCCGGACGTCTGCTGGTACGTCGGTGTGCGTGCCTCCGTAGGTGTGCTGCCAGTCGATTTCTCCCGACCCGTCGAACTTGACGACCCAGATGTCGCAGTAGTGGTCGCCGGTCCGGAAGGAATAGGAATCGCCGGCCAGGATAAATCCTCCGTCCGAGGTCTGCCGGACCGCCTTGGCGTGATCATCGGACGGACCGCCGATCCCCCGCTCCCATGCAACCGCGCCGTCCGCGTTGAGACGGACCACCCAGAAGTCGTATCCGCCCCGGCCGCCGTAGCTGCTTTCCGCGGAGAAGACCACGCCTCCTTCCGCTGTCGCGTCCAGCCCATAGGTATGGTATTCGGCATACGTGCCGCCGTGCCCGTACGACTTCGACCAGGGGGAGACCGGAGGGGAATCATCGTCGGAAAGGAGAAGGAGCCCGTGAATTGCCGGCAGCGAGGAGGATCCGGATTGGGCCGGTGCGCCCTCCGGTATCGCAATCAAACACAGGATGACGAAGAAGCAGGCAGCGAATCGCATGGAATGGCCTCCATTTTCTGTTCATGCCCGTGGAAGCCGGGTCATAAAACGGCTTTCAGTATAAAACAATCTTCGGCTACAGAAAACATTCGCGATTGGAGCACTCCGATCCGCCGGTTTACGGGACTGGAGCATGCAACTGCGCGTATTTTCAATTTAATCCCTGGTTTTTTCAGGCTGCAGATGAAAAACACGGGGATGAATAGGTTATTGGTTATTAATCGAGCAAAAGCAAGGGTATCCAGGGGGCCGTGTTTCCTTCCGCGAATTTAACTACAAAGATTTCAAAATTTCCGGCATGCGGGTTCACCGGGCTCCCCCAGGTTGCCTGGCTTTTTCCTGTTATGTGAAAATCTCCTTTCCCGTTGACCGCAATCCCATCGCTGCGCTCCGTGCCTGTGGAGCCCATGAACGTATTCCACTTCCTGACGCCGTTGCCGTCCAGTTTCGCCGCAAAAGCATCGTAGTCGGATCCGGAAGTATGGTCGTTGTCAGGGTCGCCCCAGTTTCCGGAACTGTACCCCGTTACATAGACATTTCCGTATCCGTCCACCGCGACCCCAATGCCCTCATCATCGGATGCCGAACCCATGAAGGTGTTCCATGCAATATTCCCTCCGGTGTCCAGTTTAACGGCAAAAGCTTCATAAGGACTTGTATAGGGCGAGGTAACCGGATTCACCGGATTGCCCCATGACTGCTGGCTGGTCCCCGCCAGGTAAATGTTTCCGTTTTCATCCACGGCCATGTCATTTACATAATCATGGGCAACGGATCCCAGAAAGGTGTTCCAGACCATCTCGCCGCTGCCGGTCAGTTTCGCGACAAAACCGTCCTGATTCCGGCTGTAAGGATTGACCGGATCCCCCCAGGTGGCATATCCGATCCCCGAAACATGAATATTTCCGCCGCCGTCCAGATCGATGTCGTAAGCCAGTTCAAAACTCGCGGACCCCATAAAGGTGGTCCATACCCTTCCCCCGCCGGGCTTGGCACCGGGATGCTTCACACGCACGCTGTAGAGCGAGGTGCGGGCGGTGATGAAAAGCGTTCGGAAATCTTCGCCGCCGAAGCAGACGTTGGCCGGCTCCTCCGGAACGTCGATTTCCTCCAGCATCCGGCCGTCGGCGTCGTAGATCCGGACCCGGCCGGCATCGGTCGTGTAGATGTTGCCCTCGACGTCGACCGCCATCCCGTCACTGCACGTATTTTATTTTTTTAAAACTGAACCGGAGCTCCCATAAACGTATTCGCCTTCGGCTTGTCCAGCGTCAGCGTGTCGATGACGGCGCCGTCCCGCAGAACGGTTTTAACCGTGATTTTCGTATCCGTTCCCTCGACGACGAAGTAATTGGGCTGGTCAAACGGCGCATGGAAGAAGGCGCTGAGTTCCTTTTCTTCAATATCATCGTAGGTTTTGCTGCCGCTTCGCCCGGTGACGTAATAGATCGTGCCCTCCGAGGGATCTTTAACGGCAACGCCGTTCTTAATCGGGAATGTTCTCTTGATGCCGTGGTCGTGGGCGGTGAAGACCAGGCCTACACGGTTTCTTTCAAGTATCGGACAGAAGGCGTTCCGGACTTCCTTTTCATCCCTGTCGGGCTTCACTCCGTAGGGCGCCCGGTGGAAGAAGGCGATTTTCCATTCCTTGCGGCTCGTGGTCAGATCGGACTCCAGCCAGGACTGCTGGATGGAAAGAATATCGCCGTACCTTCTCTGCTCCTCCGCCTGGCTGTCCAGAACGACGAAATGAACGGGGCCGAAATCGTAGGAATACGCCTGTTCCTTCAGGCCGACGGGACCGTTGCGGGGCAATACGAATTGGGCGGTGAAGAATTCCGGCTTCCAGGTGTCCCGGGAACCGTAGGATTCATGGTTCCCCGGCAAAGGCATGGCGGGGATGGCGTCGATGACGCCTTTTACGGCCGCAAACCATGCATCCCAGTGCGCCCCGATCTGGCCGAAATCGACGAGATCCCCTACATTGACAAAAAAACTTGCGTCCGGATTCGCCTTGTAGGCATTCTGAACCGTTTCCCGCCACTCTCCGTAAGGATCGCCGCCGGTTACCGGACTCTGGCTGTCTCCGAATACCAGGAACTTGAAGGTCTTGGCGTCGGGGTCGGCGGTTTTGAAACTTAGAATCCCGCTCCAGCGTTTTCCGTCTCCGACCCTGTAGGAAAAGCGCGTGTTCGGGGACAGGCCGGCCAGCGTCGCCGAAAAGAGCCTTGTTGTCCCAAGGTCGGTTTTGAAATCCTGCGCCCGGGCTTGCATTTCGCGCGCATTGCTGTTGATACTGTTTCCCTCCTGGTATTGAACAAGTCCGGAGGCGACGGTCGCATCCGTCCTCCATGTAATTGTCATTGTGGTCGCGGGATCGCCGGTCCAGGTCAATCGGATCTGGTCCGGTTCGGGGGTCGCCGCAGCGGCGGAACTTTGCCCCAGGGCACCGCTTGTTTGAACAAAGGTGAAGGCGAACAGCAGCAAAAGCGCTGTCCGGATGCGGCTCATTTTCATGGAGACATTCCTTTCTTCAGCTGGATAACGGTTCGCCGAAAAACCAGTATCTCCCATGTGGAATAATAAATGCAAACCCCGGTTTCAGGATTTCTGGCAATGGTTTTGCTTTAAGTCGTTATGTTACTGACTGTGTTATGCTCAAATTAAGCCGGATACCTGCAGCTATCGCCGGGGCCGGCAGGCTTGGCACGTTTGTATTTAAAAAAGGAGGTTTTCCTCATGAAAGAAAAAATATCCAGGAGGGAAGCGATAGGTCTGGGAGTGGCAGGCGTAATGGCCGGGGCCGCGGGGAAACTCGCCGCCGCGGCGAGTTCGGAATCTTCATCCGCCCGACAGGAGGGGAATCAAATGACGGCGTTAAGTGAATTCAACAAGTACGGGGAGGAACTGGAACGACAGCTTTTGCTGCGGACTTCTCCCATTGCCGTAAAAATGCTGGAAAAGGAAGCCGATATTCCGGAAGGGTCCATGAGGCCCAAAAAGGACCGCGGGTATCATCTGGCCCAATGCCAGGCTTTCGCCCTGTCGCGCCGTGAGGGGACGACCGTGGCGATGCTGAAAGAGGATCAATGGTGCCCGACGGCGCCCATGGCCTACGGATTCGTGGAAAGGCCCGAAAGCATGAGCTGGTCCCATCCCTACGACTGTTTCGAGCAGGGGAAATATGTCGGCATTGTCTCGGCTCCGTTGCAGAAGGCGAATTTCATCCCGGACGTCGTGATCATCTATTCGAATCCCGCGCAGTTGAGGGGGCTGCTGTTGACGATGCCGATTGCGGATGTGCCGTCCGTGAGCGGGCATTTCTTCCCGCCCTCCTGCGGCTGGTCCGTCGTCGCTCCGATGAAGACCAAGCAGTTCTACGTTGTCGTCCCGGATCCCGGGGAATACCAGCGGGCGCTCACCGACGAGGGGGACATGATGTTCTCCATCCCGGGGGAAAAGATGCCGGCGATGATGGCCAATGTCAGGAAGAACGAACACGGTCCTTTTTCATACCGGGACCATCACATGTTCATGCATCCTGATTTTGAAAGGCCCGATTTCTACAAGAATCTTTTTAAAAGCTGGGGGCTGGATTAGCTCTTCTCGCATGCAGAGATTGGCGTTGGTTTCTTTTACATAAAACGGGGGCCGCACCCGCACGTTTCCCGTTTCCCCTCGTGGATTCCTGACGGGAAACGGGAAACCCTGAACGGGAAACGTCAGTAGTCCAGCGTGAATATCCGGCCTTGCGTGAAATTGAAGAATTCGGCTTTTTCGGCCAACGTGACCCCCTCGGCCAGGTCGGCTTCCGTCTTACCCGCGGCTTTCAGGCATCCGGGGCAGGCGGCGATGGTAATCCCCTTTTCTGCCAGGGAGGCCAGTTGGGCCTTGGAGCCCGGGAACTGGGCGTAGGCGATATCGGGCGAATCCTTCAGAACAATCTCGATGCCCTTGATGTCGAAATAAACCAGGACATCGCGGTCTTCCGCCATGACGGCCGCCATCTGCAGCGCCATGGCAACCCGATGCGGATCGTTGATTCCCGCGGTGATGTGGATGAAGGCTCCGTCTCTTGCCGCCGGTCTTGCAGCCGGTTCGGGAGCCTGAATGGGGGCGCATGCCGGGATGCAGGCAAGCGCGAGGGCGAAAAGCAATATTTTTGCCATAACCGTTCCTCCGTCTTTTCGATATTCTTTAAAACAAAAACTTCAATGTAGCCCGGATGTTTCTCCCGGGGCTCAGGGCGTAGAGTTTATAGGTGTCAAGGAAGTCTTTGTACGCCCTGTCGGCGACATTGCCGATCCACAGGTCGAATGCAAGAATCCCCTTGTCGAAGCGCCTTTGAATGCCGGTCCCAAGATCTAATAGCGCATAACCTTCCGTGTCAAGGGGAAAGGGCTCGTCAGGTCCGGCGATCTTGCCTTTTCCCGTTATGGTTCCCCTGATTTCCACATAGGGTTGGATCCAGCCGGCGGAAACGGCCCTGTGGAAACGGGCCCCGAGGATGGCGCGGTCCGGGGGCGAAAACGGCAGGCGCCGGCCGGTGGCATGGTTTTCGGTTCGAAGGGCGTCCCCTGCGATGCTGAGCGTCAGCCAGGAGGCCGTATCCACGGAAAGCTGTCCCTCGAAACCTTTCATTGTCGCATCTGCCTGGCTGAATTGGCCTTCCGGAAGGCCCTGGACTGCTTCTCCGGTCAGCCTCTGGTAGATGTAATCGTCGTAGGAAGTATGGTAAAAGGCGAAAGATCCCCGGACCCGATTATCTTCCACGCGGAGGGTGAATTCCAGGTTCCGGTTCGTTTCCTCGTCCAGAAAAGGATTCCCCCGCTCGTACAGGAGCGCCCCGTCGTGGGGGCCTTCGGCAAAAAGCTCGTATTCGGAAGGATTGCGCCAGCCCCTGCTGTAGCCGAAACCGGCCGACAAAGCCCGGTTCAGCCGATAAACCACTCCCACGGATCCGGTTACGGGCGTGTAGCTTTTGCTGAAGTCTTCTGTAATGCCGCGGTCAGGATTCGCCGGGACTTCCAGGCGCCGGTTGTCGTAGCGGAAGCCGAGGTTGAGCACGAGCCGGTCCAGGCCGCCGGAACGAACCAGCCGGACTTCCTCGAATACGGCTGCCGACCATGTCCGGTTTCGATAGCAGGGGAGGAGTGTAACGGGCCCGAAGGATTCGTTTTTTTGCCTGGTGTATTCCAGCTGAAGCCAGCCGCGAAGAATTCCGGCGGGCTTGTGTTCGAGCGCCGCGCGGTAGGCCTGCGTCAGCAGGCTGAGATCCACCTTGGCTCCCTGGGAGCGCCCGCCGGGGAAGACGCGGCGGTTGTTCTCGGAAATGTTCGACGAAAGGTTCCATTCACCCCATTCCGACGGCACCAAGAAATCGATTTGCCCGATATCGTTCCTGAGGTTCAGACGGAAGTCCGGTTGGGGCGGTATATAAAAACCTAAGGCGTTTTCCCAGTACCGGTACTGCCCCCGCACGCGGAAACCGCCGCCCGCCCGGTAGCCCGCTTCAAGCAGTCCGGAGCGCTGATCGTAGTCGGTATTGGGAAGAGGTCCTTCCGGGGTGCCGATGTCGGACGCGGCGCGCCGGGTCCAGGCGGCCCGGGCGCCCAGGCCGCCATGCGCTCCCTCGATTTGGCCGTGGCCGATTTTCGCCTCGTTATTTCCGGCATAACCGAGGATGCCCTCGCCGTGGAAAACGTAATTGCCTGCAGGCGCCGTCGGCAGGGGGGCGGAAACCAGGTTTGTCAGTCCGCCCATCGCCTGCGTGCCGTAAAGAACGCCGGCCGGCCCGCGGATGACTTCTATGGAATGGGTGTCGTAGGTTTCAATATTCGGCATGTGGCGCCGGCTGAACTGGTAGTAGTCATGAGGGAATCCGTCGCTCAGGACCCGTATGCGCTCATTCGTCTGCCCCCGGATCATGGGCGTTCCCGCGGACTCCCCGGTGGCGATGCTGCGCACCCCGGGCAGGCTGCCGACCGCGTCTCCGACGGACATGCCGGAACGTACCCGGACTTCGGAAGTGTCCACCACATCGATCGATTGCGCGACATCGGCTCTTTCCACGGCCCAAGGCGCGGCCGTGACCGTGACTGTTTCGCTGTAAAGCGGCAGGGGGATCAATTCGATTCTCAAATCTTCTTTCGGTGGAACCCCAAAGACGATGCGCTGCTCCAGGTACCGGAAATGGGATGCGACAAGCGTGTACCGGCCCGGCTCCAGGTTGTTGAATACGAACCGACCCTCTCCGTCCGTGACCGTTCTTTCCGGCGACTCGAGCAGGCGCAGCGCCGCTCCCGGAATCCCCTCCTGTGAAGCGGAGTCGACGGCCCGACCTTCCAAGCGAAATGTTTCCGTCCCTGCGGCTGTTCCCGCATTCAGCCGGGGCGCCGATAGCGCTAACGGAAGAATAAAGGCAATAAGCATGCGTTTACGAACGGCGTCATACGGCATAATGCCCTCCTGTATCTGCGGAAATAATACGGGCGTGGAACTTAGGAAAAGAATGGAGCTCAAATCACGGAAGGCGGCGCACGGACCGAAACAGATCCCCGATATGCCGGCTCCCTTTTTACTGTCGGTTCGACCGGAAGCGGCAGGCGGGAGGCCGATGGAGCTTCGATACCGTCGGATGGATCCGTATTCAGAACGGTATGGTTATAGACGGAGCAGATGAGGCAGCGGCAGTCGTGTCCGGATGGATCGCCATGGCAGTCGTGCATGCAGATATGCAGCCATCCGGTCGCCATAAGACTGAGCATGAAAATTCCTGCTGGAAGCGAATGAATGGTTCCCGCACGCGTCTTCATCTGCCGGTATCTCCCCCTCGGACCTGGGACCCTTTTAAAAGCAAAAGGCTGGGACGGATATCCATCGGGATCGGTATCGGGTTTTTAAAACCGATCCCGATACCGGCGCCGATGCCAACCCCGAAACCCCACCCGGAGTCGCAGGACCTTCAATCCGGCGTTGCCGGGGGCCAGGCTGACCGCCGAAGTGAAATAAGTTTTAATACTTATTATCATTATGTTGTTTTTAATGCAAATGGATTTGCAATAGCCCGAGTATGGGCGGGGCAGGGTCAGCTAGACGGAAGAAATGGAGCGCAGGCGCACGACCGTGCGGGACAGGGCTTCGAAGGCGGCATCCATCCCCTTTTCGTCCGACTCCCGGCCAAGTGAAATTCTTATGGATCCTTGAGCTTCCTTCGAGGAGAGTCCCATCGCTAAAAGAACGTGTGACGGCTCCGGATCGCCGGTGGAGCAGGCCGACCCGGTGGATGCGCAGACGCCCTCGAGGTCGAGTCCCAGCACTATGGATTCCCCGTCGACGGAGTCAAAACTGATGTTTGTGGTATTCGGGATTCGCGGTGCGCCGGCCCCGTTGATTTTCGCCGATGGAATTGAGGCGAGGACCCGTTGCTCGAATCGGTCCCGGAGCGTCTCCAGCCGCTTGTATTCTTCTTCAGCCAGGCTTGCCGAGAGGGAAAATGCGTGCGCAAGCCCCACGATGCCCGCGACATTTTCCGTTCCCGCGCGCCGCCCTTTTTCCTGCATTCCCCCGGTCAGAATAGGGGACATCGGGGTCGTTTCCCTGACAAAAAGAGCCGCCGCGCCCTTGGGTCCGTAAAGTTTATGGCCTGATAGGGAAATGAGATCGGCTCCCAGTCCGCATACCGGGTAGGGCATCTTGCCGGCGGTTTGGACGGCATCGGTATGGAAAGGGATACCCCGCCTTTTCACCAGTGCGGCGATTTCCCGGACAGGCTGCAGAACGCCGGTTTCGTTGTTGGCGTGCATGACGGTGACCAGAACGGTTTCCGCCGTGAGGCTCCTTTCAAGTTCTTCAATGCGGACGGCGCCGCTATGGTCCACAGGAAGATACGTTACCCTGAAGCCGTCCTTTTCCAGCGCCCTGCAGGTGTTCAGTACGGCATGGTGTTCGATTGCGGTGGTGACGATGTGGCGTCCCCGGGATCCGAGGGCGTAAGCCGTTCCGCGCACGGCCAGGTTGTCCGATTCAGTGCCGCTTGAAGTGAAAATAATCTCTTCCGGCCTGCATCCGGAGCATTCGGCAATTTTGTGCCTGGCGCGCTCGACCGCAAGGCGCGCCCGGGCGGCAAACCGGTAGGGGCTGGACGGGTTGCCCCACTCATTTTCAAGATAGGGCAGCATCGCTCCCAGAACCCGGCGGTCCATGGGGGTGGTTGCATTGTGGTCCAGGTAGATCACGCTCCGCTCTCCTTTTTGAGGCCGCGTCCTGCTTCCCAGTCCTTTATCGCGGCCTGCAGGGCCATGACGCCGAGGAGCGAGCAGTGCTTTTTTCTTTCGGGGATACCTCCGAGAGCCTCCACGACATCGTCGTCCGTTATCCGTTTCGCATCCTCTACGGAACGGCCCCTGGCCAGGTCCGTCAGCATGCTGCTTGTCGCGATTGCGCCGGGGCACCCGTAGGACTTGAAGGCGATTTTTTCGATTCTTCCCGATCGAACCGAGATCCAGAGTTTCATCTGATCTCCGCAGGAAGGATCTCCGACCAGCCCGTAACCGTCGGTTTCGCTCTCGGTCAATTCCCCGACATTGCGGGGATTTACGAAGTGGTCCACGACGGTGTCGTTATAGAAAAGAACCGGTCCGGAATATTCGGGCTGTTCGGCGTTTTCTTTGCTTGTAACGGATCCCATAGAATTAATTCTCCGTCATTCCTCTTTCCGGATGAGGAGCGAGGCAGGATACATGAAATTTCTGTTCTGTAATGATGCACAATCCAGGAGCCAAGCCTCGACTTGGATCGATTCCGATCCGGGTGATTCCCCTCAAGGGACGGTTGGTTTTGCGTTTTTATTGAACAGCAACCATAGAATAAGCCGGATCCGGATTACGACGGGGGAAAATCCATTTTCATAAACTTCGCCGAGGCACGGACCACCGCTTTGCCGCCCTGCTCCAGCTCCGCTTCCAGAACATAAAGGGGCGGCTGATTATCGCGAATCCACGCTTTTACCGTCGCCGATTCGGTGATCTTGACCGGACTGACGTAACGAATGATCAATCTCGCTGTGACCGCGCTGATTTGATGTGCAAAAAGGCAGTTGGCCATTGCGGAATCCAGCAGCAGGGACGCGATCCCTCCGTGAAGAAATCCGGGATATCCCTGGTAGAGGCGATCGCACGTAAACTCGGCTTCGACGCCGTTGTCTTCCCGCAAATGAAATTCCAGGCCGAGGCCGGCCTCATTGCCGGCGCCGCAGCTGATGCAGTGCGGATGTGCCTGGTGCCTAAAGTTTTCCAGAGACTGTTGCGTGGGATTTATCATGGCATCAGTTAAAAGATTTCAGATTGAAAATTCAAGTATTCCCCAAAAACCGGTTTATCCGTTCCTGGCCTGATTCCTGAGTCGCAGGATGCTCGATCCGGCATCGGCCGGAGGCCGGGCGGCGCCTGAATTCCGGCTTCTTCTGACTGGATTCAATCAGGCGCTGTTTCTTGCACCGGTGATTCGAGAGCCGAAAGACGCCGCCAAGCCACGGTTAATGGTCGCAGTGGCCCTGGTGCCCGCCGCAGGAATCGTTGGGCGTAATCTCAAGGAGCCTGTTTTCATTCAACAGGTCTATGTTCTCCCTTATTTTCACCGCTCCGGCCCTGTAAATCTTGATTCCTAAAGAATTCAATCTCATAATGGCGCCGGCCCCGATGCCTCCGACAACGAGCGCGTCGATATTGTTTCCTCCAAGCTTCCCCATCGGGTTGCAATTCCCGTGCGATTCGTGGGAGTTGGAATTGTCTACCTTTGCAATCTGTTTCTCCTCGGTGTCTACTATGAGAAAGGCCGGCGCGGAGCCGAAATGGTCGTAAACGGTGCTTTCCATTCCTTCGTCATACTGAACTGCGAATCCTACCTTCATGCTTTTCTCCTTGATGCTGAATTAATTTCCAAACGGTACATTATAGCCCCTGATCCGGTAACATTGAATCCATAATTTAATTTCGGGACAGTCACCATAACCTCAAAATTCATCGGAAAGGATCAGCGCTTTATAGCGATTTTAGGTCGCGTTACGACCAACGGATCGCACAAACCGCATCTCGGGGCTCGCGCAAAAAAAATTTGCATTTTGTCGCGAGCCCCAATGAAACAATTCCCGATTTAATTGAAAAGACAAACTATGCTACCTTTCTTGCCCCCCCCGGGGGGGGGGGGGCGGCGGCGGTTCCGCTTCCTTGCTGAATGGATTCGGTGAATCATTTCGAGGCTATGGTGACCTTCACCGAAATCATGGAGATGGATTTTTATGCTGGCAAAGGGAGGCGGTACACGCCAGTTCGACCGAGCCGTGCGAAAACTCTCTCTGCGCATCAGGAATTAATGGCCCCGTTTCCGTCTAAAAAATCCTTTTCTTGCAAAAGAGGAAATCTTATATTGCATGTTGCAATACAAATATCTTAATATATTGCAATATGCAATTATTTGCCGGAGAAAAGAGTGAAAAAGGAATTGGATGGAAGGGAAGAAACGATACTGGATTCGATCAACGAGGGCGTTTTCACGGTGGATCTCGACTGGCGCATCACGGCCTTCAACCGCGCGGCGGAGAGAATCACCCATGTGAAGAGGAGTGAGGCCCTGGGCCGGCAGTGCTGCGATGTTTTCCGGGCCAGCATCTGCGAGAACGCCTGCGCGCTGCGCCGAACCATGTCCAGCGGGAAACCCGTCCTGAACGCGACGGCTCATATCGTCAACCAGAAGGGGGAAAGGATACCCATCCGGATTTCCACCGCCCTCATAAAAGACGAATCGGGGCGGCCCGTCGGGGGCGTGGAGACTTTTCAGGACCTGAGCCCGATCGAACAGCTTCGCAAGGAACTGCAATCCCGGTATACGTTCGAGGATATTGTCGGCCGCAGCGCGGCGATGATGAAGCTTTTTGATGTCCTGCCGCAGATATCCGAGAGTTCCAGCACCGTGCTGATAGAAGGCGCCAGCGGCACGGGGAAGGAGCTTTTCGCCCGGGCCATTCACAGCCTGTCGCCGCGCAGGAACAAGCCCTTCGTCGCCGTCAATTGCGCCGCTTTGCCCGATACCCTCCTGGAGAGCGAGCTGTTCGGGCACAAGGCGGGCGCTTTTACCGATGCCAGGCGCGACAAGCCGGGCCGCTTTACCCTGGCGAATGGAGGGACGATATTCCTGGACGAAATCGGAGATATTTCTCCGGCCATGCAGGTGCGGCTTCTGCGTGTGCTTCAGGACCGGATGATCGAACCCCTGGGATCGGTGGAAGCCGTGAAGACCGATGTGCGGATCGTAGCGGCGACGAACAGGGACCTGGGCCAGCTTGTACGCGAAGGCGTTTTCCGTGAGGACCTTTATTACCGCATCCGGGTCATCAGCCTGATGCTCCCCGGACTGAGCCAGCGCCGGGAGGACATCCCGCTCCTGGTGGATCATCTTGTGGAGAAATTCAACCGGCTGCAGGGGAAGGACATCGAAGGGGTCTCCGAAGAGGTCATGGCCCAATTGATGGAATACGACTATCCCGGGAATGTGCGCGAGCTGGAAAACATCATCGAGCAGGCTTTTGTACTGTGCCGGGGGCAGCTCATCGAGCTGCATCATCTGCCGTCCGAACTGCGGCCCTCGGGCGCGGCCGCATACGGCGGCGGCGGCCCGATGTCGCTGAGCTCCATGGAAAAGCTGCTGATCAGCGAAGCGCTGCGGCGGCATAAGGGGAGCCGGTCCAGGGCGGCGCGCCAGCTGGGAATCAATCCGAGCACGCTGTACCGGAAGCTGAAGTCCCTGGATATGGAAGTCCGGGATTGAGGCGGTGGGTTGGAAGCACGAAAATAATGGAAAGCGCAGGCGTTGCGCGCTTCGGGGGAGGAAACGGTTTTGGATGAAGAAAAAGGCAGGCCCATAAACATTCAGGTAATCGGAACGATTCAGACGGCCTTCAGGGAGGCGTCTGGAACACCCATCCAGACGGTTTACGGGCGGGGCGCCGAGGGGCGCATCCGGGTAAACGAACCTTTTGCCGCAGCACTCGACGATATCGAGCATTTCGAGCGCCTGTGGCTGATCTACTGGATGGACAGGGTAGGCCCGTTCCGGCCGAGGGTGGTCCCCTACCGGGACAATACCGAACACGGCCTGTTCGCAACCCGGTCGCCCAACAGGCCGAACCCGATCGGCTTGTCCGTTGTGCGCCTGGTCAAAAGGGAAGGCCCCGTGCTCCACGTCGCCGACTTGGATATTCTCGACGGAACCCCGTTGCTCGATATCAAGCCCTACATACCCGATTTCGACTCCCGCTCGGTTTCCCGAGCCGGCTGGTTCGACAACCCCGGCGTGGACCGGCGGCAGGCCGACGCGCGGTTTCATGATGAACCGTAGGGGCGAACCTCGTGTTCGCCCATGCATACAAAAACCGAGACGTAACCTTTTCAATACATCTGCCCATCCTGGGTATGTCGTAGGGGCGAACCTCGTGTTCGCCCCGGTCCAATATTGAAGACACCTCGCAATACATGGGGTGCTCCGAACCGCCAAACGTTCCGTGAATCCGGAGGGCGAACCTCGTGTTCGCCCA